>DATHVO010000228.1:0-19836 GCA_035461265.1 Longimicrobiales bacterium
GGCTGAGATCGATGAAGGCATGGACATCCTGCACGAGGTGCTGGCATGACGCCGGCGGCGCTCCCCGTACTCGATCACCGGAACGCGGCGTGGGCGCGACCGCAGCGCCGGCCGCCGCTGGCCATTGTTCGGGATACGCCCGCCGCCACGCTGCGCCCGGCCGCGCACACCGATGCGCCGGCCCTGCACGCGCTGCTCGACGCATTCGTCGCGAGCGGGGCGCTCCTGCCCAGGAGCAGGCAGGATGTTGTACGGGACATCGGGGAGTACATCGTCGCCGTCGTCGACGGCCAGGTTGTCGGGAGCGTGGCGGTCCGCCGTCGTGCGCCGGAGCTGGCCGAGGTCGGTGCGCTGGCGGTGGCCGCCCACCTCCAGGGAGCCGGCCTGGGCCGGCGTCTCGTCGAGGCGGCGGTCGACTGCGCTCGTAACCAGGGCGTGAGCCGGGTCTTCGCCCTGACACTGCAGGACGAGTTCTTCTACCGGATCGGTTTCGCACCCGCGAACATCGGCGAGTTCCCGCAGAAGATCGCGGCGGACTGCAGCCGGTGCGCGCGCAGGGCGGACTGCCGGGAGATCGCCGTGGCCATGCCCCTTACCAAGTGCTGATACTGCGAGAGGAAACCGAGATGGCATTCACGATCGTTCTTGCATACTCCGGCGGACTGGACACGTCGATCATCGTCCCCTGGCTCCGGGAAAACTACGAGGACGCGGAGGTGATCTGCGTCGCCGCCGATGTCGGCCAGGGCGAGGAGCTGCACGGACTCGAGGTCAGGGCCCGCCAGCAGGGCGCCAGCGCTCTGGTGGTGGAGGACCTGCGGGAGGCGTTCGTGCGGGAAGCCATCTGGCCGACCCTCCGGGCGGGCGCCATATACGCCCGCAAGTACCTCCTCGGCACGTCCATGGCGCGTCCCATCATCGCCCGGAGCCAGGCCCAGCTTGCGGTGCGAGTCGGCGCTTCGGCCCTCGCGCACGGCTGCACCGGGAAGGGGAACGACCAGGTCCGGTTTGAACTTACCTATGCCGCCTTCGCGCCGGGTCTCAAGGTCATAGCCCCGTGGCGGGAATGGGACATCCGCTCCCGCGAGGATGCCATCGACTACGCCGAGTCCCGCGGCCTCGACGTGCCTGCGACGCGGGCCAAGATCTACTCGCGGGACCGCAACCTCTGGCACGTCTCCCACGAGGGCGGCCCGCTGGAGGACCCGGCGAACGAGCCGTCGCCCGATGTCTTCATGTTCACGCGTTCGCCCGAGGAGGCACCGGACCGCGCGCAGTACGTCGAGATCGGTTTCGAGGCCGGCTACCCCGTGAGCGTGGACGGGGAGGTGTTCACGCCGGTGCAGCTCGTGGAGACGCTGAACGAGATCGGCGGCATCCACGGCGTGGGCCGGGCGGACATCGTGGAAGACCGCATGGTCGGCATGAAGTCCCGGGGCGTGTACGAGACACCGGGCGGCACGCTGCTGTACACGGCGCACCGGGAGCTGGAACAGCTCGTACTTGACCGTCGGGCCCTGGCCCTCAAGGATCAGGTGGCCGCGCGGTATGCAGACCTCGTGTACGAGGGCCGCTGGTGGGGTACCGAGCGGGAGGCGCTGGACGCCCTTGTGGACCGGACCCAGCAGCGCGTGACGGGATCGGTGAAGCTGAAGCTGTACAAGGGCAATGCCATCATCGCCGGACGGCGGACGCCCTATCCGCTGTACGACGCGGGCCTGGCGTCCTTCGGCGATGACGGCACGTACGACCACGCCGACGCGGCGGGATACATCCGGCTGTTCTCGCTGCCGACCCGCGCCGAGGCGCGCCAGCAGGCGGTGTTCGACGAGACGGCGACGGACGGCGAGGCCGGCCGGACCGTGGCGCCGCAGGCCGTGCGAACCCGGATCACGGTGTAATGACGCAGAGCAGCACCACCGCGGGGACGGAGCCGCCGACACCTCCGTCCCCCCACCGCCTCTGGGGCGGGCGCTTCGCCGCCGGCCCGGCGCCCTCCCTCGATGACCTCAACCGGTCCCTCGACGTGGACCGTCGGCTGTGGCGCGAGGACGTGGAGGGCAGCCGCGCCTGGGTGCTGGCCCTTTGCCGTGCCGGCGTCCTCGACAGCGTGGAGATGCACGCACTGGACGCGGGCCTCCAGGCCGTCGGCCACCGCCTGGAGACGGCATTCCCGGACGATGCGCGGGACGAGGACATCCATACCCTCGTCGAACGCATGCTGTACGAGGAAGTGGGCGAGGTGGCGGGGAAGCTCCACACGGGGCGATCCCGGAACGACCAGGTGGCGACGGACGCGCGCCTTTGGGCGATGCGGGCTTGCGCCCGCCTCGAGCGCGGCATCCTCGGCGTCCAGGCGGCCCTCCTCGAGCAGGCTGAAGCGACCGTGGATGTGCTCATGCCGTCCTACACACACCTGCGCAGGGCGCAACCGGTTCGCGTCGCCCACTTCCTGCTCAGCCACTTCTGGCCGCTCCAGAGGGACCGCGAGCGACTCGACGCTGCGGTGGAGCGTGTGGCCGTGCTGCCCCTCGGGTCCGGGGCCATCGCCGGTTCCGGCTTTGCCGTCGATCGCACGCTCCTGAAGGAACTCCTGGGCTTCCGGGCCGTTTCAGCCAACTCCATGGATGCCATCGGCGACCGGGACTGGGTCTGCGAGATCCTCTTCGTCGCGGCCATGACCGGCACGCACCTGTCCCGCCTCGCCGAGGACCTCATCATATTCTCCAGCGACGAGTTCCGGTTCGTGGAGCTGCCCGAGGCGTACACCACCGGCTCCAGCCTGATGCCCCAGAAGCGCAATCCCGACGGCCTCGAGCTGGCCCGGGGCATGGCGGCCCGCACCATCGGCGAACTTACCGCCGCCCTGGCCATGATGAAGGGAACGCCCTCGGGGTACAACAAGGACTTCCAGGAGGACAAGCGCCTGCTGTTCAGCGCCGTGGACGCCCTCGAAGCCCTGCTGCCTGCCACGCGGGAGACCGTCGCCGGCCTGCGGTTTCGCGACGATGTCGTAGCCGCCGCCGTGGCGGACGAGGCACTGGTCGCCACCGACCTGGCCGACGAGCTCGTGCGCCGCGGCGTGCCGTTCCGTGACGCACACGCTGCCGTCGGCCGCCTGCTCCGCATGTCCGACGAGCGGGGAACACCGGTCTCCGCATTGTCGTCAGAAGCGTGGGCGGAAGCACATCCGGCCTTCACCGAGCCCGCGCTGCCGGACATGTCCCCCCGCGCCTCCGCCGACGCCCGCACCGTGCCCGGCGGTACCGGCCGCGACGCTGTCCTGCAGCAGCTCTTCGCGGCCCGCGCCGCGGTGGGCTGACCGGAACGGAAGTTGCAACCGCAGGGCCGGAACCGTAGCCAAACATTCCGGCCGAGTCGGAGCGACCAGTGAAAAACCCGTTCTCTTCCAGAGACGTCTCGGAACCCATGCGGCGGCGCGTGGAGCTCGCCATCGCCGTCGCGCAGGAACGCCTGCTCAGCACGCACGTGGATCACGCCCTGCGCCTCATCCAGCTCGTAGGCGACCAGGTCCCCTTCGAGAACGCCCTGGGCATCTATGTCCGTCTGCTCCGGCTATCCGACGACGAGGCCCGGGTCATCACTACACGGGCGCTGGCAATCCTCGGCGAGCAGGTCGTCGACTCGGGGTCGACCCCGTGGCCGGATGGCGCCGAGCCGGTCGAGCCGGAGGACAACGAGACGCGACGCTCCTTCCTCCGCAACATGCGCCAGCGCCTCCGCGGGCGGGTCAAGGACGACCTTCGCCGCTGGGTCGAGCTCTCCGCCGCGAGGACGGAAGTGGCGATCCTGAACACGCACGTTGACAACGCGCTCAACTTCGTGGAGCTCCTGGAAAAGGAGCAGCCGGCATCCGAGGCCGTCGAGCTCTACCTGGACGCCCTCGAAGTGCGTGAGAGCGTCGGCGAGGTCACGTACTACATCGTTTTGTCGCGCATGGCAGACCGGGAACTGCCCGAGGTTGCCCGGGGATCCGGCCACAGCGCGGCTCCGGCCGCGGCGCCGCAGGGCGACGGCGACTGACGCACGTGCCCCGGCGCCACGTGCGTCGGGGTGGATCCGGGTCTCCTGCGACCCGCCGGACCGTCCATCCGCACCATCCCAAAGTCGAGCCACCCACCTCTCCGCGTCCGTGTGCCAACCGCGTCGGCCGTTTTTGCGCGCCCGTGGCTGCAACACTAGATTTGCGCGCTGTTTCCGGAGACCGCCCCCGAACGCGGAATAGAATGGGCCGATCAGCCAGTCCCGCCGCCCTGGACGCCGACGCGCTGCGTGGCCGCGCCAGGATGATTCGCCGACACATCGTTCACATGCTCCACGAGGCCGCGAGCGGTCACCCGGGCGGGTCCCTGTCCGCCGTGGAGATCGTCACCGCCCTCTTCTTCGGCGGGGTCCTCCGGTACGACCCCGCGCGCCCCGACTGGGAGGATCGCGACCGGTTCGTCCTGTCGAAGGGTCATGGCGTACCAGTCCAGTACGCCGCCATGGCGGAGGCCGGCTACTTCCCGAAGGAGGAGCTGGCGACTCTG
This sequence comes from Longimicrobiales bacterium, assembly GCA_035461265.1. GTDB lineage: Bacteria > Gemmatimonadota > Gemmatimonadetes > Longimicrobiales > RSA9 > SH-MAG3. Next base: position 4,551 of record DATHVO010000228.1, read on the forward strand.
CGCAGGGTGGACGGCCGGCTTCAGGGACACCCCGTGCTGGGCAGCCTGCCGGGCGTCGAGGCATCGACGGGGTCGCTGGGACAGGGTCTCTCCATCGGACTCGGCATGGCTCTGGCCGGCCGGCTCGACGGTCGGGACTACCGCGTCTTCGTCCTCCTCGGTGACGGCGAGTGCCAGGAAGGCCAGGTGTGGGAGGCGGCGATGGCTGCCGGCCACCACCGGCCGGACAACCTCGTGGCCATCGTGGACTGGAACAAGTTTCAGCTGGACGGCGCCATCGACGACATCATCACCCTCGAGCCCTTCGCGAGGAAATGGGAGGCGATGGGGTGGGAGACGCGGGAGATCGACGGCCACGATATCGACCAGGTGCTCGAAGCGCTGGAGTGGGCGACGTCCGTGGGCGGACCTGCGTGCATCCTGGCCCATACGGTGAAGGGCAAGGGCGTCAGCTTCATGGAGGGTGACAACGCATACCATGGCGTTGCGCCGTCGGACGACGAGCTCGCTCGCGCGCTCGGCGAGCTGGCGGGCGAGGACCCCGAGGAGCAGATGTCCCATGCCCTGGCTGAGCCAGGTATCCTCCGGCGGGCGGAGGTTTCGATTGACGAGAAGGCCGCCGCCGAGGGCGCGCCGTCGCAGAACGGAGGCGAGCGGTGAACGGTCTGTATCCGGGCTTCAAGCTGGGCAAGGCGACCCGGGACGCGTACGGCGAGGCGCTCCGGGACCTGGGCGCGGATCATCCGGACATCGTCGCGCTGGACGCCGACCTGGCCAAGAGCACGAAGAGTGCGACGTTCGGCGAGGCATACCCGGACCGCTTCTTCAACGTTGGCATCCAGGAGGCCAACCTCGTGGGCATGGCGGGCGGGATGGCGAGCTGCGGCAAGGTCCCGTTCATCTCGAGCTTCGCGTGCTTCGTCATCCTGAAGGGCTTCGACCAGCTCAGGATGGCGGTCTCGTACCCGCGGCTGAACGTGAAGGTGGTGGGCAGCCATGGCGGCATCTCGCCGGGCGAGGACGGAGCGAGCCAGCAGTCGGTGGAGGACGTGGCGCTGGCGTGCGCGCTGCCCCACTTCGTGGTGTGCGTGCCGAGCGACGAGCACCAGATGCGGGCGGCGGTGCGGGCCGCGTACGAGCACGACGGCCCGGTCTACATCAGATCCGGACGCCCCAAGGCCCCGCTGGTGTACGATGCAACGCCCGCAGACTTCGCCTTCGGCAAGGCCACCCGCGTACGCGAGGGCAGCGACCTGACGATCATCGCGTCGGGGCTCATGGTGGCGGCCGGACTCGTCGCGGCGGACATCCTCGAACGGGAGGGTGTGAGCGCGCGGGTCGTGGACATGGCGACCATCAAGCCGCTGGACGAGGACGAGGTCCTCGCCGCGGCCGTGGATACCGGCGCCATCGTCGTCGCGGAGGAGCACCTCCTCCACGGCGGTCTCGGCGCCCGGGTCGCGCAGGTGGTCTGCCGGCTGCACCCCGTGCCCATGCAGTTCGTCGGGCTGGACGACACGTACGCGGAGAGCGGCGCGCCGGAAGCACTGATGCGGAAGTACGGCCTCACGGCCGACGACGTCGTCACCGCCGCCAGGCGGGTCGCCGGCGTACGCGCCTCGTGAGCGGGCAGGAGGATGCGAAGCGGGCCGCCGCCGGGCAGGCCGTCCTCCTGGTTCAGCCCGGTATGCGGGTGGGGCTGGGGACCGGGTCCACGGCCCGGCATGTGGTGGATCTGCTGGCGGCGCGGTACCGGGCGGGGGAACTCGACGGTATCGTCGGCGTCGCGACGTCCCGCGCCACGGAGGAGCAGGCGCGGGAGCTTGGCGTTCCGATCACGACCCTCGATGAAGTCACGCGCCTCGACCTCACCGTCGACGGAACCGACGAAGTGGACCCCGACCTGGACCTGATCAAGGGACTGGGCGGTGCGCTGCTCTGGGAGAAGATCGTGGCCCGCGCCTCCGATCGCCTCATCATCGTTGCGGACGACTCGAAGGAGGTGCCGCGTCTCGGCACCCGGGCGCCGGTGCCCGTGGAAGTCGCGCCCTTTGGCTGGCGCACGCACCTCGAAGCATTCAGGGAGCTGGGCGCGCGACCGGAGCTCCGCACGCGCCAGGACGCGTCGCCCTTCGTCACCGATGGCGGTCACTTCATCGTGGACCTCCACTTCGACGGCGGCATCACCGACGCCCGTGCACTCGACGAAGCTGTCCGCGCCCGTGCCGGCGTCGTGGAGACGGGCCTCTTCCTGGGCATGGCGACGACCGTCATCATTGCCGCCCCCGACGACGTGAGGACGCGCCAGCGGGAGGACACATGAGTCTGAAAATCGCACCCTCGATCCTGTCGGCAGACTTCGCGCGGCTGGGCGCCGCCGTGGAGGCTGCGGAGGCGGGGGGCGCGGACTGGATCCATGTGGACGTGATGGACGGCCACTTCGTCCCGAACCTCACCATAGGCCCCGGCGTGGTGGCCGCCCTGCGGCGGGTCACGGAGCTGACGCTGGACGTGCACCTGATGATCGAGCAGCCGGACCGGATGATCGACGCGTTCGTCGATGCCGGCGCTGACATCGTCACGGTGCACGAGGAGGCGTGCGTACACCTGCACCGCGCCGCCGAGCGCATTCGCGAGCGCGGCGCAAAGCCGGGCGTATCCATCAATCCGTCCACACCGGCGGCCGCCCTCGACGATATCCTGCCCTACGTGGACCTGGTCCTGGTCATGAGCGTGAACCCCGGCTTCGGCGGGCAGCGCTTCATCCCGACGAGCACCGCCAAGATCGCCAGGCTCCGGCAGACCCTCGACGAGCGGGGCCTCTGGGGCGTCGAGCTGGAGGTGGATGGCGGCGTGGCGCCTGACACCATCGGCGATGTGGCCGCGGCCGGCGCCAGCGTCGTGGTCGCCGGCAACGCCGTTTTCAATGACCGCGGCAGTGTTGCGGACAACATCGCGGCGCTGCGTGCGGCAGTGCAGCCCGCTTCCTGAACGAATCGAACAACAGTGTGAGGGCAATATGAGCAAGAAGGTCATGGAACTGCTGGGCGGCGACGCACCGGAGCTGCTCGAGCACACGTGCAACACCATCCATCGCGACCGGCTGCACCTGCCGGGCCCGGACTTCATCGACAGGGTCTGGGCGCTGTCGGACCGGCCGACGCCCGTGCTCCGCAGCCTGCAGCAGATTTTCGAGCACGGCCGCCTGGCCGGCACGGGATACGTCTCCATCCTGCCCGTGGACCAGGGCATCGAGCATTCGGCGGGGGCGAGCTTCGCGCCCAACCCCGAGTACTTTGACCCTGCCCGCATCGTGGAGCTGGCGATGGAGGGCGGCTGTAACGCGGTGGCGTCCACCCTGGGCGTCCTCGGTGCCGTGGCGCGGCGCTACGCCCACCGCATCCCGTTCATCGTCAAGCTCAATCACAATGAGCTGCTCACGCACCCCAATGCGTACGACCAGGTCTATTTCGGCCAGGTCGAACAGGCCTTCGACATGGGAGCCGTGGCTGTCGGTGCGACCATCTACTTCGGCTCCGACGAGTCACGGCGGCAGATCCAGGAGACGAGCCTCGCCTTCCAGCAGGCCCACGAGCTCGGCATGGCCACCATCCTGTGGTGCTACCTGCGCAACAACGCCTTCAAGCAGGATACGGACTACCACGAGAGCGCCGACCTCACCGGCCAGGCCAACCACCTCGGCGTCACCATCGAGGCGGACATCATCAAGCAGAAGCTGCCCACCAACAACGGCGGCTACAACGCGCTGAAGGGTTTCGGCAAGACCCACAAGAAGGTCTACTCCGAGCTCACCACGGACCACCCCATCGACCTGGTGCGGTATCAGGTCGCCAACTGCTACATGGGGCGGGCCGGGCTCATCAACTCCGGGGGCGCGTCGGGCGCGAACGACCTGCAGGAGGCCGTGCGCACCGCGGTGATCAACAAGCGCGGCGGCGGCATGGGTCTGATCTCCGGCCGGAAGGCCTTCCAGCGGCCCATGAACGAGGGCGTCGACCTGCTGAACGCCATCCAGGACGTCTACCTGGACGACACCGTCACGGTGGCGTAGCGGGTCCCGGCACGACCACCAGCGACCCGAACAGCGCCTCGAGCGTTGCTGCAGGGTCGCTGGTGAGGCCGGCGTGCACGGGCGATGCCTGGAGCACATCGGACCGCGGCGCCGTCATCCAGTGGAAGCGCTCGGATGACGGCAGCAGTGCGATTTCTCCTGCCGCGGCGTCGCCCGCAGCGATCTGCTCGAAGCACTCCAGGTAGCGGACCAGCAACTGCACATCCATGTCCGGGGCCAGCCGGCGGAGCGTGCCAGCATCCGTGATGACGCGGACGCCCACGTAGTCCGCCGTGCGGACGTGCAGCACGACGCCGATGTTCACAAAAGCGCCCGTATGCACGTGCGGAACGAGCCGCAGGACGGCGTAGTCGCACGCCGCGGTCGCGGTCGGCCCCGAGTCCCGGTCCGGGTCGCTCATCGGTTAGTGACTCCCTTCACGCACATCGCACCCGTCCTATCGCCGGGCGGAGAGCCGGGCCGGAACCGCTGTGCGCGCCCGGCGCCGTTCCGACTCCGCGGTCCGGGCGAATTCCCGGGGCGGATCGAGCCTCGTCCTGAGGTAGTCGAGGTAGCGCCGTCTCTGATCCTCCGTCGAGGCGAACTCGCCGCGGATACGCTCGTCCTCGAACAGGTCGTCGGGCACCGCGCCCAGGACATGCGTGAGCACGTCGTCCGTGAGCCGGGTCGCAAACTCCTCGTCCACCGTTTCGATGTCGTCGGCGAGTCCGAGGAGCGCGTGCTGGCGGATGAGCGGGAACGGAGTGCGGGTACGCGCCTCGTCCACCCCCGCCCAGTCGTGATGCGCATACAGGGCGGCGCCGTGATCGATGAGGTACGGCCGCCTCTGCCATACGAGGATGTTGACGTTGCGAGGCGTCCTGTCCGGATTTGTCATGAAGGCGTCGAACCAGACCACCCGGGCGGCGAGGGCGTCCGACATCGTGTCGCCCGCAGGCGCCGCCGCGAAGTTGAACGCGCCGTCCAGGTAGCGGAGGCCGATGTTCGTGCCGACGCTGGCCCGCAGGAGATCCTGGATCTCGGGGTCCGGCTCCGCACGTCCGAACAGCTCCTGCGTCTCCACCAGGGCGAGGTCCGGGACCGGCAGGTCGAGGGCGCGGGCGATAAGGCCCGCGATGATCTCGGCGATGAGGGCCCGCGGACCCTGGCCGGCGCCCCGGAACTTCACGACGTACAGGCCATCGTCCGTGAGCACGACGGCGGGCAGTGATCCGCCCTCGCGCAGCGGCTGGACATACTGCAGGGCGGACAGGCGTGGCAGGTCCATGCTCATGCGCGGATTGTGCACCGTCCGGCGCCAGCGGTCAATGACGGATGACGTGAAACTGGATGGCCTCAGGCGAAGCGGCTATCTTGTGGCCGCCCGCCCGGGTGGCGGAATGGCATACGCAGCGGACTTAAAATCCGCGGGCCGCAAGGCCATGTGGGTTCGACCCCCACCCCGGGCATCGCGCAGGGCGGCTTGCCTGAGCCGTCCGAAGCGGTACGTTTTCGCACATGAGAACAGCCGTACTCCTGCTGGCCGCGGCCGGCTTCCTGGCCGTGGCGCTCCGTGCGGGGCTCGCCCTGCTGGTGGTGCTGCGGCGCGGTGTCGAGGGCGTCCTCGCCCGGGACGTGGAGGAGATCCATGCCCGGCGCGGCGATCTCACCGGCCTCGAGGATGCTGTCGACACCCGGGCGCAGCTGCGGCGGCGGCGCGTCGTCGCGCTGAGCCTGTTCACCATGTGGGCCGGCCTGCTCGTCGTCCCGTCGCTCACGCCGTGGCCGTCCTTCCTGTACGCCGCCTACTCGCTCCTCTGGCTGGTCCCGCGACGGACACGTCTGGCGCCTCGTCCATGATCCGCGTGACGTTCCTCGGCACCGCCGCCAGCCGGCCCACCGTGGGTCGCAACGTCAGCGCCATCATGGTGCAGCGGGAGGGCGAATCCTTCCTCTTCGACTGCGGCGAGGGCACGCAGCGGCAGATGATGCGATTCGGGACGGGGTTCACGGTTGGTGATGTCTTCTTCACGCACCTTCACGCCGACCACTACCTGGGGATCATCGGCCTGCTCCGTACCATGGGTCTGCAGGGCAGGGAGGAGCCCGTCCGTCTGTGGTCGCCTGCGGGGGGTGCGGGGATCCTGCGGGATGCCGTCCATCTCGGCAACGAGCGTGTGCCCTTCGAGGTGGAGATCACGGAGCTGGAGCCGGGCGGCGCGGTGGCCCGCCCGGACTTCGACATCGTCGCCTATCGTTCGCATCACGGCCGCTCCCTCGGCTTCGCGCTCGTGGAGCACGACCGGCTCGGGCGGTTCGATCCTGACCGGGCCCGGGAGCTCGGCGTACCGGAGGGCCCGCTCTTCGGCCGCCTGCACCGCGGCGAAGATGTCGACGTGGGCGGGGTGACCGTCCGGGCGTCGGATCTGGTGGGACCGCCCCGGCCGGGTCGCCGGGTGGTCTTCAGCGGCGATACCCGCCCGTGCCGGGAGACCGTGGATATCGCGCGAAGGGCGGACCTGCTGGTACACGACGCAACGTTCACCCATGACGAGGCGGCGAGGGCGCGGGAGACGCAGCACTCCACGGCGCGGGAGGCTGCGGATGTGGCGCGCCGCGCCGGTGCGCGCCGGCTCGTGCTCACCCACATCTCGGCCCGCTATGCCGACGACCCCCGCGTCCTCGAGCGGGAAGCCCGGGACGTTTTCCCGGGCGCGATCGTCGCCCACGATGGCCTGACCCTGGAGGTGCCACACCCGGACGGGCCGTCATGAAGCGGATTCGCGTGCCGGGTGACAAGTCCATCACGCATCGGGCACTCATCCTCGCGGCCATTGGCGCGGGCCGCAGCCGCATCCGCGGCCACCTCGTCTCCGCAGACACCCAGTCGACCGCCACGATACTGCGCCAGCTGGGCTGCCCCATCCCGCTCCTCGAGGGCGATGCGGAGCTCGTCGTGGACGGCGTTGGCCTGCACGGACTGGTGGCGCCCCACGCGGCGCTGGACTGCGGAAACAGCGGCACGACGGCCCGCCTCCTCATGGGCCTCCTGGCGGGCTCGCCCTTTCATGCCACGCTCACGGGCGATGCGTCGCTCCGCTCGCGCCCCATGCGCAGGGTCACCCGGCCCCTCGGGGACATGGGCGTCGAGTTCGCCGAACTCGAGCAGCCCGGGCGGCTCCCCGTCCGGATGCGCGGTGGGAGCCTTCACGCCATCGACTACGCGAGTCCCCACGCGTCGGCCCAGGTGAAATCGGCCGTCCTCCTGGCGGGTCTCACCGGCGCCGTAACCGTATCCGTCACCGAACCGCTGCTGAGTCGCGACCACACGGAACGCCTGCTCCTCCGGCTCGGCGTGACCCTCACGCAGGAGCGCGAAGCCGACGGGCCCGCCACCGTGCGCATGGAGCCCGTGGCGGAGCTGCCCCCCCTCGACGTGGACGTACCGGGCGACTTCTCGTCGGCAGCCTTCGCTGTCGGTGCCGCGTGCATCGCGGCCCCGGCACCCGTCGCCATCGCAGGCGTGGGGCTGAATCCCACCCGCACGGGGTTCCTCGCGGTGCTCGGCCGGATGGGCGCCCGCGTGACGGTCGTGAACTCCCGGACCAGCGGGGGCGAGCCCGTGGGCGATGTCGTCGTGGAGCGCGCGTCCCTCACCGGCACGCGCGTCCGCCCGGAAGAGGTGCCGGGCCTCGTGGACGAGATCCCCGTGCTCGCCGTCCTGGCGGCCACCGCCAGCGGGGTCACGACCTTCGAGGGCGCCGGCGAGCTGCGCATGAAGGAATCGGACCGCATCGCCGCCCTCGTGGCCAATCTCCGCGTCCTCGGTGTGGAGGCCGACGAGCGGGAGGACGGCCTCGTCGTCCACGGGCTCGGCCGCCCGCTCGCGGGCCGGGTCCGCACCATGCAGGATCACCGAATCGCCATGGCCTTCGGTCTCCTCGCCGCCGCCGGGAGTGGCGCCGTGGAGATTGACGACCCGGAAGTCGTAGGCATCAGCTACCCCGATTACTGGACCATGCTTCACGACGTCACGACACCATGATCATCGCCATCGACGGGCCCGCAGGATCGGGCAAGAGCAGCACCGCCCGGGCCGTGGCCGACCGCCTCGGTTTCCGACACCTCGACTCCGGCGCCTTCTACAGGGCCATAACCTGCGCCGCCATGAAGCGCGACATGCCGGCCAGCGACTGGCAGGAGCTGTCCGCCGAGCAGCTCGAGGCCTTGAACGTCGAGGGCCGCGCCGCCGGCCGCGGCTTCCGGATGTTCATCGACGGCCAGGATGCCAGCCGGGAGATCCGCCAGGCGGAGGTGAATGCCAACGTGTCCACCATGGCCCGGGTGCCCGCCGTGAGGGACTGGCTGCTCGACACCCTCCGTGCTGCGGCCCGCAGCAACGACCTCGTGGCGGATGGACGTGACATGGGCACCGTCGTCTTCCCCGGCGCGGAGCTCAAGGTGTTCCTCGTGGCCGATCCCGCAGAGCGCGCACGCCGGCGACTCCTCCAGATGGGACTCCCCACGGACGACGCGTCGGTCGAGGCCGAGGTCCTGCGCATCGAGGAACGGGACCGCACCGACGCCAACCGCGCCACCGCACCCCTGCGCCAGGCGGGCGACGCACGCGTCCTCGACACCACCGGCCTCTCCTTCGAGGAACAGGTGGAACGGATCGTGGCATGGGCCCGCGAACTCCGGGCGGAAGGGTAGCGGCCGGAGCTCCGGCGACTGGCCCCGATCCCCGGTTCGCGCCCCCGTTCCAGGTTGACCCGCCGCCGGACCAGCGCTAGCTTGCTTTGCTGTACCGCACCCGGACGGGCGCGGCCGGAGGCGCGATGCTTCCGCACAGCACGAACCTCAGCCGGGTCGGCACCCACAGCCCGCCCGCATTCCAGTCGGAGGACGACCTGCCATGACGGACCACCAGGACACGACCGAGAACGTGACCGGCACGGACGCCGGCGAGGATACCGCCGTCGCGACGTCGCCGCGGCGCACGCGCGTGAAGCCGGCTCCCCAGACCCTCTCCGAGGCATCCCCGTTCTTCGAGGAGGACGAGTACTCCCTCGAGGATTACGAGGAGATGCTCGGGATGTACGAGGAGACGCTCTCCAACATCGAGGAAGGCGAGATCGTGAAGGCGAAGATCCTTCGCATCACGGAGAACGCCGTCATCCTCGATGTCGGCTTCAAGAGCGAAGGCGCCATCACGAAGGACGAATTCAAGAACCCGGAGTCGCTGAAGCCGGGTGACGAAGTCGAGGTCTTCCTGGAGAACCTGGAGGACCAGGACGGTGTCGTGGTCCTGTCGAAGAAGAAGGCAGACTTCCTGCGCGTCTGGGAGAAGATCAAGACGGCTTACGAGGAGAACGAGAAAGTCCCGGGCGTGCTGACGCGCAAGATCAAGGGCGGCGTCACGGTGGACCTCATGGGCGTCGACGCGTTCCTGCCCGGCTCCCAGATCGCGCTCCGCCGGGTCCCCAACATCGAGGACCTCATCGGCCAGACGTTCGATTTCAAGATCATCAAGCTGAACAAGCGTCGCCGCAACATCGTGGTGAGCCGGCGGGTGATCCTGGAGGAGGAGCGGGAGGGCAAGCGCGAGCAGCTGGTGAAGGAGCTGCTGGTGGGCCAGGTCCGCAAGGGCGTCGTGAAGAACGTGACGGACTTCGGCGCATTCATCGATCTCGGCGGCCTCGACGGACTCCTGCACATCACGGACATGAGCTGGGGCCGCGTGGGCCATCCGTCGGAGATCGTGCAGATCGGCGACGAGCTGGATGTAAAGGTCCTCGACATCGACTGGAACCGCGAGCGCATTTCTCTCGGGCTGAAGCAGCTGCTCCCCTACCCGTGGAAGGACATTGAGCGCAAGTACCCCGTGGGTGTCCGGGTTCGGGGCAAGGTCGTGAGCATTACGAATTACGGCGCTTTCGTCGAGCTGGAGAAGGGCGTGGAAGGCCTGGTCCACATAAGCGAGATGTCGTGGACCCGGAACGTGAAGCACCCGTCCAAGCTGGTGAACATCGGTGATGAGATCGAGGCGGTGGTCCTGAAGGTCGACCGCGACGACGAGAAGATCTCGCTGGGCATGAAGCAGATCGAGGAGGACCCGTGGCTCGCTCTGCCGGAGAAGTACCCGGTGGGGACGCGGGTGGAAGGCAAGGTCCGCAACCTCACGTCGTTCGGCGCATTCGTCGAGATCGAGGCGGGTATCGACGGCCTGATCCACATCTCCGACATGAGCTGGACGAAGCGGGTCCAGCATCCGTCGGAAATCCTGCGCAAGAGTGATGACGTCAGCGTGCTCGTGCTGGGAGTGGACCCCGAGAACAAGCGGATCTCGCTCGGCCTCAAGCAGACACAGGACGATCCGTGGGATGACCTCGCCACGCAGTACGCGCAGGGTGTGGAGAAGACGGGCCACGTCGTCCGCCTGCTGGAGGACGGTGTGGTCGTGGACCTGGGCGACGACGTCGAGGGCTTCATTCCCCGGAGCCAGCTCGACATTCCCGCCAGCGAGGACGCCGGAGCGTACGTGCGGGACGGCATGTCCCTGGATGTGCGCGTGATCGAGTTCGACGGCGCCAACCGCCGTATCGTGCTCACCCCCACCGTGACGCTGGAGCGCCTGCCGGACGAGCCGGCGACTCCTGCCCCCGCGGCAGAGGGTGAGGAGGGTGCGCCGGACGCCGATCCGGATACGACCGGGGCGACTGCAGACGCCGGCGAGGCTGCATCCGGCGAAGTCGAGGCACCGCAGGCAGTGGCCGATGCGCCGGCCGCAGAGGCCGAGGCGGAGGCGACTGCCGAGGCTCCAGCCGCCGACGCCGGTTCCGAGGCGGATGCCCCGGTCGAGGCGGAGCCGACTGCTGCGCCGGCCGAGGCGGAGACGCCGGCCGAAGAGGGTGCGGAGGTGGAAGACCGGACCTGAGCGCCAGGGCCGGACGAACACCATGGATGGGGCCGCGCCCGGGCGCGGCCCCATCTTTTTTGGATTCGTGCGGGGCGGTATACTGTGCGGTTCGCGGAACAGGCGGTGGAGGAGTCATGAGGAAGAGGACAGCGCTGGGCGGCGCACTGCTGGCGCTCATGGCGGCGGGCTGCGCGACGGCGGTGCCGGAGCCGGTGGACGCGCCCCGGCCGGCCGAACCGGAAGCCAGGCGCGCCGAGCCCGCGCGGGAGGCGCCGCTGCGCGTGGGCGTGGTGGTGAGCACGACGGGGTCGCCGGTGCTGCAGCGTTATGCCGAGCTGGTCCTGGAGGGGGCCCGCCTCGGGGCCGACCAGCAGAGCAACGCCCGGCGGGCGGTGCTGCTGGAAGTGCGCGATGATGGCGGCACGGCCGCCGGCGCAGCGCGTGCCGTCCGCGAACTGGAGCAGGCCGGCGTGCGCGCGATCATCGGGCCGCTGGTGGAGGACGCCGTGGCGGCTGCCGCCGCGGCGCGCGGCAGCGACAACACCGTCATCATCAGTCCCACCGCCGTCGCCGAGCCCGCGGGGGCGCGCAACGTCTTCGCCCTGAACATCGTGGACACGCGCGGTGCTGCAGCCCTGGGCGAGTACGCACGGCAGTTCAGCCGGGTGGGCGTCCTCTATGCACGTACGCCGGAAGGAACGCGGCAGGCGCGTGCCTTCATGGACGCGTACGGACGCGACGGCCACGGCACGCTCCGCGACGCCGGCTTCGATCCAGGCGCGACCAACGTGTCGGCGCCGCTGGGCCGGCTCCGGGACGCCCGCGTGCAGGCCATCTTCTTCCCGGCGTCCGAGCGCGAGCTCCAGATCGTGCTGCCACAGGTCGAGTTCTTTGGCCTGGCGGACACGCAGCTCATGGGCACCGAGATCTGGCTGTCCGACGCCGCCCGCGGCGTGCCGGAACGCGTCCTGGAGGGCGCCGTGATCGCCACCGCGCTCTGGCGCGAAAGCCCCGACCTCGCCTGGCGGGATTTCGTGGGTGCCTACGAGAACGCGCACCGCCGGTCCCTGGAGAACCCCGTTCCGGCCCTCGGCTACGACGCGGCGATCCTGGCCGTGCACGCGCTGACTACCGGCGGCGGGGCGATCCGCGACTTCCGCGGCGCCACCGGCATCATATCACTATCCGCCGACGGCACGAGCCGCCGGCCATTCCTCGTCCGGATTGAAGCCGGGCGCCTCATTCCCGTGCGCTGAGCCATGGCCATCACGGACAAGCTGAAGCGTCTCGAAGAGCTGCGCCGGGAGGCCGAACAGGGCGGCGGACCCGACCGGATCCGGGCGCAGCACGAACGCGGCAAGCTCTCCGCCCGGGAGCGGCTCGACCTTCTCCTGGACCCGGACAGCTTCATCGAGCTCGACCGCTTCGTCACGCACCGTACGGCTGGTCTCGAGGAGCGGCGGTACCTCGGGGACGGCGTCGTCACCGGATATGGCACCGTGCACGGCCGGCTGACCTCCGTGTTCAGCCAGGACGTCACCGTCTTCGGCGGCTCCCTCTCCGAGGCGCACGCCGAGAAGATCGTGAAGGTAATGGACCTGGCTCTGAAGAACGGCGCGCCGGTCATAGGCCTGAACGACTCCGGCGGCGCCCGCATCCAGGAGGGCGTGGTGAGCCTGGGCGGCTACGCGGACATCTTCCTGAGGAATACCCTCGCGAGTGGAGTCGTCCCGCAGGTCAGCGCGGTCCTCGGGCCGTGTGCAGGGGGCGCGGTCTACTCACCGGCCATCACCGACTTCATCTACATGGTGCGCGGCACGAGCTACATGTTCGTGACCGGCCCGAATGTCGTGAAGACGGTCACGCACGAGACCGTGGACATGGAGGGCCTGGGCGGTGCCGATGTCCACGCCACCACGTCGGGCGTCGCGCACTTCGCGTGCGACAGCGAGATGGAGTGCCTGGAATCCATCAGGACGCTGCTCCGCTATCTGCCGCAGAACAACCGGGAGGACCCGCCCCGGCGCGAATCGGAGGACCCGCACGACCGTGCTGACGAGGACCTGCTGGACGTCGTGCCGGACGAGCCGTCCCGGCCGTACGACATGCACGACGTCATCAGCCGCGTGGTGGACCTGGGCGAGTTCTACGAGGTCCACGCCGAGTATGCGGGCAACATCATCGTGGGCTTCGCGCACCTCGGCGGCCACGCGGTGGGCATAGTGGCGAACCAGCCGGCCGTGCTGGCCGGCGTCCTCGACATCAACAGCTCCGTGAAGGGCGCCCGCTTCGTGCGCTTCTGCGATTCGTTCAACATCCCGCTCGTAGTCTTCGAGGACGTGCCGGGCTTCCTGCCGGGCGTGGCGCAGGAGCACGGCGGCATCATCCGCCATGGCGCAAAGCTGCTCTACGCGTTTTGCGAGGCGACGGTCCCCCGCGTGACGGTGATCACACGGAAGGCGTACGGCGGCGCGTACGACGTCATGAACTCGAAGCACATCCGCGGTGACGTCAACCTGGCCTGGCCCACGGCCGAGATCGCGGTCATGGGACCGAAGGGGGCGGTGGAGGTGCTGTTCCGCCGGGAGATCGCGGCGGCGGAAGACCCTTCGGCCGCGACGGCGGAACGCGAGCGCGAGTACCGCGAGCAGTTCGCGCACCCGTACATCGCCGCCGGTCGAGGCTACATCGACGACGTCATCGACCCGCGTGAGACCCGGCCCCGCCTCATCAGCGCGCTGGACATGCTCCGGAACAAGCGGGACTCGAATCCGCCCAGGAAGCACGGCAACATTCCCCTGTGACGGGTCTCCGCAGCGTCCTGGTCGCCAACCGAGGCGAGATTGCGGTCCGGATCATCCGCGCGTGCAGGGAGCTCGGCATCCGTTCCGTCGCCGTGTACTCCGACGCGGACCGTCTGGCGCCGCACGTGATGGAGGCCGACGAGGCGCACCTCATCGGCCCCGCCCCGTCCTCCGAGAGCTACCTGAAGGGCGAGCGCCTGGTGGAGGTCGCCCGGGAGGCCGGCTGTGATGCGATCCACCCCGGCTACGGGTTCCTTGCCGAGCGCGCCTTCTTCGCACGCATGGTGGCGGACGCCGGCCTGGTATTCGTCGGTCCGTCCGGCGACGCCATCGCCGCCATGGGCGACAAGACGGAGGCCCGGCGCCGGATGACCGCGGCCGGCGTTCCCGTCGTCCCCGGCATCGCGGAGGCGCTTGCCGATGCCGCAGCCGCCGCCGAGGCCGCGCGCCGGCTCGGCTATCCGGTCCTTCTCAAGGCGGCGGCGGGCGGCGGCGGGAAGGGAATGCGCGTGGTGATGGCAGAGGCCGACCTCGAACGTGCATTCACCGCCGCGAGCAGTGAGGCCGCATCCGCTTTCGGCGACGGCAGCGTATACCTCGAGAAGTACCTCGACAGTCCCCGCCACATCGAGATCCAGGTCCTGGCCGACGCGCACGGCCATACAGTGCACCTCTTCGAGCGTGACTGCTCCGTTCAGCGCCGGCACCAGAAGATGATCGAGGAAGCGCCCTCGCCGGCTCTCACGCCGGAGCTTCGTGCGCGGATGGGCGAGACGGCGGTGGCGGCCGCCAGAGCCGTGGACTACTGCAATGCCGGCACCGTGGAGTTCCTCTTCCAGGATGGGGAGTTCTACTTCCTGGAAATGAACACGCGAATCCAGGTGGAGCACCCCGTGACGGAGCTCATCACGGGACTGGACCTGCTGCAGTGGCAGCTCCGCATCGCGGGCGGTGAGGCATTCCCGCTGAAGCAGGAGGATCTCACCCCGAGGGGCCACGCCATCGAGTGCCGCATCACCAGCGAATCGCCGGAACGCGGGTTCCTGCCGTCGACGGGTCGTGTCCTTCTCTTCCAGCCGCCGGGCGGCCCCGGTGTGCGCTGGGACGGCGCCGTCGCGGAAGGCGTCGAGGTGACACCCTACTACGACCCGCTCCTGGGCAAGCTCATCGTCCATGCGCCGGACCGGCGGATGGCACTCGACCGGATGGCACGGGCCCTGGCGGAGCTGCGCATCGTGGGCGTGGACACGAGCACCTCCTTCCACCGGCGCGTCATGGCGGAGCCGGATTTCAGGGAGGGCAACTTCACGATCCGCTACCTCGAGGAGCACCCCGACATCCTGACCGACGCGGCCGGCGACGAGTTCCTGAAACTCGCGGCACTCAGTGCGGCGCTCCTGGAGGACGAGACGCGGGCCATGCGCGGGGCGACGCGCATGCGCCGCGACTCGGGCGGAGTCAGCCGGTGGCGGGACACCGGCTGGCGCTGAT
>DATHVO010000229.1:0-17509 GCA_035461265.1 Longimicrobiales bacterium
CGCGGCGTACCGGTCAGAGCGTGCCCGGCTCGTCCTCGGCGGGCATGATGTTCTCCGCGCTCGGCTCCGGTGCATGCCGGATGTGTGGAGCCGGGTGGCGCGCCGTCTCCGGCGGCTCGCGGCGCTGTTCGGCGGGTTTGGCGGGCGCCGTCCCGGTGGACTGCTTTGCTTCGTCCTGAGGCCTGTCCTTGCTCATGTCACCCTCCTGAACGCCGCCGCGGCACGGCGGCATGCTCGATCACGGGTACACGTACGGCGCCTGGATGCCCAGCGGGATGCCGACCAGCCAGTAGCCGATGAGGAACGCCGTCCACAACACCATGAATACCACCGAATAGGGCAGCATCATGGACACGAGTGTGCCGATGCCCGTGCTCTTCACGTAACGCTGCGAGAACACCACCACGAGCGGGAAGTACGGCATGAGCGGCGTGATGATGTTCGTCGTGGAATCGCCGACGCGGTACGCGGCCTGGGTCAACTCCGGCGAGATGCCGAGCTGCATGAGCATGGGCACGAAGATGGGAGCAAGCAGCGCCCACTTCGCCGACGCCGAACCGATAAGCAGGTTCACGGCGCCGGAGAGCAGGATGATGCCGATGATGGTGACCTGCCCGGGCAGTGCCAGGGCCTGCAGCCCGCTGGCACCCTTCAGCGCGAGGAGTGCGCCGATGTTGGAATCGCCGAACGCCCTGATGAACAGCGAAGCGAAGAAGGCGAGGACGATGTAGTACCCCATCGTGCTCATGGCCCGGCTCATCCCCGCGATGATGTCGCGGTGGGTCTTCACCGTGCCCGCGGCGTAGCCGTACACCACGCCGGGGATGAGGAAGAGCAGGAAGATCAGCGGTACGATGGCCTGCATGAGCGGGGCCGTCGCCGACGTGATGCCGCCATCCGGCGAGCGCAGCGCCGAATCCTGCGGCATGGTGAAGAAAACGAGCAGCCCGACGCCCAGGACCATGGAAAGCAGCGCGAAGGCCAGCCCGCGCCGTTCCTTCGGACCCAGGTCCTCCATGGTGGGCATGTCCGACGCGTCGCCGTCCACCTCCACGGACCGCAGTCGCGGTTCCACGATCCTGTCCGTGATGTACCAGCCCACCAGGATGATGAGGATGCTGGAGATGGCGGTGAAGTAGTAGTTCGCGAGCGGGTTGACCAGGCGCTCCGGCGCCAGGATCTGCGCGGCCTCCTGGGTCAGCCCGGCGAGCAGCGGGTCGATGGCGGACGGAATGAAGTTGGCGCTGAAGCCGCCGGAGACGCCCGCGAACGCCGCCGCGATACCTGCCAGGGGGTGCCGCCCCGCCGCGTAGAAGATCACGGCGCCGAGCGGGATCACCAGGACGTAGCCCGCATCCGCCGCGGTGTGGCTGATGATGCCTACGAAAATGAGCATCGGCGTCAGCAGGCTGGCCGATGTCATGTTCAGCAACCCCTTCAGGCCGGCATTGATGAACCCCGTGTGCTCGGCGACGCCGACCCCGAGGAGCGCCACCAGCACCACGCCCAGGGGGTGGAAGCTCGTGAACGTGGTCACCATGTTCGCCAGGAACGCGGCCAGGGCCGTGCCCCTGAGCATGTTGTTCACCACCAGCGGCTCGCCCGTCCGCGGGTCGAGCTCCGCGAACTGAATGGGAGCGAGCAGTGCCGAGAGCCCCCAGACCAGGAAGAGCAGGATCAGGAACAGCGCGGCGGGGTCGGGCAGCATGTTGCCCACGCGCTCGATCGTGTTGAGCGCCCGGTCCACCCACCGCGGTCCTGCCGCACCGCCGGTGGTCGTCGGCTCATCGACTCTGGTCATGGGTCCCTGGGTTGGCGTGGATTGCGCGGACCCACCCGGCGCGTGCACGCGCCGGCGCGGCCCTGGGGAGCGCCCCATATTGGGGACTCGCCGCCCATCAGGCCAGAGGCACCGCGTGCAGCCGGGTCACCAGGCCACCTGGGCGTGGATGTGCCAGCCATTCACGTTGCGCTCGTAGATGTTGACCACCCTGCGCACGGCCTCCCCCTCCAGGACGCTCAGCACCGCATACGCCACCGCGCCGCTCACGCGCTGTTCGTCCACGCTGATCTCGCCTGGACGATCGCCCGCGAGCCATGCGTCAACGACCTCCGACGCACCGCGGTACGCCGATCCGGGCGTGTGCAGGACGGCAGTCGGCGCGTACCGCTGTTCGAGGGCGGACCGCTGGCGTCCGCTCATCGCGGCGGCCCACGATACCACGACGGGGGTGAGCCCCGGCAGCTCCGTGAGCTCGTACGCCGCCTCCAGCGCCGTGGGCACTGCGTCCCGCCATTCAGGCGTGCCGCCGAGGGAATAGCTTGCACCGATCCCGAGGAATATCCGCGCCCGCCGGTTCTCGCTGATCCAGCCCGCCGGCAGTACCCGTCCGGTCACGGAGGCGTAGGCATTGCCGGAGAGGCGAAGCGCCAGGCCTGCACCGGCGATGCCTTCCCAGCGCGTGCCCGGCGAGTCGCCGCGGGGCATGGCGCCCGCCCCGAAGGCCAGGTGAGGACGCACCCGGCTGTAACCTGTCAGGTGGGTCCGGAGTTCTGCGCCGAATGCATGATCCGACAGCGTGTCGCCGCCGACGCCGCGCCAGTAGAACGCACGCAGCTCCGCGATGTGGTCCAGCTCCAGGCCCGCGCCTGCGCCCACCGCCTGCCACGGCTCCAGCAGTGCCGTGGCCGGCTGCTGGATGAAGAGCGGCTCGATGACGCCCCTCGCAGCCGTGCGGCGGGGAGGATGCACGCCGGCGCGGTTTGCCTCCAGCGCATGGTCGAACGGCGCGGCGGCCAGCGCCCCTTCCAGCGGGGCGAACGCCAGCGCCCGGAACATCCAGCGTTCGCGATGCAGCTCCAGCAGGGCCGTGAACGTCTCGACCCTGAGATCGCCCGCCTCGAAGTAGCTGACCCTGCCGACGACGTGGATGAGGCGGGTGCCCCCACGGACACCCGTGACCTGCAGCAGCAGGTCGCTCCGCTCCGGCAGTCCGGCAAGTAGTGCCGCAATGGAGTCGCGGCCGGCTGCCGCCACACCGCTGCCGTCAACCAGCACGCCACGGTCGGTGAAGAAGCTGCCCAGGTCCTGCCACGCCCGGCGATCCATCAGGTTCAGCCAGTCCTGCAGGCCCCGCTCCGCCTGCAACCGTACGGACTGGAGCCACTCGGCCTCGGCGGCGGTGCCGGGCCCGGAATAGCCGGGCAGCGCCTGTGCCGAGGCGAGCGAAGGGACGGACGTGAGAATGGCGAGAAATGCGGGCATGAGGACGCGGGTGAACCGCGACCGCTCGTAACGCACGATCATGATCCCCAGGTTCAGCAGGTACGGGTAGCCGTCGGAGCCGCATCAGAACGGCGGGCGGTACGATTTTTCTGTCAGGCAGAGAGAAGGCGGTGGTCCTGCTCAGCGCCGGATAACAACCTAGCCGCGGCGCACCGCACGGTCAACGCAGCGGCCGGCCCCTGCTCCCTGCCTGTTCGGGCAGACGGCGATCAGCATGAACGAGCGGCGCACTCCGCACCGGCCGCCCGCGAGGCACGGTATTCGCGGCCGTTTCCGGCCACGGTAACTCAGCCGGCAAACAACCGGGGCGCAGCGATGCGACCGAGACCACTGCATGGAGGAGGAAGATAGATGAAAGCGCTCGTGTACCAGGGACCAGGCAGGAAGATATGGCAGGAAGTGCCGAACCCTGCGATCCAGGCTCCGACTGACGCCATCGTCCGGATCGACACCACCACCATCTGCGGCACCGACCTGCATATCCTGAAGGGAGACGTCCCGTCAGTGGCGGAGGGGCGAGTGCTCGGCCACGAGGGCGTGGGTACCGTCACCGAGGTGGGTTCGGCGGTCAAGAACCTGACGGTGGGGGACCGCGTGATCATCTCCTGCATCACCTCGTGTGGCGCTTGCTCGTACTGTCACCAGCAGCTTCCCTCCCACTGCCTCGACCCGGAGGGAACCTCCGGCATCGGCTGGATCCTCGGGCACCTCATCGATGGCACCCAGGCGGAGTACGTCCGCACCCCCTTCGCCGACAACTCTCTCCACAAGTTGCCGGAGGGTGTGAGCGACGAAGCGGCCATCATGCTGTCCGACATCCTGCCGACGGGCTTCGAGATCGGCATCCGGAACGGGGACGTGCAGCCCGGTGACGTGGTTGCGGTGGTGGGTGCGGGCCCGGTCGGACTCTCCGTGATAATGACGGCCAACCTGCACGGTGCGTCGCGGGTGATCGCCCTCGACCTCGACGACAACCGCCTGGAGATGGCGAAGAAGTTCGGAGCCACGGACGGCATCAATAGCGGCTCGGGCGATTGGCATGACCGCGTCATGGGAATGACCGAAGGCGGCATGGGGGTGGACGTGGCGGTGGAGGCGGTGGGGATCCCGCAGACGTTCGACATGTGCGTCTCGCTGATCCGCCCCGGCGGCGCGGTTGCCAACGTCGGCGTGCACGGCTCATCCGTGGAGCTCAAGCTCCAGGAGCTGTGGATCAAGGACGTGAGCATCACGACGGGTCTCGTCAGCGCCACCACCACGCCGATGCTCCTGAAGCTGGTCGCGCAGGGCAAGCTCTTGCCGGAGCAGTTCGTCACCCATCGTTTCAAGCTGGACGATATGATGGAGGCTTACGACACCTTTGGCAGGGCCGCCGAGACGAAGGCGATGAAGGTGGCGATCTCCCGTTGAGCGTCGGGAACTCGTTCGCAACCGCATCGACCGAAGCACGATCCGGAACATGACAGGGCCGGGAGGTTCACTCCCGGCCCGCTGTCGTCGGGGGGGCTTGCGGAGTCGGTCGTCGCACGGGGTGAGAGGGCGCACGATATCCTTCGGCCGGCCAGCGGAACGCCGGCCCCCCGCAACGGCGATGACCCCACAGCGCACATGGCGTCCGTGGCCCTCGGAGCGGATGACGCTATTCTTCGTGAGAGGCTTGCGATCGAAGCCGGGCAGCGTGAACGGGGCCGGGCGACAACAACCCCGCAACCGCCGCACCCGGCCCGCATTCGGCGGAGCATACGGAGGAATGATGAAGGTCATGCGTGACATGGCCGCGGCGACGTCGCTTGTGGCAGTGCTGCTGCAGCAGCCCGCCCAGGCACTCGCGCAGGCGGCACCTGGTCCGACGGCGCCGGACCAGGTGGCTGTGGTCCATACGGCACCGCTCCAGACGGCACCGCTCCAGACGGCACTGCTCCAGACGGCACTGCTGCCACCAGCCCAGCGCCCCGTGCCGGTGCTCGTGCTCGGCGGCGCGGCCACGGCGGCGGTGGGCATGGTGGCGTTCGGATTGGTCGGCGGGCTGATCGGGGCGAACTCGTGCGCGGACACCGGCAATCCGGACAGCTGCCGCGGCATTGAGGGCGGGCTCTGGGGTGCGGCGGTCGGCTACACCGTCGGCATCCCTGTGGGCGTTCACCTGGCCAATCGCCGCGCCGGCAGCCTCGGCCCTGGCCTGCTCACCAGTGCAGCCATCGCCGGCGCGGGCGTCGCGATAGGTTTCGGCATCGGCACCGACCAGTCAATTGCCGTCGCAGCCCTGTCGGCCCCGATCGTCCAGATGGTTTCGTCGGTGATCATCGAGCGGAGGACCGCCCGGCGTCGCGCAGGCGGATGAGCCAAACGAGGAACTGGAATGACTCCTCACATTAGTTATCAGCCGCGCCCTGTCCGCCTCCGCCTCGTGGCGGCGGGGCTCTTCACCTTCATGGCTGTCACTGCCGCAGGTTGCATTTCCGGCGCTGGCGGGGGTGCCGGGCAGCGCGCCGGCAGCGCCGCCGAGGACGTGGCGATCGAGAACGTGCGGGCGCTGGCCCACCTCTACGGCCACGTCCGCTACTTCCACCCCTCCGATGAGGCGGCGGCGGTGGACTGGGACCGCTTCCTCGTCCACGGCGTGCGCACCGTGCGGGACGCCGCGACACCCGAGGAGCTGCGTCGCCGGCTCGAGTCGCTGTTCCTGCCGATCGCGCCGACGCTGCAGATCCACGCGGGGGGTGCCGCGCCGGCACGCCACCCGCCGCTCGTGCCGGCGGACACGTCCGGCCTCCAGCTCGTGGTCTGGCAGCATCGCGGTGTCGGCCTCGGCAACGTCGGCCCATACGCCAGCTTGCGGCTGAACCGGCTCACGGCTGTCCCGGCCGCCCAGGGCTTCGCGTCGGTGACCCAGTCGGTGGACGCCACGCCGTACCGCGGGCACCACCTCCGACTGGACGCCGCGGTGCGCGCCTCCGTGAGCGGGCCGGGCAACCAGGCGCAGCTCTGGCTGCGGGTGGATCGGCCGCAAGGGGAGATGGGCTTCTTCGACAACATGAGGGACCGCCCCATCGTGGATACGGAGTGGCGCAGCTACGCGATCGTGGGGAGCGTGGCGCCGGATGCGGAGCGGATCACGTTCGGCGGCCTGCTTGCCGGCGCTGGGGAGGCGTCGTTCGACGCCTTCCGGCTGCAGGTCCGCCGGAGCGAGACGGAGCCGTGGCAGGACGTGCCGCTGGCGAACCCGGACTTCGAGGCGGGGAGCGACGTGCAGCTGCCAGGGTGGGGCGGGACCGGTGGTCCGGTGGTGACGGCCACCGATGTGGCCCCCTTCACGGGTCGCCGCGCCGCGCGCATACGCCGGGGCGGCATGGTGCCGACGCAGCCGCTCTTCTCGGAGCGACCCGGCCCGGGAGAGGTTGCGGAGCGGTCGCTGGGGCGGGGCCTCGTCGCCCACGTGCCGCTGGCGCTGTTCAGCCGGGACGACGCCACCCTGCCGGCGGGGGACCCGGCCGCTGCGGCGGCGCTGGCCGCGGCCCTCGGCGGCGTGGAGCCGGGGCTCAACGGGGCGGACCCGGCGCTGCGGGCAGCCGCGGTGATTGTCGCGTGGAACGTGTTTCAGCACTTCTACCCGTACTTCGACGTGGTGGACGTGGACTGGGATGCCACACTCACCGCTGTGCTGCGCCGGGCGGAGCAGGACCGGGACGACCGGGAGTTCCTGCGCACGCTGCGCTGGCTCGTGGCGCGGCTGGACGACGGACATGGCAACGTGTTCCATCGGGTGGATCAGAGCCGCGCCGGCCTGCCGCTGCGACTCGATCGGATCGAGGAGCAGGTCGCCGCGGTTGCGCTGGCACACCCGAACACGGAGACCTGCGTCCGGGTCGGCGACGTGCTGCTCGCCGTCGACGGCGTACCCGTGGCCGATGCGCTGCGGGAGGCGGAGGCCAGCATCTCCGGCTCCCCGCACTATCGGGCACACCGGGCCGTGCAGGAGCTCGGCCGTGGGGAGCGCGGGACGGAGGCCGTGCTGCGCCTCAGCCGGGACGGCGCCACGCTGCAGTGCCACGTGACCCGCACCCAGCAGACGGCGCCGGCGGAGCCGCGGCCAGAACCGATTGCGGAGCTGGCGGACGGCGTGATGTACGTTGACCTGGACCGCGCCGAGATGTCCACGATCCGCGACTCGATGAGTCGCCTCGCCGAGGCGCGCGGTGTCATCTTCGACCTGCGCGGCTACCCCCGCGGCAACCATGACGTGCTGCGGCACCTGAGCCCGGACACCCTGCGTTCCGCCCACTGGCAGGTGCCGCAGCGGATCCGGCCGGCACCGGCGCCGCCGGTTGGGTACGACACGTCCGGCCGCTGGTCGCTGCCGCCGGCCGAGCCCCGGCTGACGGGGCACATCGTCTTCCTCACGAACGCGCAGGCGATCAGTTACGCGGAGAGCGTGCTGGGCATCGTGGAACACTACCGGCTCGCCGACATCGTCGGCGCCCCGACGGCCGGCGCGAACGGAAACGTGAACCCGTTCACCGTCCCGGGCGGCTACAGCATCTCGTGGACGGGAATGCGGGTCGTGAAGCACGACGGCTCGCAGCACCACCTGGTGGGAATCCGGCCCACCGTGACGGTCGAGCGAACGTTATCGGCTCTGCGGGAGGGGCGCGACGAGTACATCGAGCGGGCGCTGGAGCTGATCCACGGAGTGCGACCGCAGTAAGCCCTGATCTCCAGTGTCGGTGCGGAGACGGTTCTGGTCAGACATGAATCTGGTAGTTGGGCGGATTCCACATCACGTGGACCCGGACGATCACTCCGGAGGCCGTCCGCCGCGCGGGCGCCGCGCTGTCATACACGCCCTGACCGAGCCTTGCGCAGCGCAGCCCGGAGAACCCACGGCAGTCCTGGATCACCTCCGGGCTGGCAAAGCGCCGCCACAAGCAGCACGAACTCGTGCGATCGGCGCTGCACTTTCATGACGTAGACTCCAGCGCTACACGTCCAGGTTCTTCACGTACCTCGCGTTCTCCTCGATGAAGCGGCGGCGCGGCTCGACCTCGTCGCCCATGAGTGTCGTGAAGACCATGTCCGCATCGACGGCGTCTTCCAGCGTGACCTGCAGGATCGTCCGCGTCTCGGGGTCCATGGTCGTCTTCCAGAGCTGTTCCGGGTTCATCTCGCCGAGACCCTTGTAGCGCTGGATGTTGACGTTGCGCTTGCCGTCGCCGCCGTTCGTCATGCGGGCGACGAGCTGGTCGCGCTCGTCGTCGGAGAAGGCGTAGTGCTCCTCCTTGCCCCGGGCCACGCGGTAGAGGGGCGGCTGGGCGATGTAGACCATGCCCTCCTCGATGAGCTGCCGCATGTGGCGGAAGAAGAAGGTGAGCAGCAGCGTCCGTATGTGCGCGCCGTCCACGTCGGCGTCGGTCATGATGATGACCTTGCCGTAGCGCGCGCTCTTCGTGCTGAACTCATCCTCGCCGATGCCTGTGCCGAGGGCCGCGATGATCGTGCGGATCTCCTCGTTCGACAGGATCTTGTCGAGGCGGGCGCGCTCCACGTTCAGGATCTTCCCGCGCAGGGGCAGGATTGCCTGGTAGTTGCGGTCACGGCCCTGCTTGGCGCTGCCGCCGGCCGAGTCGCCCTCCACCAGGTAGATCTCGCACATCGCCGGGTCGGTGATGGAGCAGTCGGCGAGCTTCCCGGGCAGGACCATGCCTTCCAGCGCGTTCTTGCGCCGAACCAGCTCGCGAGCCTTGCGCGCGGCGAGCCGGGCGCGGGCCGCCTGCAGCGCCTTGTCGATGATGGCCCGGGCCACGCCCGGGTTCTCCTCGAGGAACGTGGCGAGCTTGTCGTTGACCACCGACTCGACGGCGCCCCTGACCTCGGAGTTGCCGAGCTTCGTCTTGGTCTGGCCCTCGAACTGCGGCTCCTTCACCTTCACGGACAGCACGCACGTCAGCCCCTCGCGGATGTCCTCGCCGGAGAGCGAGTCCAGCTCCTTCTTGAGGAAGTTGCCCTTGCGGGCGTAATCGTTGAGCGTGCGCGTGAGAGCCGCCTTGAAGCCGGTCAGGTGGGCGCCGCCCTCGTGCGTGTTGATGTTGTTGACGAACGTAAACGTGTTCTCGTTGTAGCCGTCGTCGTACTGCATGGCGAGCTGGATGTCCGCCTCCTCCCGCTCCGCCTCGAGGTAGACGACCTTCGGGTGAAGCGCCTTCCTCGTGCCGCGCAGGAATTCGACGAACTCGATGATACCGCCCTTGTAGTGATAGAGCTCGCTCTTGGGCGCGTCGGCCCGCTCGTCCGTCAACGAGATCTTCAGGCCGGCATTCAGGAAGGCGAGCTCGCGGAGACGGTTCGCCAGCGTGTCGTAGTTGTACCGCAGCTCGGTGAAGATCTGGGCATCCGGCTTGAACCAGATGGTGGTGCCCGTCTCCCGGGAGCGCCCCGTCACCTCCAACTCGGTCTGCCTGTCGCCGCGGGCGTACGTCTGGCTGTACACCTTGCCGTCCCGGCGCACCTCGACCTTCAGCGTTTCCGACAGGGCGTTCACGACGCTGACGCCGACGCCGTGCAGGCCGCCGGAGACCTTGTACGAGTCCTTGTCGAACTTGCCGCCGGCGTGAAGCATGGTGAGGGCCACCTCGAGGGCGGGCTTCTTCTCCGTCGGGTGCATGTCCACCGGGATGCCGCGGCCGTCGTCCACCACGGTGACGGAGTCGTCGGGGTGGATGGTCACCTCGATGTGGGTGCAGTACCCCGCGAGCGCCTCGTCCACGGAGTTGTCCACCACCTCGTAGACGAGATGGTGGAGGCCGCGGGCGCTGGTGGAGCCGATGTACATTCCCGGGCGCTTGCGTACCGCCTCCAGCCCCTTGAGGACCTGGATCTGGCCCGCCGAGTACTCGTTCCTGTTGGACGCGTTCTTCGCCATTGTGCTCCCGTGTGTGGACTCGTCCGCCGGCCTCGTGGGCCAGCCTTGTTCATACCCCTCGAACCGGCCGCGGTTGCGGTCAGGACGGCCTTTTCCGCGGGCGCCGCGGACGCCGTGCGGCCGGCCTCCCCTCGTCCTCTCCGTCCGCCATCACGAACCGGATATGCTCGATCCGGCCGCGCTCCCTGCCCTCGTTGAGCCGGCGCAGGATGTCGCGCTCCATGAGACGCAGCTCCATGAGCCAGCCGCTGGTCCCCACGGCGACGAGGAGTGTCCCCCGGGCGACGTTCACGGGCGTCGTGACCCCGGCGATGGCCGGGCCGACGCGGGCCGCCCACTCCGGGAGTACCGCCGCCTCCTCCACGCGGTCTTCGAGGCCGCTGTCGCGGAGGAAGCTCTGGAGCGCGTCGCCGAGGCGGACGGGCTGACGGGTCATGCCCGCCTCAAGTGGTCACCCTGGCGGCAGCGATGGACCAGCGCGCCAGCGGGGCGACGAGGTCGTCGGCGACGAGCTCGTCGAGGAGTACGTCCGTCTGCTTCGGCGCGGTCAGGATGACCTGTCCGTGGCGGTCGCCACCCAGCAGCTCGAGAATCCGGCGCGAGCGGCCGGAGTCGAGCTCGGCGAACACGTCGTCCAGGAGGAGCAGCGGCTGGAAGCCGCGGCTTTCCCGGATGGTCTCCGCCTCGATCATGCGCAGGGCCACGGCCCCGGTCCGCACCTGGCCGCCGGAGCCGAACTGGCGCAGGTCCACGACACCATCCGCCGTCGCCATGCGCAGGGCGAGGTCATCGCGGTGTGGCCCGGCCAGGGTGACGCCACGATCGCGCTCACGAGGGGCCACGCGCTCCAGCCGGGCTGCGAACGCCGTGGCGGCCGCTTCCACCGACGCCGCTTCGTCCAGCGGCACGTCCGGGTGGTAGGACATCATCGCCTCGGATCCGCCGCCGATGGCGCAGTACAGCTCGGCGAAGCGTGGCGCATGGCCCGCGACCCACGCGGCCCGTGCAGCGATGACACGGGAGCCGTGCTCCACGAGGCCCGCATTCCATGCGTCCAGGTTGGCTGCCGCGTAGCCGTCCCGCAGCAGCGCGTTGCGCTGTCGCAGCACGTGGCGGTAGCGCTGGAGCGCGTCCAGGTAGCCGCTCCTGTTGAGCGAGAGCACGATGTCCAGGTAGCGGCGCCGCTCACCGGGCGAGCCCGCGACGATCCCCACGTCCGATGGGGAGAAGATGACGCTGCCGATGTTGCCAATTGCTGCTCCCAGCCGCTCCGTCTCCGCGCCATCCACCGTGGCGCGCTTGCGCCGTGTGCGCGGCTCGTACCCGGCGCTGACCTCGACCGCGCGACCCGTCGCCCGGTCCTCGAAGCGCCCGCGGATGTGGAAGGCATCGCCACCGAACCGGACGAGCTGTTCGTCGGGCGCGCCCCTGAACGAGCGGAAGATCTCGAGGTAGTGCAGGGCCTCGAGCAGGTTGGTCTTGCCCGAGCCGTTGTCCCCCACGATGGCCGCGCCGGCGGCCGGGAACTGCAGCTCCAGCCCGGCGAAGTTGCGGAACTGGCGGAGTCGGATCTCCCGGCATACGAGAGAGGTCGGCGCTGCAGTCATGGGCGGCCGGAATATAACGCGCCCCTCGCGCGTGCGCGAGCGCGCCTGTTCGGACGGGATGCGTCGCGCTTGGCTGGCCGGGATGCGTCGCGACCGCCCCTGCGCCGACCTACCGGTTCCTGAACTCCGCCTTCCGCTTCTCGAGGAACGCCTGCATCCCTTCCCGCATGTCGTCCGTGGACGCGAGCAGGCCGAAGAGATTTGACTCCAGTATCTGGGCGTCGTCGATGGTGGTGGAGATGCCGCGATCCACGGCCTCGAGGGCGAGGGCGATGGCGATGGGGCCGTTGGCGATCATCGTCCGGGCCAGGTTCCTTGCGGCGTCGAGCAATGCCTCCGGCTCCTCCACGCGGTTGACGAGGCCGATGCGGAAGGCTTCCGCGGCATCGATCATCTCCCCGGTGAGCATCATCTCGAGGGCGCGGCCGCGGCCGACGAGCCGTGGCAGCCGGACAGTGCCGCCGTAGCCCGGGATGATGCCGAGCTTCACCTCCGGCAGGCCGAACCGGGCCCGGCTCGATGCGAGGCGGATGTGACACGCGAGCGCCAGCTCGAGACCGCCGCCCAGGGCGAAGCCGTTGACCGCAGCGATGACCGGCTTCGGCATCCGTTCCAGGAAGCGGAACGTCCCCTGGCCGGCGCGGGAGACCTGCACGCCATCCACGGGTCCCATGCGGGAAAGCTCCGCGATGTCGGCGCCAGCGACGAACGCCTTCGCACCCGCGCCCGTCAGGACGACGGCGCGGATGTCATCGTCTGCGGCGATCTCCCGGAGGATCGCGTCGAGACGGCTCACCGTCTCCGCATTCAGGGCATTGAGCTTGTCCGGGCGGTTGACTGTGACGAGGGCGATGCCGTCGGACTCGCGCTCGAGCTGTATGGTGCTGGATTCGTCGCTCATCGTCTCTCCGGGGTGCGATCGTCATGCGAATAATATCCGGGCCGCGGACGGAGGCGAAAGCCCGCTCAGCGGCCTCCGCCGGTGCCGCGCACGACGCTCTCGACCATCGCTTCCTCGACGAGCCACCGTTCCGCAGCCGCGCGGACGTCCTCGGCCGTGATGGCATTCATGCGGGTCTCGTACTCGCGCAACTCGCGGAGACCGTCGCCCACGAGCAGGGCGTAGGCCAGGTCCGCCAGCTGGCGTGCGTGGGTCTGCTGCCGGATCTGCCAGGAGCCGATCATGTAGCGGCGGGCGCGGGCCAGCTCGTCCGGCTCGAGAGGCTCAGTCGTTGTACGGCTCAACTCCGCCAGCATCGCCGATCGCGCCTCGTCCTCGCGTTCGGGAGATGTCCCGATGTAGGCGATGAAGGCGCCACCGAGCCACCTCGGGACGGGCGCGGCGGAGACGGCGTAGGCGAGGGAGCGACGGCTGCGGAGCTCCTCGAACAGGCGCCCGCCCAGACCGGCGATGGCGGCAGAGAGCAGCTGGAGCGGGTACAGGTCCGGGTGGTTGCGTGGGGGCGCCGGGAATGCAAGGACGATGGATGTCTGCGCCTTGTCGCGCTCCTCGGCAACCGCTCCGCCGCCGACCCACACGGCCGGATCGGGGGACGCGCCGGAAGGCTGCTCGAGGATCCCGTCCAGGCGGGCGGCGATGGCCGCCGCGGCGACGTCCGGGTCGGCGATGTCGCCCACGGCGAGCACGTGGGGGCCGCCCCTCAGCACCCGGTCCCGGTGCCAGCCGGTCAGACTCCCCACGTCCAGTGCCCGGAAGGACCGCTCCAGCAGGTCGGGCGAGAAGCCGTACGGGTGGCCGGGGAACCCGGTGGCCAGCGCCATGCGGACGGGATAGGCGTACATGTCATCCCGCATGCGCTCCAGGTCGCTGAGAGCGATCTTCCGTTCCCGCTCCGCTTCGTCCTTCTGGAAGGCGGGTTCCAGGGCTGCGTCCAGCAGCAGGTCCAGACCCCGCTCGAAGTGGCGGCCGGGGATGTTGATGGACCAGTCCAGCAGGTCGGCGCCCACCGCCGTGCCAATGGTCCCGCCCAGGGCTTCCGACTCCTCGGCGAGCTGCGGGCCGCTGCGCTTGCGTGTCCCCTTGACCGACGTGCGGGTCGTGAGCCGCGTCAGGCCCGCCGTGCCGTCCCCTTCCGCCAGGACGCCACCGCGGCAGTAAAGGGCGATGGAGACGAGGGGCGCGGTCGCTCGCGGCTTCACCACGATGCGGGCATCACCCCGACTCAACGCGTAGATGTGGACGCCGTCCTCCACACGCTCCGGGCGCAGCCGTCCGCCGGAGCGAACCGCCGGCGCGACGGCGATCCCTTCCGCATCGTCCGGTGCTGCTGCCGGGGCATGGATGACGCCGGCGGCGCCGGCGTGGCCGAAGAGGGCGTCATGCGCCCGTTCCGCGGCGTCGGGCGCATGGCCGAAGACCTGGTGAGCGCGTGGCGCATGGACCAGCAGCGTGAGGTCATCCGGCTGGAGGTAGCGCCGGGCCACCTCCTGCAGGTTCTCCGGCGTCACGCCCATCACCGCGCCGATGTATCCGTCCGCGAGACGCCAGTCGCCCAGCGCCTCCCAGTCCGCGACCGCCGTCGCCTGGCCCTCCGCCGTCTCGAGCCGTCGTATGAACTGCGCCTCGATGATGTTGCGGGCGCGCTCCGTCTCGGCGTTCGAGAAGCCACCCGCAAGAACGTCCGTGAGCACCCGCCCGGTCCGGCCCAGGGCGTCCACGACGTCCGGAGGATCGAGCTCCGCCCCCACGCCGAATACGCCCAGGGTGGTGGGTGTGTAGTTGAACGCGCTGATGGCGGCGGCGGCGCCGGCGTCACGGACGTGGCGATACAGGCGCGATGCGCGGCCCTGGCCGAGAGCCACGGCGAGGACGTCGAGGGCGGGGGTGTCGGGATGCAGCGTCCCCGGCGTGCGCCAGCCCAGTTCGACGTAGGTCTGGATGATGTCGCCGTGGATCTCGCGGTACCGGAACCCGCGGCGGTGTGGTTCGGCGGGGCCCTCGTCCCTCACCGGCTCACCTGCCGGCATGTCACCGTAGTGGCGTTCCGCCAGCTCGAAGGCCCGGTCGGCTTCGACGTCGCCGGCGATGACGACGATGGTGTTTGCGGCACGGTACAGGTTGCGGTAGTACTGCCAGACATCGTCCCGCGTGAAGCCGCTCAGCATGGCCTCCGTACCAATCCGCCAGCGGCGCATCCGGTGGACGTCGAACATCGTCTCGAACAGCGCTTCCTGCGCAACCGCCGTCGGATTGTCGAGCTTGCGCTTCGCTTCCTGGATGATGACGAGGAGCTCCTTCCGCAGTTCGTCGTCGTCGATGGCCGACCGCTGGAGCGCGTCCGCCTGGATGTCCAGGGCCTGTTCCAGCGATGCCGCCGGGAGGACCGTGTAGTAGGTCGTGCGGTCGTAGATGGTGCCCGCGTTCAGGTAGCCGCCCGCGGCCTTGGTCTCCCGGGCGATCGCCCCCGCCTCCCGCGTGTCCGTACCCTTGAAGTACATGTGCTCGAGGACGTGGCTGATGCCCACGAGCGTGTCGGGCTCATCGAAGTAGCCCGCCCTGACGTGTGTGACGACGGCGACGACGGGTGCGCTGTGGTCTTCCCGTACGATGACGGTGAGGCCGTTGTCGAGGCGGCGGCGGTGCGTGGGGAGTCGGCCCACGAGATCGGCTGGAGTCATGCGGCCTGCGGTTCGGGTTCGGCGGGAACACTAGAGGCGTCGTATCCGCGAGGCAAATCCGGGCCTATATTCCCGCCGGATTCCCGGAGGCGTGCGATGGTGAAGAGACTGGACCCCGTGCAGGTCACGGGTGCGGCCTGGCCGATCATCGGCATGGTACATCTCAGGCCGCTGCCGGGCGCCCCCGCCTTCGAAGGCATGGGCGCTGTCCTCGACGCCGCCCGTCGCGATGCCGAGGCCCTCGCGGATGGCGGCGTGGACGCCGTCCTCGTCGAGAACTTCGGCGACGTGCCCTTCCACCCGGACCGTGTGCCGCCGGAGACCGTTGCGGCCATGACCCGCGCGGTCCTGGCGGTCCGGGATGTCGCGGGTCTCCCCATCGGTGTGAATGTGCTCCGCAACGACGCGCGCTCGGCGCTGGCGGTGGCCGCCGCCACCGATGCGTCCTTCATGAGGGTGAACGTGCACACGGGCGCGATGCTCACGGACCAGGGCTGGATCAGCGGGCGCGCCCACGACACGCTGAGGGAGCGGGCGCGCCTCGGTGTCGCTGTCGCCATCCTCGCCGACATCCTCGTGAAGCACGCCGTGGTCCCCGCCGGTCTCGACGCAGCGGACGCGGCGCGGGACACGTGGGAGCGCGGGCGCGCCGACGCACTCATCGTGTCGGGGCCGGCGACCGGCCACGCCGTCCCAACCCCCCGCCTGGTGGCAGTCCGCGCTGCCGTGCCGGACGCGCCGCTGCTCATCGGGAGTGGACTGGACGAGGGGAACGCCGGCGACCTGGCGCCCCTGGCGGACGGCGCCATCGTGGGCAGCGCATTCCAGCGGGACGGCCGGGCCGGCGGCGGCGTGGATCCTGACCGCGTCCGCCGGCTCGTCCGCGTCATCCGCGCCGCGGTGGAGTGACGGCCCGGGCATCGCCACAGCTTCGCCCCGACGCACGGGAGGGACGTCGCCGGAACGGAACAGGGCAATGGTGGAAGGCGCAACGACTGAGCATCATTGCCTGCCCCGCCCGATTGACGCCCGACTGGCCATGTGGCATCGTGACAGCGACCCATACCGGGAGGCGCTGATGCAGGTGTACCTGAACGGAAGCTTCATCGATCACGCCCAGGCGACGATATCCGTCGATGATCGCGGCTTCCTGTTCGCCGACGGCGTGTACGAGGTTATCCGCATATACGACGGTCAGCCGTTCCTGGCCGCGCCCCACATGCGCCGGATGCGCGCCGGGCTGGCCGCCCTCCATATCGATGACGCCGTCGTGACCGAGGCCGACGACGCGTTGCACACGCTCATCGAGCGGAACGGCGTCGACGGCGACGGTATCGTCTACATCCAGGTCACGCGCGGCACCGCGCCGCGCAAGCATGCGTTCCCGCCGGACGGCGTGCGGCCCAATCTGTACATGTTCGCCAAGTCCTTCGCGCAGTACCCGCCGGAGTTTTTCGAGGAGGGAGTGGCGGCGGTGACTGTGCCGGAGACGCGATGGAGCCGGTGCGACATCAAGTCCATCGCCCTGCTCCCGAACGTGCTGGCGAACCAGCACGCACACGAGAACGACGCATTCGAGGC
The DNA here is from genome assembly GCA_035461265.1 of Longimicrobiales bacterium. GTDB lineage: Bacteria > Gemmatimonadota > Gemmatimonadetes > Longimicrobiales > RSA9 > SH-MAG3. The sequence continues at coordinate 17,030 of DATHVO010000229.1, forward strand.
ACTCTTCATCCGCGACGGCGTGCTTATCGAGGGCTCACACTCGAACCTCTTCGCCGTGCTTGACGACACGCTCATCACGTACCCGGCGTGCAACTACATCCTGCCCGGGATCACCCGGGCCGTGGTGCTGGAGATCGGGGCTGAGCTCGGTATCCCGACGGCCGAGGCACCCCTCTACATGGACCGCCTCGCCGATGTCCAGGAGATGTTCGTGTCGGGCACGACGACGGAGATCATGCCCATACGCGTGCTCGACGGTCAGCCCGTCGGCGCGGGCCGGCGAGGCCCTGTCACCGAGCAGATCCAGCAGGCATACGCCGGGCGCATCCGCCGACTCATCAGGACGCCGGCAGGCGCCTGACTGTCCGGTCCCGACGGGCGGCGCCCCGCAGCGCCGCCCGTCGGGCGCGCGACCGCACGGTCGCGACTCGCGTCGAACCTGACTCCCCGCCGCAGGAAGCCACTGCAGGTGCCGGCGTC
>DATHVO010000230.1:0-41901 GCA_035461265.1 Longimicrobiales bacterium
CCAGGCCCAGCGGCAGTCCGATGACGATGTGCTGCGCGCGCTGCTCCGCCGCGATGTCCGCGACGGCCTGGACGGGCGGGCGCTTGCCCTCCCGCCGGGTGAGGACGGTCAGGGGCTGGGCGATGGTGGCGGTGGGGTCACTGACTGCTATGCCCACACGCCGTGTGCCGTAGTCGACGGCGAGGACCCGACCCACTCAGCCGATGCCTTCCAGCGCGGCATCCGACGACTCACCCTCCGCCATGCGGTGGTAGACGGCGTACACGGCGTCGGTCCCGCCGAACAGGAAGCGACACCTCCCGTCGCCGCGGGACCGGCACTCCACCTCGATGACGCCAACCTCGGCGCCCGCCACATTGCCCAGGAGATTCGCCAGGAGGCCGGTCGTGAAGTGGCATGCGGGCTGTTCGGCGACGGAATCCGTCCGGCTTTCCACCCAGTCGGCCGACTCCAGCGAGCCCACGCCGGGGTGTGCCTGCTCGTACCGGAAGTGGCCCCAGCCCCGGGCGGAGAACAGCATCCCGAGCCGCCCCCAGAACCGATCGGCCGGCAGCGTCTTGAGCTCGTCCGGGCTGCTCCCGGCGAGAATCCGGAAGAACGCATCCCCCGCGGCGTAGCCGGCTGTTCTGAGTGCGTCGGCCGCCGCCTCCGGGCCGAGCTGGGCGTTGAGCGCCTCCATTACCGCACCCAGAGCGGCCACCGGCAGCGCCACTTCCGGCGTGCGCGTCGTCCCTGTCGTCATGCCATCGCCTCCATTCAGCCGTGATCGCCGCCGCCGACAAGCGCCGCCAGCGCTGCCTCGTCCAGGACCGTGACGCCGAGCTCGCGGGCACGGTCCAGCTTCGAGCCCGGGCTCTCACCCGCCACAAGATAGTCGGTTGAGCGCGACACGCTGCCAGTCACGCGTCCGCCGTGCCGCTCGATCAGCGAGCTCAGCTCCTTCCGGCCCACGGAATGGGTGCCCGTGATGACGAAGGACTTACCGGCCAGCGTCGCAGCCGCGGCACGCTGCACCGGCTCATCCATCGTGACACCGGCTTCCCGCAGGCGCGAGATGAGCCTGAGGTTGCGCGGCTCCGCCACGAATGCGGCGAGTGCCTCCGCCGTGGTCTGGCCGATGCCATGCACGGCAGCGAAGTCGTCCGCGGTGGCGGCGAGGACTCTGTCCATGTCCCCGAACTGCCGGGCGATGAGCTGCGCGGCGTGCTGCCCCACATGGCGGACGCCCAGCGCAAACAGCAGCCTCGACAGCGGCTGTGCCCGTGACGCGTCGATGGCGGCGAGCAGGTTGCGGGCCGACACCTCCGCGAAGCCCTCCAGGGCGAGGAGATCGGCTTCACGCAGATGGTAGATGTCCGCGAAGTCGGCTGCCAGTCCGGTCTCCAGCAGTTGCGCCACCGTACGCTCGCCCAGACCCCGTATATCCATGGCGTCCCGGGATACGAAATGGACCAGGCCCCAGTAGATCCGCGCCGGGCAGGAGCCGTTGGGACAGTATGCCATGACCTCGCCGCCCGGCCGTTCCACCGGCGTGCCGCACGCCGGACACGCTTCCGGCGGCCGGAAGGGTGCCTCCGCCCCCGTCCGGCGATCGGTGACGGGACCGACCACCTGCGGAATGACCTCGCCCGCCCTCTTCACGAGCACCCAGTCTCCCTCCCGCAGGTCCTTTCTCGCGATGTCCTCGAAGTTGTGCAGCGTGGCCAGCCTGACGACGACGCCGCCGATCTCCACCGGCTCCAGGCGCGCGTACGGGTTGAGGGACCCGGTGCGCCCGACGTTCATCTCGATGGCCAGCAGTCTCGTCACGGCAAGATCGGGCGGGAACTTGTACGCTATGGCGTATCGGGGCTCCCGCTCGCCGACGACGCCCAGCTCCGGCCACAGCGCGAGCGGGGCGACCTTCACGACGACGCCATCGATCCCGTAGTCGAGTCCGCTCCTGATCCGCTCCGCCTCCTCGAGGTATGTCAGCACGTCGTCCATCCGGTCGCAGGCGCGGCGGTTCGGGTTTACCGGGACCCCCCACGCCTGCAGCAGGGACAGCAGATCGGGCTGCGTCTCAACGTCCAGTCGGTCGCTGCCGTCCGGGTCGAGCTGTACCTGGAAGCCGAAGAACCTCAGGGGACGCTGGGCCGTGAGACGGGGGTCGAGCTGCCGCAGCGCGCCGGCCGCGGCATTCCTCGGATTGGCGAATGCGGGTTCGCCGGCATCCTCCCGCCGCCGGTTCATCTCCTGGAAACCGGAGAGCGGCATATAGACTTCGCCCCTGATCTCCATGACTGCGGGGAAGGGAGCGTCCGTGCGAAGGCGGAGGGGGACGTCCCGGATCGTGCGGATGTTCTGCGTGACGTTCTCCCCGATCGTGCCGTTGCCCCGGGTCGCGCCCCGCACGAGCACGCCGCCTTCGTAACGGAGCGTCACGGCCGTCCCGTCGATCTTGAGCTCGGCGATGTAGCCGCCCTGTTTTACCTCGCTGGCGATCCGTGCGTTGCGGTCCTCCCATGCCTTCAACTCGTCGGGAGAGAATGCATTGTCGAGGGAATACATGGGCGCGAGGTGGCGTACCTTCTCGAATTGTGTGGCGGGCTCGGCGCCGATCCGCTGTGTCGGGGAGTCGGGAGCAACGAGCTCGGGATGGTTCGTCTCGATCTCCTTCAGCTCCCGCAGCAGGCGGTCCCATGCCGCATCGGTCAGCGTGGGCGCATCGAGGACGTAATACTCGTAGTTCGCCTCGTGCAGCGCCCGTCGGAGCTCATCGATCCGCTGCAGCAGCTCGGGGCTCACGGTATTCATGTCTCGGCGGCGTCGCTCGTCTCGGGGGTGGTGTTCCGGTCAGGCCCGTGCCGCCGGGGCTGCCCGGGCGTGTCCGGACGTCGGGTCGGGCGCTGCGTCGGCGTCGACTTCCAGCTCGTCGAACCGCACTACGCGGTCGCGCCCGCCCGCCTTGGCCGCGTAGAGCGCATCGTCGGCCAGACGGACCAGGGTCTCTACGTTCGTGACGGCAGGGTGCGGGTACGACGCGACACCGGCGGAGAGCGTCATGCGCAGGGGCTCTGAACGGCCGATGTCGAACTCACGGCTGCCCACCGCCGCGCGGACGCGCTCGACGAAGACTGCGGCCTCGTCGATGCACGTCTCCGGCAGCAGGGCCATGAATTCCTCGCCGCCGTATCGTCCCAGACGGTCGATGTCACGGGCAGTCTCGCGCAATATGGCCGCGAGCTCGATGAGGACCCGGTCCCCGGCCTGATGGCCGTACGTGTCGTTCACCGCCTTGAACCGGTCCAGATCGAACATCGCGACGGACATGCAGTCGTGCGTGCGTTCGACGCGCTCCCACTCCTCGCCGAGGAGGTCGTGGATGTGCCGGTGGTTGAAGAGGCCGGTGAGGCCGTCGCTGATGCTCAGCCGCTCGAGTTCCCGGTTCTTCTCCTCGAGCTCGTCCTGCAGGCGCTTGATCCGCAACATCGAGCGGACCCGCGCCTCCAGCTCCGGGAAGTTGATGGGCTTGGTCAGGTAGTCGTCGGCGCCGGCGTCGAGTCCCGTCACCTTGTCCTGGGTGGAGTCGCGTGCCGTGACCAGAATGATGGGAATGTAGGGGAGGTCCACTGCCCCCTTGATCCGCCGGGAGATCTCGTACCCGTCGATGTCCGGGAGCATCACGTCCAGCAGGATGAGGTCCGGCGCGTGGCTCCGCACGAGGTCGAGGGCCTGGCCACCATCGCTGGCCTCGAGAATGTCGTATCCCCGGAACTGCAGCCGCGTCGAGATGATGTCGATATTGTCCTGGTTGTCGTCCACAACCAGAATCCGTCCGGGTTCGCTGGGGGCCAGGGCCCTGTTCTCGTCCATTGCCACTCGAGCAGGTGATCGGGCGCACTCGTCGTCGGTGGTGCGGCCTGCACGTCGGAATGCAGGAGCAGTGCCAGCGGAAAGACGGTGCCGGGCCGGCCGGGCGTGCGCGGCGCGGTTCCGGGGCCGACCCGTTGTTGACGCGAGCGAGCGAAAAAATGTATTCTGCGTCGAAGGACGGCCGCAAGCGCGGCCGGCCCGGTTCGATGGGGCCTCACCGGAATGGCCGATCGGGCCGGGCACGGGCATTGCAGCCCGATTGTCGCCTCCAACCAGCCATTCAGGAGCGGCCATGTACTATGATGAGGAATCGGGAGCGCTCAACTTTCTGGCGGGCATGCTCCTCGGCGCGGTGATAGGTGCGAGCATGGCGCTGCTCACGGCGCCGCAGAGCGGTCGCAAGACGCGCAAGCGGCTGATCCGGGCGGTGTCCACGGCGCGTGAAGGTGCCGTCGATCGCTGGGACGATCTGACGGACGAGGTCCAGGACGCCGTCCGCTCGGGCAGGAAGCGCATCCGGCTGTAATCGTGGCCCGCGCCGCTGTCGGTCCGGCCGTGGCCGGGGGACTGGACGCCGACAGCCTGGGGCCTGTATTCCGCCAGGCGTTCCCGGAGCGCAGGTTCGTGGTCGTGAGCAACCGCGAACCATACGAGCACTACTGGGATGACGCGGCGGAGGAGGTCGCCGTCCGCAGGCCGGCGGGAGGCCTGGTCGCGGCACTCGATCCGCTCATGCAGGCGGTGGGCGGCATATGGACCGCGTGGGGCAGCGGTGACCGGGATGCGGAGGTCGTGGATGACCGGCAACGGGTGCGCGTGCCGCCGGAGACCGAGTCGTACACCCTTCACCGCCTCTGGCTGAGCCAGCAGGACATCCACCAGTACTATTACGGCTACGCCAACCAGTTCCTCTGGCCCCTGTGCCACCTCCGGCCGGCGCTGACCCGCACTCGCGCACGGTACTGGGAACGCTATGTAGCGGTGAACCGCCGCTTTGCCGAAGCCGTCATCGACGAGGTCGATGGCAGTGATGCGGCGGTGTGGTTCCAGGACTACCACCTCGCCCTGGCACCCCAGTTCGTCAGGCGCCAGCGGCCCGACCTCACCCTCGCGCATTTCTGGCACATCCCGTTCCCGCCGCTCGAGATATTCCGGGTCGCCGGACACGGCGAGGAACTGCTGCGCGGCCTGCTGGCGAACGATGTCGTCGGATTCCACCTGCCCCTCTTCTGTGACAACTTCCTGCGGTGCACCGAGTCGCTCGTCGAAGGTGTCGTCGTGGACTGGGACCGCCGCGTGGCGGAGCTGGACGGGCACACCACGTACGTGCGGGCATTCCCGATCTCCATCGACGTGGAAGCGTTCCGCCGGGCGGCGCGCCAGCCCGGCGCGGAGGAGCGGATCAAGCGCCTGCGCGCGCGGTACGCCCCGGAAGGTGCCCTGCTGGGCCTGGGCGTGGACCGGATCGACTATTCGAAGGGACTGGAGGAGAAGCTGAAGGCGCTGGACCTGCTCTTCGACCTGCACCCCGAGTTTCGCGAGCGGTTCACCTACGTCCAGGTCGCCGTTCCGAGCAGGACGGGGATCGATTCGTACGACTGGCTCAACGAGAAGCTGGAGCGGGCCGTCTGGGCGATCAACGACCGGTATGGCACGGACGCCTGGCGGCCGGTCCACCTGGTGAAGGAATCACTGCCTCTGGAGCGGCTGGCGCTCCTCTACCGGACGGCCGACGTCTGTGTCGTGAATTCGCTCCAGGATGGGATGAACCTCGTGGCGAAGGAGTTCATCGCGGCGCAGGTGGACGAGCCCGGCGGCGTCCTGATGCTTTCCAGATTCGCCGGCGCGGCGGAGGAGCTGGACGGCGCCTACGAGATCAACCCCTACGACCCCGAGTCGTCGGCCGAGGGCCTGCGGGAGGTCCTGCTGATGTCGGCCGAGGAGCGGGCGGATCGGCTGCGGCGTCTGCGGGGATCACTCCGGACCATCTACGACTGGATGGGTGAGATCTTCCAGGTCTGGGGCGCCGTTGCCCGCGAAGAGGAAGTACCCCTGTCCGCTGCGGATGGCTGGAAACGCACGCGATGACACCTGCCCAGCTCGTGCGGCGCAAGCGCGAGGGCGAGGAGCTGTCGCCGGACGACGTGCGTTCGTTCCTCACGGAATACGGCGCCGGCCGTGTGGCGGACTACCAGATGGCCGCATTCCTCATGGCCGTCTTCTTCCGCGGGATGACGACCTCCGAGCTGACGGCACTCGTGGATGTCATGATCGGGTCGGGTGCCGTGGCCGACCTGTCATCGGTCGCGGGCATCAAGGTGGACAAGCACTCAACCGGTGGCGTCGGTGACAAGGTCTCCATCGTACTGGCGCCCCTGGTCGCGTCCCTGGGGGTGCCCGTCCCGATGATGAGCGGGCGCGGTCTCGGCCATACGGGCGGTACCGTGGACAAGCTGGAGACGATTCCCGGGTTCCGTACGGACCTGAGTCTCGCGGAGTACCGCTCCCAGATGGAGCGGCTCGGCTGCGCGCTGATTGCCCAGACCGACGAGATCGCGCCGCTGGACCGGCGGCTTTACGCGCTCCGTGACGTGACCGCCACCGTCGAGTCGATTCCCCTCATCGCATCCAGCATCATGAGCAAGAAGCTCGCGGAGGGGATCGACGCCCTGGTACTCGACGTGAAGGTCGGGAACGGTGCATTCATCCCGCACGCCGTACATGCGCTGGAGCTGGCCCGCACGATGGTGGGAATCGGCGAGGCGCACGGGAAGCGGATGGTCGCCCTGCTCACGGCCATGGACCGCCCTCTCGGCCACGCAGTGGGCAACGCCCTGGAGATCGAGGAGTGCGTGCTCGCCCTCCGGGGCGAGGGCCCCGCCGACCTCCGGGACCTGACCATCGCCCTGGCGGCGGAGATGCTGGTGCTGGGCGGGGCCGCCCCGGATGTCCCCGCCGCCCGCACCGCCGCCGCCGCCGCCCTGGACGACGGGCGCGCTCTCCGCATGCTGGGCGCGATCATCGAGGCGCAGGGTGGCAATTCCGCAGTGCTCGAAGATCCGGCCATCCTCCCGCAGGCGCCCGTCCGGCGGGTGGTGACGGCGTCGTCGACCGGCACGGTGCTGGGCATGGACGTCCGGGCCATCGGTGAGGCGGCGGTGGCCCTCGGCGCGGGCCGCCGGCTGATGGACGACGCAGTCGATCCGGCCGTGGGCCTGCACCTCACGGTGAAGACCGGGGACCGCGTGGCGCGCGGGCAGGCGCTGGGGACGGTGTATGCCCGGTCCGAAGCGATGGCGGAGACGGCGGCCCGGTCCGTCCTGGCCGCGCTGACGGTCGGTGACGGGCCGGCGCAGCCGCTGCCGCTCGTCGTGGACCGGGTGACCGGCCAGGGCCGGGTCGCGTGAAACGCCTCTTCACCTTCGACTCGACGCACCACGCCCTTTACGCCGAGCAGCTGGCCCACGACGAGGGACTCGCGGCAGAACCGGTGCCGGCGCCACCGGACGCAGGCGTCGAGTTCCGGGTCTGGGACGGTCCCGCCCGGGGCTGATGCGGACTCAGCGGCCGATGGTGTCGCGCCGCATCGTGTCCATTGGGATGGGGATGCCCCGGATGGGAGCACCGAACAGGCCGCCCCGGTAGGGACTGCACCCCTCGGTGGGCTCGGTCCCCGCGATGAAATGCTCCGTGATCACGTTGTTCGGGCACCACTCGTTGGCGAGACGACCCGTCTCGACGTCTATGCTGCGGGCCACGATGCCTTCGGGCCACGTCCATGGGTCCGGCGTCTCGATCTCCGGCTCCTCGCCGTTGTAGACATCCCGCATGAACCGACCCCACACCGGCGCCGCAAGCCGCCCGCCGGCAGCCCCACCCATGATCCGGCGGGGCCGGTCGAAGCCGAACCATACGACCGCCAGGAGGTTCGGCGTGAAGCCGGCGAACCAGACGTCCGTCGCGTCGTTCGTCGTTCCGGTCTTGCCGGCGGCCGGCACGGTGTAGGGAAGTCCGCCTTCCGCAGGGTTGCGGGCAGGGTACCCCGTACCATTGTTCAGCGCCGTCTGCAGCATGTCCCGTGTGATGGCCACGGCCAGCGGGTTCGCCACCTGCTCCACCTCCGGCTGCGGCTCCCAGAGTACGCGGCCGGCGGCATCCTCCACCCGGAGGATGGGACGTGCGCGGGACCGGCTGCCGCCGTTGGCGAAAACCGTATACGCCTCGGCCAGCTGCATGGGCACGACGTCCGGCGAGCCGATGGGCATGGACGGATACGCAGGGACCGGCGTGCGCAGGCCGAACTCCCGCGCCGTGCGTGACACGGCCTCCAGGCCGACATCCACGCCGAGGCGTACGGCGATGGTGTTCACCGAGTGCTTCAGTGCATCCCGCATGGTGAGGGGACCCCGGAAATCCGGGTCGTAGTTCCGCGGCGAGTAGACGCTGCCGTCGAACATCTCGATCATGACGGGTGCATCGTACAGGATCTGCGATGCCGGGATGCCGCTGTTCACTGCAGTGTAGTAGACGAACGGCTTGAACGTCGAGCCGGGCTGGCGCAGAGCCTGGGTTGCGCGGTTGAACTTCGAGTCGCGGAAATCCCGGCCGCCCACCATGGCGCGGACCTCGCCGGTCGCCGGATCCAGTGCGATGAACATGCCCTGCAGGTACGGCGATTCCGCCACCTCGTGCCGGGCCGTGTCTGCCATGGTCGCGGCGTAGGTGGCATGCCGATACCCGGGCGTGCGCTCGATACGTGCCCATCCACTGTCCATCGCGGCCTGGGCAGCCCGCTGCATCTCGAGGTCCAGGGACGTGTACACGCGCAGCCCCGAACTGTAGAGCGTATAGCCGTAGCGCGATTCGAGGAGCGTGCGGACCCACTCCACGAAATACGGGCCGATGGTGCCCACCTCCGAGCCGTGGCGGGTCTCGGGGAGCGGCTCATCCCGCCACTGCTGTTCCTCCGCACGGGTGAGGAAGCCCTGCTCGCGCATGAGGCCCAGCACGAGATTGCGCCGGCCCCGCGTGGCCTCGGGGTTCACGAACGGAGAGTACCGGCCCGGCGCGTTCACGGCCGCGGCGAGCATGGCCGCCTCGGCGGGATTGATCTCCACCGCCGGTTTGCCGAAGTAGTGCTGCGATGCCGTCTCGATACCGCGCCAGCCGTGGCCGTAGTTGACCTGGTTGATGTACGCCTGGAGGATCTCCTCCTTGGAATAGACCTGCTCGATCTGCTGCGCGACGCGCGCCTCCTTCAGCTTGCGGGTGTAGGCGCGGCGGAATCCGATGCCCTCCTCGAACATGTTGCGGGCAAGCTGCTGGGTGATGGTGCTGCCACCTCCGCGCCCGGTGATGGCGGCACGCGCGATGCCCCGGAAGTCGAGACCCTCATGGTCGTAGAAGCGGCGGTCCTCCACGGCGATGAACGCATGTGGCACGTGCGGCGGCAGAGTGGAGATCTCGATGGGCGTCCGCCGCTCCTCGAAGAGCTCCGCCACGAGTTTGCCATCCCGGTCGAAGATCCTGGTCGCCTGCTTGGGCTCCCATACGTAGATCTGCGCGATGGAAGGGCAGTCCCGGCATACGACGCGCCACGCGCCGAGGCCGAATCCCGCGCCCAGCGCTGCGAGGCCCACGGCCCCGGCGCTCAATGCGGCCACGGTGCGCGGGTGCGTGCGTACCCAGGCGCCGGCGGCGGCGAGGCGACCGCGCCCCCTGGGCGGGGTCCGGCGTGCGGGCGTACCGTCTCTGCTCATCGGTTCAGCTTCCTCGCATCATGCGTCGTCCATCGTCCGCTCCACGTCGGCCGCCCGGATGAGGTTGCCGAGGGCGGCATATACTGCGGGGTTGCCGGCCAGAATGGAACCGTGGCCGACGACATCGACCGCGCCGTCCAGCCGCGTCACGACGCCGCCTGCCTCCCGCACGATGAGTGTCCCTGCCGCCACGTCCCACGGCGCCAGCTCGAGTTCCCAGAAACCGTCGAACCAGCCCGTGGCCAGGTGACAGAGATCCAGCGCCGCGGAACCCGCCCGGCGCACACCGGAACTCGCCCGGAGAACGGTGCCGAGCTGGCGCGTGAAGCGCGGTATCTGCGCCGGCGCCTTGAATGGGAAGCCCGTGCCGATCAGGGCGCGGTCCAGCCGCTCGATTCCCGAGACGCGCACAGGCCGGCCGCCGAGCCTGGCGCCGCCGTTGCGCGTGGCCGTCCATTCCTCGCCCGTGGCGCTGTTCACCACCACCGCCGCTTCCAGGGTCCGGCCCCGGGCGACGGCGATGGACACCGCGTACATCGGATACCCGTGAAGGTAGTTGGTCGTGCCGTCCAGGGGATCGATGATCCACGTCCAGTCGTCCCCTTCGAGCCCCTGCGTCGCCGTGCCGGTGGCGCGCTGCCGGTCCGACTCCTCCTCCTCGGCGAGGATGCGGTGATCCGGATACGCCGTCCTGACGCAGTCCGTGATGCGCGCCTCCGCCTCGCGGTCGACGTGGGTCACGTAGTCGGCGATGCCCTTCTCCGACCAGTCGTCCACCCGCACCCGGCCCAGGTGCTGGCGGTGAACGGCGGCGGCCATCCTGGCGGCCACTACCGCCGTTGCCACCACTCCTTGACTGTCCAACGGCCCTCCGTTGCGCGGTTCCTGCCGGCAGGTAACTTAGGCCCATCGATCCCTGCCTACTAGTCGCCGGCGGCAGACTATTTGCGCTCTCCCCGGGAGCCGTGCCCGGGCGGTTCCGGAACCGCGGCAGAATCAGTCGAGGAGGAGTCCATGGCCCAGGATCGCGGAGGCCCGGACGGCGTGCTTGTGCAGGTCTGCATCCAGTGCGGTCGGGAATACATGTTCGAGGGTGAGGAGCCGGCGGCCGACATGGCGTGCGGGAAGTGCGGGGGCACCGTGTTCAGGTCGTTCTTCGCGGAGACCCGGCGCGACGAGGTTCTCACCGACTTCCGTGAGTCCACCGAGCGGGATACGCTGACGACGGACCCGCCCACGGACGTGGTGCCGGGCGACCTGCACGACCTGGGCAGCGGCTGACGATGGCGAACCCGCGTTTCGATGGCGCCGGCGTGGCCCTGGTGACCCCGTTCGACGAAGCCGGTGTGAACGAACGCGTGCTCGCAGCCCTGGTGCGTTTCCACCACAGGGAGGGTACCGACGCTCTCGTCGTGTGCGGCTCCACGGGTGAGGCCGCGGCCATGACCGTGGACGAACAGCACCGGGCCGCGGCATGTGTCACCGAGGCGAATGCCGGGCGACTTCCCGTCATCGTGGGCTGTGGCGGCACGGATACGCGCCAGGTCTGCCAGCTCGCCGGTAATGCGCGTCGCGCCGGCGCCGACGCCGTCCTGCTGAGTGCGCCCCCGTACAGCAAGCCGCCCCAGCGCGGGCTCCTCGACCACTTCCGGCAGGTCATGGACGCGGCAGACCTGCCCACCATCATCTACAACGTACCCGGCCGCGCGGCGGTGAACGTGCTGCCGGAGACGATCGGCGCTCTGGCGGATGACCCGCGCGTCATCGGCGTCAAGGAAGCGAGCGGGGACATCTCACAGATCGCGGAGCTCGCGAGAATCGCCGGCGACCGCCTCGCCATCTGGAGCGGGAACGATGACCAGGTCGTACCCATCCTGGCCCTCGGCGGGCGGGGGGTCATCACGGTACTGGGGAACATTGCACCCCGTGACACCAGCAGGATGGTCCACGCCTGGCTGAAGGGCGACACCGCAGGCGCCCTTGCCCTGCAGCTCCGGTACCTGCCCCTCGTGCGAGCCCTCTTCGCCGTGGCCAACCCGATACCCGTGAAGGCGGCCGTGAACTGGCTCGGGTTCGACGCGGGGCCGCCACGGCCGCCCCTGTGCGAGGCGTCCGCGACGGAGCTGGACGCGCTGCGCCGTGAGCTGGAGGCGGCCGGCATCGCTGCGGACGGGAGGGCGGCGTCGTGACCGAAATCGTCGTCGGCGGAATCCGCGGGCGCATGGGGCAGGCGCTGGTGCACCTGGCGGCGTCGCACGGCCTGCGGGTGATCGCCGGGCTGGGGCGGGTGGCAGCGAGGGGGAGCGACGCCGAGGCGTACGGCTGTCCGCGCATTGTCGCGCTGTCCGACGCCGGGGCCGTGGCCGACACGCTGGCGGCAGCCGATGTGGTGCTGGACTTCTCCAATGCGGCATTCACTGCGGAGCTGCTCGCCAGAGGTGCGGTGGCCCTCGACGGCCGCGCCCTCATCGTGGGCACCACCGGTCTCGAGGCGGAGGCGACCCGCCGCCTCGACGACCTCTCGCGCAGCGCCGCCGTGCTGACGGCAGCCAACTTCAGCATCGGCGTCAACCTCCTCGTCGCCCTCGCCGGCCGGGCGGCGGCGGTGCTGGACGGCGGCCGGTTCGATGTGGAGATCGTGGAACACCACCACGGTCGGAAGGTGGACGCGCCGAGCGGCACGGCCCTCGCCCTGGGCGGTGCGGTCGCCGACGGCCGGGGGCAGGCCCTGGGTGACGTCCGACGCGATGGGAGGAGCGGACAGACGGGCCCACGCCCGCAGGACGAGATCGGGTTCCATGCCGTACGGGGCGGTGGTGTCGTGGGAGAGCACAGGGTGCTGTTCATCGGGGAACACGAGCGGGTCGTTCTCGGACACGATGCCCTCCACCGAGCGGTGTTCGCGGACGGCGCACTTGCGGCGGCGCGCTGGCTGGCAGGCCGGGGCCCGGGCCGCTACGGCATGATGGAAGTCCTCGGCCTGTAGCCGGGGCGGGACAGGATACGATATGGACTACCAGGAAATTCGGGACCTCATCGCGAACGCCCGGAAGCGGACGCCCGTCACGGTCCTCGTGCGCCACGACGGCGACCTGGCCGAGCCAGGGGGCGGCGACGTGATGGTCTTCCCGACCGGCGGCGGTACCACGCTGCTGGTCGGCGAGTGGGATGCCGTGGCGCAGATCCTCGACTCGGGCCGCGACCGCATCCGGTATTACCATCTGGACAGTGATCGCCGCAACTCCGCGATCCCGCTCCTCGACCTGAAGCCGGTCAACGCGCGCATCGAGCCCGGGGCGTTCATACGTGACAAGGTCGCCATCGGCGACAACGTCATCGTCATGATGGGCGCCGTCGTCAACATCGGCGCCGAGATCGGGGCGGGGACCATGATCGACATGAACGCCGTTGTGGGCGCGCGGGCGCTGGTGGGCCGGGACTGCCACATCGGGGCAGGTGCGGTGCTGGCGGGGGTGCTCGAGCCGCCCAGTGCGGATCCCGTCGTCATCGAGGACGAGGTGCTCATCGGCGCCAACGCCGTGGTCCTGGAGGGCTGCCGGGTGGGGCGCGGCAGCGTGGTGGCAGCAGGCGCCGTCGTCACGGCGGACGTGCAGGAATACGTCGTCGTCGCCGGCCAGCCGGCGCGCCACATCAAGGACGTCGACGCGCGCACGCGGGACAAGACGGGACTGCTGAAGGAACTCCGCCGCCTCAACGACTGAGGTCGATCCATGCCTGCCATCGGTGAACTGGCGATCTTCGTCGAAGAGGCCGAGGCCGTCCTGAGGCTCATCCTCGCCGCCCTCCTCGGCGGCGCCATCGGCCTCGAACGCGAGGCCAGCGGCAAGCCCGCCGGCTTCCGGACCAACCTGCTCATCTGCCTCGGCGCAGCGCTCATCACCGTCATCTCCATCCACATGGCCCGCGACGTCGTCCTGCCGGGCGGTTTCCGCGCAGACCCCGGCCGGATCGCCGCGCAGATCGTGAGCGGCGTGGGCTTCCTCGGCGCCGGCACGATCCTCCGCTCGCGCGGGAGCGTCACCGGCCTGACCACGGCCGCGACCCTGTGGGTCGTCGCCGCCATCGGCATCGCCGCCGGTGCCGCATCGTACATCCTCGCCATCGCCGGCACCGTCCTCGTCCTTCTGGCCCTCCGCTTCCTGGGCCGGTTCGAGAACCGGATTCTTCCCGGCCGCACCATGGAGCGCGTGCTCCACGTCGTGTGCGACCCGGACGGCGATGTCCTCCGCAGGGTGGACGGCACCTTCGCCGCGTCCGGCTTCAGGGTAACCGCCATGGAGGTGGAGAAGAGCCGGGACGGCCTGGCGGCGTCGTTCGACACGCGCGGTCCCGGCGACGAGCTTACGGCGCTGGTGGAGGCCATTCTCGGCCTCCCCGGCGTCAGGCGGGTTACACTGCATTGATGGCGGCGACGGCTACCACCTGTTATCTTGGCGCCGCTGTGGTCGCGCCCGGCGCACTCCCCGTGCGGGCCCCCACCCGTTCCCGAAGAACATGATCGAGATCTTCAAGGCCGCCATCCAGCGCGGCGCATCCGACATCCACATCAAGGCGGGCGACTTCATCCGCGCCCGGATCACTGGCGAGCTGACGCCGCTGACGCAGCAGCGCCTGTCGCCGGAGCAGGTGGAGCAGATCTGCGTGCAGCTCATCCCCAATGCGCGTGACCGCGAGCGCATCGAGACGCTGAACGACTACGACTGCTCCTACAGCGCTCCCGGCATCGGCCGGTTCCGGGTCAACATCCTCAGGCAGCGAGGCACCCTCATGGTGGTCCTGAGGGTGATTCCCATCGACATCCCGAGCTTCGAGATGCTGCGACTGCCGCCGGTCATGTCCGCCATCTCGCAGTCGGATCGCGGCATGGTCCTGGTCACGGGCGTGACCGGGTCGGGGAAGAGCAGCACGCTGGCCGCCATGGTTGGGACCATCAACCGGACCCGCCGGAAGCACATCATCACGCTGGAGAATCCCATCGAGTTCCTCCACCGCGACGCGACGAGCTCCATCACGCAGCGGGAGATCGGGATGGACACCGACTCCTTCGAGACCGGGCTGCGGGCCTCACTGCGCGAGGACCCGGACGTCATCCTGGTGGGCGAAATGCGTGACACACCGACCATCGACACGGCCATGAAGGCGGCAGAAACGGGGCACCTCGTGCTGTCCACGCTGCACACGACGAATGCGGTTCAGACCATCTCGCGGATCATCGCGGTCTTTCCGCCCCACGAGCAGGAGATGGTACGCGTCCGCCTCGCCGAGAACCTGCTGGCGGTGGTCAGCCAGCGTCTTCTCCCGAAGAAGGACGGCACCGGCCGGGTCGTGGCGGTGGAAGTGATGATCGTCACGGCCACGATCCGCGACTCCATCCTGGACCATGAGAAGATCGTGGAGATCCCCGATCTCATGGCGGAGGGCCGGGAGCAGTATGGCTCGCAGACGTTCGACCAGCACCTCATGGACCTGGTCCGGGCCGATGAGGTGGCGTTCGAGGTGGCGAAGGCGGCGGCCACCAACCCGGGGGACTTCGAGCTCAAGATGCGGACACTCGCCTGATGTCGGCCGACCTGCGGGACCGCCTGGCCGGGATCTTCCCGCCGGTCCCGACCAACTTCGACGAGGTCTCGGGCGACATCGCGGCCATCCCCCTCCGTGAGAACCTCCGCCGCTGGGTCCGCCTGCCCATCGACGGGATCGTGCTGTTCGGCTCCACGGGCGAGGGCGCGCTGCTGGATGAGGACGAGAAGGTCCGCCTCACGGCCATGAGCCGGGATGTCGTCCCCGCCGGATTCCCGCTGATCGCCGGGGCGAGCGCAGAGTCCACACGGGCCACCGCACGACTGTCGGCCCGGCTGGCTGCGGGGGGGGCGGACGCCGTACTCGTTCACCCCCCGGCGTATTTCGGGCCCTACATCCCGGCGTCCGCCATGCTGGACCACTTTCGGGCCGTCGCCGACGCGTCGCCCGTGCCCGTCATCCTATACCACATCCCGAAATACACGAAGGTCACCCTCGAGCCCGGCTTCGTGGCGGAGCTCACCCGCCACCGGAACGTGGTCGGGCTCAAGGACTCGTCCGGGGACATCAAGCGCTTCGCGGACTACACCGGGGCGTGCGCGGAGGGGTGCCGCATCTTCGTCGGCAACGGGACGCTGCTCTACACCGCCCTGGAGCTCGGCGCTGCCGGCGGTATCCTCGCGGTGGCCGATTTCGCCGCCGGCCTGTGCGCCGACCTGCTGCGGGAGTTCCGGGCCGGCAACACCCGGGAGGCCGGGCGGATCCAGTCCCGCCTCACGCCGCTTCACAAGGAGATCGTCGCGCCGTTCGGCGCCGTCGGCGTGAAGGCGGCTTTGGACGCGCTGGGCTGGGCCGGCGGCCCGCCGCGAGCGCCCCTCCGGGGGCTGGGCGAGCGCGAACGGAAGCAGGTGGCCCGGGTGATGCAGGAGGCGGGGCTCCTGTAGGCCGCCGTCCGGTCGAGGCGACGGCCGGAGCGATACGCCGCATCGGCGCGGCTGGCCAGGACTGCGGGGGCGGATGCGGGAGGAACTGTTGGGCAAGCCTGAGGAAGTGGCGTCGTCGACAGACGGCTTCGATGTCTCTGCGGCATTGCGGGACATCGCCCGGCCGCGGCTCACGGGTTCGGAGGGAGCGGCCGAGGTGGCGATAGCCATCCGGTCGCGCTTCGAGGGGATGGGCTACGAGGTGCGGGAGGATGTGTTCCACTTCAACCCCTGGCCCGGCCGGTTCGGCATTACGGCCGTTGGGGTCCTCTACCTCGTGGCCACCATGGCCGCGGCGATGTTGCTCTACCGGGGCAACCCGTACTCCGCCATCGCCCTCCTGCTCATCCTCCTCGTGGCCGTCGGCCTGATTGCGTTCTTCGCGACACCGGCCATCGACGCGCTTCCCTTCGGTCGCCAGGAAGGCAGCAACATGCTGGCCCAGCGTCCGGGCAGCCGGCCACGTTTCATCGTCATGGCGCACCGCGACAGCAAGTCCCAGCCCGTACCCCTGGCGTTCCGCGGGCCGGCAATCGTGCTGGGCGCAGTGATGTGGGTGGCCCTCCTCCTGGCTGCGGCATTCCACACGGCCCAGCCACTGCCCGGTACGCTCATCCTGGTTCTGGCAACGCTCGCGGCGCTCGCGGGGATAACGCTCATCCTGTGCTGGGTCGACAACCGTTCGCCGGGCGCGCTGGACAATGCCAGCGGCGTCGTCGCCGCCCTCGGAATCGCTGCCCGTGAGGCGGACGCCGCAGATGTCGCATTCCTCATCACCGATGCCGAGGAGCTGGGCCTGGCCGGTGCCCGCGCCGCCGCCACACGGCTGGCACCGGTGGAGGGCGTCATCAACCTGGACGGGCTCGACGACCAAGGCCCGTTCTACGTCTTCGAGCGGTTCGGCATGCTGCGCCGCCGCGGCTTCGCGCCTCACCTCGCCGCCGCCATCCTGCAGGAGGCCGACGCACGGGGCGAGGCGGCAGACCGCCGTGACCTGCCCTTCGGGATTCCCGTCGATCACATACCCGTGGTGAAGGCCGGCATTCCGGCGCTGACGCTCATGCGGGGCACGATGCGGTCGCTCCGGCGCGTACATCGCGCGGCGGACTCCGTGGACCAGCTGCGCGGTGACGGCGTTCGGCGTGCCATCGATCTCGTGAGTGGCGCCGTGGAACGACTGCGCGAACAGTCCCGGGCCCTGCAGCGCTGAGACGGGGTGGCGTCCACCGCCGAACCGACATAGACTGACTCTGAAAAGAGCGGATGCGACCCGCCGGCCGCGGCCTTCGCGGCGGCGGGATTATTCTGTCCTCCAGTGACGCAGAGATGAAGAACTACCGCTGCCTCGTCGTCGTTGGTGCCCAGTGGGGCGACGAAGGGAAGGGCAAGATCGTCGACGTCCTCGCCCATCACGCGGGTGTCATCGCCCGCTACCAGGGCGGCGCCAACGCCGGGCACACCGTCCACATCGACGCCGCCGATGGTCCCGGCTTCGAGGAGTTCATCCTCCACCAGATCCCGTCAGGCATCCTGCACGCCGACAAGAGGTGCCTCCTCGGCAACGGCGTCGTCCTCGACCTCGAACAGTTCTTCGAGGAACTCGACCACCTGACCGGCCGCGGGATCGACGCGGAGCCGCGCATCGGCATCAGCGGACGGGCACACCTGCTCCTCGAGTACCACAAGCGCCTCGACCAGGCCAGCGAACTCGCCCGCGGGGCCGACAGGATCGGGACCACCGGCCGGGGCAT
The DNA here is from genome assembly GCA_035461265.1 of Longimicrobiales bacterium. Taxonomy (GTDB): domain Bacteria; phylum Gemmatimonadota; class Gemmatimonadetes; order Longimicrobiales; family RSA9; genus SH-MAG3. The sequence goes on from DATHVO010000230.1 coordinate 17,890, forward strand.
CGGCCCGGCCTACGAGGACAAGGTCGCCAGGGCCGGCGTTCGCGTGGCCGACCTCCAGGACGAGGACCGCGCACGGGACATCATCGCCAGGGCCGCAGTGCGGGCGAACGACCGGCTCGACGCAGCCGGCGCCGAACGCCTCGACCCCGCCAGCGTCGTCGCTTCCGTCATGGAGCGCCGCGCACGACTGCTCCCCCTCGTGACGGACACGGGCCGCGAGATCACCGAGGCACTGAGCCGCGGCCAGCGCGTCCTCCTCGAGGGCGCCCAGGGCGCCATGCTCGACGTCGATCACGGCACCTACCCCTTCGTGACGTCGTCCACCACCACCGCTGCAGGCGCCGCCACGGGGTCCGGCATAGGTCCCACCGTCATCGACCAGGTCCTCGGCGTGGTCAAGGCCTACACCACCCGCGTCGGCAGCGGCCCGCTCCCCACCGAGATCGACCCGCCCCTCGGGGACCACCTCCGGGAGCTCGGCGGCGAATACGGCGCTACCACCGGCCGGCCCCGCCGCTGCGGCTGGTTCGACGCCGTCGTCGTCCGCTACGCCGCACAGGTCAATGGACTCACCGGCCTCGCCATCACCAAGCTCGACGTCCTCGACACCTTCGAGGAGGTCCAGATCTGTACCGGTTACCGTGTCGGTGACCAGGACCACGAGTTCTTCCCGTACGACCTCATGCTGCTGGACAACGCCACGCCCATCTACGAGACCATGCCGGGATGGCAGGAACCCACGAGCCACGCACGCAGCTACGGTGAACTGCCCGGCCGCGCCCGCGCCTACCTCGAGAGAATTCAGGAACTCACCGGCGTCGGCATCGCATACGTCTCCGTGGGCACGAAGCGCGAGCAGATCATTTCTGTCTAGCGACAGACGGGAGGGGGAACGGGAAGGTAAACGTTTACGGGAGCGGGATGGCAGACCCCTCCCGTTCCCGCCGCCTCCTGTTCCCGCCCCTCCCGTTCCCCTAAACGTTCCCGTTCCCCCTCCCGTCACTTGATCCCTCTGCCATCGTGGGGCTATCTTTAAAGGCTGTGTTCCCGAAGCCGGTAGATGGTGATGTTCGAGGAGCTTTCCGAAAAACTCGACGGCGTATTCGGGCGCCTGCGGCAGCGGGGCCTGCTGACGGAAGCCCAGGTCCGGGAGGGTCTGCGGGAGGTCCGCCGGATTCTGCTGGAAGCGGACGTCAACTACCAGCTGGCCCGGGACTTCCTGGCCAGGGTGGAGGAGCGGGCGCTGGGCGAGGCGGTGCTGAAGTCGGTGGCGCCGGGCCAGCAGATCGTGAAGATCGTTCACGACGAGCTGGTAACGCTGCTCGGGGAGCAGCAGGTCGGGCTGAAGGTTGCGCCGGTGGGCCCCACGGTGGTGCTGCTGGTGGGGCTGCAGGGATCCGGCAAGACGACGACTGCGGCGAAGCTTGCGAAGCGCCTGGCCCGTGAGGGCCGCCAGCCGCTGCTGGCCGCCCTCGACGTGTACCGGCCCGCTGCCGTCGACCAGCTGGAGACGCTGGGGCGGCAGGTCGGTGTGCCCGTCTACTCGGATCGTGCGGAGCGCGACGTCGCGAAGCTCGCGAAGCGGGCCCTGGAGCAGGCGACGCGAGACCGCCACCGCGCCCTGATCCTGGACACGGCGGGTCGCCTCCAGATCGACGCCGACCTGATGGCGGAGCTGAAGGCGGTGTCGGCGGAGGTGAAGCCGACGGAGATCCTGCTGGTGGTGGACAGCATGATCGGCCAGGAGGCGGTCCGCATCGCCGAGGGCTTCCACGAGGCGCTGGGTCTGACGGGCGTCATCCTGACGAAGCTGGACGGCGATGCCCGGGGCGGCGCCGCGCTGTCCATCCGGGGCGTGACGGGCGTGCCCATCAAGTTCGTGGGCGTCGGGGAGCGGACGGACGGCCTGGAGGTCTTCGACCCCGGTCGCATGGCGGGTCGGATTCTCCAGCAGGGCGATGTCATCGGCCTGGTGGAGAAGGCGCAGCAGACGTTCGATGAGGATGAGGCGAAGCGCCTGGAGCGGAAGGTCGCGCGGGAAGGGAAGTTCGACCTGGAGGACTTCCTTGGCGTGATGCGACAGCTCCAGAAGATGGGGCCGCTGGAGGGCCTGCTGAAGATGGTGCCCGGCGTGAACGCCGCCATGCTGAAGCAGACGAAGGTGGACCCGAAGCAGATCCGGCACATCGAGGCCATCGTGCTGTCGATGACGCCGAAGGAGCGGCAGCGGCCGGAGATCCTGAACGGCTCACGCCGGCTGCGCATTGCGAAGGGGAGCGGGCGGACCGTCCAGGAGGTGAACCGGCTCCTCACGCAGTTCAAGCAGATGCAGAAGATGATGAAGTCGATGAAGGGGCTGGGTCGGGGAAAGGGCGCGCGGGGCATGGGTCTGCCGCGGCTGCCCGGAATGTTCGGAACCTGAGAGGCACGACGACATGGCCGTAAAGATCCGTCTCCGGCGCACGGGCCGGAAGAAGCAGCCGAGCTACCGCCTGGTGGTGGCCGACACCGACACGCCGCGGGACGGCCAGTACCTGGACGCGGTGGGGACGTACAACCCGCTGACGCGTCCTGCGGACCTCCGCATCGATCTGGACAAGGTCGATGAATGGCTGGCCCGGGGCGCCGGTATGACCGACACCGTGGCGTCGCTGATCCGCAAGGCACGCCATGGCGGCGACCGCAAGGTCGCGGTGCGAGGCGTCGGCCCCGATGAGCCGGCCTCGCCGCCGGTCGTCGAGGCGCCGCCGGCCGACAAGCCGAAGGCGGGCAGCCGCGGTGCGCCGAAGGCCGCTGCGGCCGACGAGCCGGCGGAGGCGACGTCCGCCGCGCCGGCCGACGAGGTCGCGGAGCCGCCGGCAGCCGAGGCGCCGGTTGCAGAGTCGCCGGAGGCCGAGCCTTCGGAGGCAGAGCCGACCGACGAGGGCGCAGAGCCGAAGACCGGCGCCGCGGAGTAGCCCGTGACGGAAACGGGTGAGCGGGCGTCGCCCGACCACCTGGTCGTGGGGCACATCAGCAAGGCGCACGGGAACCGCGGCGAGCTGTTCGTCTGGCCGTTGACGGACTCGCCCGCGGTCATCTTTGCGCCGGGTCGGGAGCTGCTGCTTGGCGATGAGGCGGGCGCCCGGGCCGCCGATGGGGCGACGGTGGAGGTCGAGAGCGCCCGGGCGTTCAAGCGCGGCGTGCTGGTGAAGTTCGCCGGCGTGGAGGACCGGGACGCCGCGGGCCTGCTCGCCCGTCACTATCTGCTGCTGCACCGGGCGGAGGTGCCGCCCCTCGACGACGACGAGGTGTTCTATCACGAGCTTCTCGGGATGACGGTCGAGGACGTGGCCGGCGGGCGTGTCGGGCGTGTGAGGGAGGTATTCGAGACGGAGCCGCACCACCTCCTCGAGGTGGAAGGCGAGGACGGCCGGATGCGCCTGATCCCGTTCGCGGCGCGAATCGTCCGGGAAGTGGACAGGGTATCCCGGCGCGTGGTCATCGATCCCCCGGCGGGGCTGCTGGACCTGTGACCGGGGCGATGCGGGTCAACATCGTGACCATCTTCCCGGGCTTCTTCGAGGGCCCCCTTGGCCTCAGCATCCCCGCCCGTGCGGCGGACGGGGGCCTGGTTGAGTACAGGGTGGTCGATCTGCGCGACTTCACGCACGACCGGCATCGCACCGTGGACGACTACCCCTTCGGCGGGGGCGCCGGGATGGTGATGAAGCCGGAGCCGTTCTTCGAGGCGGTGGACGCCCTGCAGCCCCGGGGACCTGTGCTCCTGATGTCGGCGCGGGGGCGCACCTTCGGTCATGACGATGCCGTGCGGCTCTCGCTGGAGCCCGAGGTCACGCTGCTCTGCGGGCATTACACGGACGTGGACCAGCGCGTGGCGGAGTCGCTGGCGACGGAGGAGGTCTCGATCGGGGACTTCGTCCTGAGCGGCGGCGAATATGCGGCCCTGGCCATCACGGACGCCGTGGTGCGGCTGCTCCCGGGTGCCCTCGGCACGCACGAGGCCGCTGCCGGCGACTCCTTCTACGATGACGGTCTGCTCAGCCCGCCGTCGTACACGCGCCCGGCGGAGTACCGCGGGATGAAGGTGCCGGAGGTGCTGTTGTCGGGTCACCGTGCGCGTGTGGAGGCGTGGCGGCGGGAGGCCGCGGAGAGGCTGACGCGGGAGCGGCGCCCGGACCTGTGGCTGCGCCACGAGGCGCAGTCCGGCGGCGGGACGGAGTGAGGTGGTGGGGCGGGTGGCTGCGCTTGACGGGGCCGCGACATATGTGCGAAACTTCATGACTGCACGCGATCGGCGAACCGAGGAGGTCGCAATGGATATGCTACAGGAAGTGACCAGGGACCAGCTGCGCAGTGACCTGCCGGCTTTCGATCCGGGCGATACGCTTCGGGTGAACGTACGCGTGCGCGAGGGCGACAAGGAGCGTCTGCAGGCGTTCGAGGGTGTCTGCATTGCCCGGAAGGGTGGCGGCATCAGCGAGACGTTCATGGTGCGGAAGGTGTCCAGCGGCATCGGCGTCGAGCGCATCTTCCCGCTGCACTCGCCGTCGGTGGAGTCCATCACGGTGGTGCGCCGCGGCCGCGTCCGCCGGGCGAAGCTGTACTATCTGCGCGCGCTGCGAGGCAAGGCGGCGCGGATCAAGGAGCGCGCCCGCGGCTGAACGCGTCTCCGCCCGGTCATGGCGATACGATCCGGCGGAGGTGGGGCGCGCAGGCGACCGCAGACGGCGAGCGGCCGTCGCAGGGCGGAGAACCGGCGCCTGCGCCGGCTCATGGAGCCGGAGCAGGCGTGGTGGGACCGCGGCCTCACTCTCGTTGCGGGAGTGGATGAGGTCGGGCGGGGTCCACTCGCCGGTCCCGTCCTGGCGGCGGCCGTGGTGCTTCCCCCGGGTGTGGCCATTCGCGGTGTGGACGACTCCAAGAAGCTCACACCGGAGCGCCGGGCCGAACTCTACGATGACATACGCGCCCGGGCCGTGGCCATCGGCGTCGCCGGTGCGAGCACCCGTGAAGTCGACCGCCTGAACATTCTCCGCGCCTCCCATCTGGCCATGCGCCGCGCAATTGCGCGTCTGGGCTGCGAACCCGAACATATCTTCGTGGACGGCCTGCCCGTGCCGGAGCTCGGGCCGCGCCACACCGCGGTGGTGGGCGGCGACGCCTGCGTGCACTGCATTGCCTGCGCATCCATCGTGGCGAAGGTCGTGCGCGACCGGATCATGCACCTGCTCGCCGCGCGCTACCCCGGCTACGGCTGGTCCACGAATGCGGGCTACGGGACGGCAGAGCATCGCGGCGCCATCGTGGAGCTGGGACTCACGCCGCATCACCGCCGCACGTTCGAGCCCAACAGCCAGCTCGTGCTCGAGCTGCACCAGGAGACCTGATGCATACGGAACACCTGCAGAACGTGGCGGCGTGGCGGGTCATCGCCGGCTGGCTCGTGGCCGCGGCCATCGCGTCCCTCGTCGCGCTGGCACTGCTCTCCGTGGGGCTGCTCCACGAGGAGACCACCGCGGCCAACACGTGGTGGAGCATGGTCGCCATCGCCGTCGGCTTCTTTGCCGGCGGTTTCTTCGCCGGCTTCCGCGCCATCCAGGCGCCCATCCTGCACGCCCTGGGGATCGGCCTCACCTCCCTCGTCGTCTGGTTCCTCCTGAACGCCCTCGCCGCCCTGCTGGTCCCCACCTGGACCTGGCCCCGAATGACGCCGCAATTCGCCGTGGCCGTTCTGCTCGTGCAGATGGTGGCCGCCATCATCGGCGCGCTCCTCGGCTACAACATCGCGCTGCGCGGCAAGCCCGGCCTGAGCGAGCACGAGCCCATCTGAGGTGGGGAAGCGCGCGCACTCGCAGAAACGCGCGGCGCGCGCGAGGCCTGCGTAGCGGGCGTGCGTCTGCCGTGCCGGATGCCGTTGCGCGACGCGGATTTCGGTTGATCGCCCCACCGGCGTTCGCTACATTCCGGCGGGCCGGTAGCTCAGCGGTAGAGCAGGGGACTTTTAATCCCAAGGTCGTGGGTTCGATCCCCACCCGGCCTATTGCGCGGCAAATCCCTCCCGGAAGGCGGAACCTCTTCGTGATGCGGAATCGAAGGCACGGTGCGTTGCTCATCGTGGCCGTAGCGGCCGTGGTCGTGGCGCACATCCTCGATCCGGTCGCGTTCCGCGTGGTCCGAATCGCGGATGTATACGGTGAAGACTGGGGCCGGATGCTGCGGGTCATGGGGTTCGTCCCGCTCTGGCTCTGCGCCGCGCTGGCCCTCGCCCTCCATGACCGCACGCCCATCCGTCGGTTCCTGCGTGCCCGGAGCGGCCTCATCGCCGCCGGCGCCACACTCGGTGGTGCCTTGGCTGAGGTGGCGAAACTCCTCGTTCGCCGGCTCCGTCCCGGCGACCTGGGCGAGTACGCCTTCCGATCCTTCTCCGAGCGTCCGTTCTCGACGGGGGGTCTCGGCATGCCGAGCAGCCATTCCCTCGTGGCATTCGGGGCGGCGGCCGTCCTGTCCCGCGTGTTCCCCCGGGCCGCCATAGTGTGGTGGGGTCTCGCGTGGGGGTGTGGACTCACGCGTGTGGCTGCGGGCGCCCACTTCCTGAGCGATGTCGTCGTGGCCGCCGTCCTCGGCTGGATCGTTGGCGCGGTGGTCTGGCAGTGGCGGGCGCCGGAGGCCGGCGGTGCGAACGCCGCCACGGCGACGCCGCGTTCTGCGGCCGCCGCCGTCCCGAACCAGCCGTAGAGGCCCGCCCACGGCGCCGCCGGCGCCGTCCCGGCGCACCCGTAGCGCCCGCTACGACGCCACTGCGGTTCGCCTTCCCCACGTCCCGCTACGGGCACCAAGATTGCGCTTCCCGCCGCCGGCGCGTGCCCACGCCGTCACCTGCAGAGGAGGACCGCATTGTCGCGAAAGGTGCTGCCCGGCCGGTCGTACCCGCTGGGCGCTACATACGACGGGCATGGTGTGAACTTCGCCCTCTTCTCGGAACACGCCACGCAGGTCGAACTCTGTCTCTTCGATGCCTCCGGTACCGAGGAAGTCGAGCGGGTCCGCCTGCGTGAGCGATCCGGCTTCGTGCGCCACGCCTGCCTACCGGGTGTCGGGCCGGGTCAGGTCTACGGCTACCGGGTGACCGGCCCGTACGAGCCGGAGAACGGCCACAGGTTCAACCCGTCCAAGTTGCTTCTCGACCCGTACGCGAGGGCCGTCGTCGGTACGGTCGACTGGAAGGGTCCCATCTTCGGCTACCGGATCGGGAATCCGGCCGCCGACCTCTCGTATTCGGACGAGGACAGCGCCGGCGCGGTGCCGAAGGGCGTGGTGGTGGACGACGCGTTCGACTGGGAGGGCGACACGCTGCTCCGCACTCCCCTTCACAAGTCGATCATCTACGAAGTCCACGTGAAGGGCTTCACCATGCTGCACCCCGGCGTGCCCGAGGACATTCGCGGGACGTACGCCGGGATGGCACACCCCGCCGCCATCGAGCATCTGCGGGAGCTCGGGGTCACCGCCGTCGAACTTCTGCCCATCCACGAGATCGTGGACGAGGGGCACCTGGCGGCGCAGGGCCTCGTGAACTACTGGGGCTACAACACGCTCAACTTCTTCTCGCCCGCCACGCGCTACGCCAGCGCACGTACGCCCGGCGGCCAGGTGCGGGAGTTCAAGGAGATGGTGAAGACGCTGCACAGGGCGGGGATCGAGGTGATCCTGGACGTGGTGTACAACCACACCGCGGAGGGCAGCGAGCTGGGCCCGACGCTGAGCCTGAAGGGGATCGACAACCGGACGTACTACAAGCTCGTTCCGCAGCAGCCTCGCTACTACATGAACTACACCGGCACGGGGAACAGCCTGAACGCCCACCACCCGCAGGTCCTGAAGCTCATCATGGACAGCCTGCGCTACTGGGTGACGGAGATGCACGTTGATGGCTTCCGGTTCGACCTGGCCTCCACGCTGGCGCGGGAGCAGCACCACGTCACGCGCCTTTCCTCGTTCTTCGATGCGATCCACCAGGACCCGGTGCTGTCCACCGTCAAGCTCATCGCGGAGCCGTGGGACGTAGGCGAAGGCGGCTACCAGGTGGGCAACTTCCCGATCCTGTGGGCGGAGTGGAACGACAAGTACCGCGATGCCGTGCGCAGGTACTGGCGAGGCGATGGCGGGAGCATGGCGGAGCTTGCCTATCGGCTGACCGGCAGCAGCGACCTGTACCAGTACGACGGCCGGCACCCGTATGCCAGCATCAACTTCATCGCGGCGCACGACGGCTTCACGCTCCACGACCTCGTCACGTACCGCCACAAGCACAACGCGGCGAACGGCGAGGGGAACCGGGACGGGCACGACCACAACATCTCTGCGAACTACGGCGTGGAGGGGCCCACGGCCGATCCCGCCATCAATGCCCTGCGCGAACGCCAGAAGCGCAATTTCCTGGCGACGCTGTTCTTCTCGCAGGGCGTCGCCATGCTGTGCGCGGGCGACGAAATGGGCAGGACGCAGGGGGGCAACAACAACGCGTACGCGCAGGACAACGAGATCAGCTGGCTGAACTGGGACCTGGACGAGGCGCAGTCCGTACAGCTCGATTTCACGCGCTACCTCATCGAGCTGCAGCACCGGCATCCCGTGTTCCAGCGCCGCCGGTACTACCAGGGCCGTCGCCTGCGCGGGTCCGGTGTGCGGGACCTGACGTGGCTACGCGCGGATGGCGAAAAGATGACGGATGCGGAGTGGCACGCGGGATGGGTCCGGACAATGGGCGTCCGGCTGGCGGGTGATGCCCTGGTCGAGGTGGACGAGGACGGCGACCTGATGTACGACGACACGTTGCTGCTGCTGCTGAATGCCCACACGGGGGCCGTGGACTTCCGGCTACCTGGCGAGCCTGGCGTGGTGTGGGAGGTGCTGGTGGACACGTCGGCGACGGACGGCAGGTCCACCGACCGTCACGACGCCGGGTCCACGATTCCCCTGTGCGACCGCTCCCTCATGCTGCTGAGGCGACCCAGCGGCTGACCCGGGGTCAGCCAGGGAGCAGGCCGCGGCGAATCTGACGGATGCCGGCGCGTGTGCCGACGCCCACCGCAGCGCCGAAGAGGAGTGCCGTCCCGGTCCCGATCACGGGCAGGATCCACACGACGGGAGCGGCCACCACGGCGGCCGCGGCCCCGGCGATGAGGGGCGCCGCAGGGCTCTGTACGGCATCCACGTACCTGAGCCGTCGCGCGACGAAGGAGCGGGACCGCACGTAGCCGACACCCGCCGCTGCAATCGTTGCGAAAAGTTCCAGCATTGCTTCCTCCCATAGTCCAGGCCTGGCATCCCGCCACACCCGTCACTACGTCCTTCGGGACGATCGGGTTTCAGCGAATGCGCGTGACCGACATCACCGCGTTGGGCGTGGGTGGTCCATCGATGCGGAACGTGCTGCTTGCCGTGGCCTGCGTGCCGTCGATGATGAACCCCCACGCCGATCCCGGCTGGATCGCACCGTTGATCTGGTAGATGAAGCCGGGGTGGAAGCGCGTCCACGCGTTCCGCGGATCGCTCGCCGACTGGGAGCCTGCCGGCCGGCTGGCCCGGAGCTGGAACTGGTGGTACTGCGTCCAGGGCGGCAGGCCTGCGGTGCCGATATCGTCGAGGTAGAGGGCGGCGCGCGCCCTGGTGAACAGCTCGCCGAAGGTCAGGCCGAGCCGGTTGAAGGCGACGGCGTCGAGGGCCGTCGGCGAGCCTGCCGCGAGGAGGAAATCCCGGACTCCGGCCCGCCAGTCGCCGCCCTGCAATGCGACCTGGTCGGCGAAGTAGTCGAAGACGAACGACGAATGCTGGTACCCCTCGAACATCGACGTCGATGCGTTGAGGAATGTAGGCACGTCGTCGCGGAAGTACGCGTTGCCGAACGCGATGTTGAGGGGCAGCACGACGTTGGCGGTGCGGGACGGATTGGCAGTACCCAGCAGCCGTGCCGCAATCGGCAGGCGCTCCGAGAACCGCGCGAAACCTTCCACCAGCCAGCGGTTGCCGCGCAGGGCGGGGGGCAGGTTCGCGTGCTGGAGCAGCCCGAGGTGGCGCATGTGCGCGATCTCGTGCATGAACAGGTTGTCGGCGTTGCGCTGCACGCGCTGGTTCAGGCCGCCGGCGGACCCGTTCGTTCCGACCCAGTAGTCCCAGACGAAGTAGCTCGTGCTGGAGTAGGTGTAACCCCAGATGTTGTCCTCGGGCATGACCGAATGCACGGCGAGCACCCGCCCGCTGTTCGCGTTCTCCACCGCCGCGTTGTGACGGCCGTCGAACAGCAGGTCCCCCTGCACGCGTGCCTGCGCAGCATACTGCTGTGCGATGGCGAGCATGGTATCGGGGTGGAGCGGTGTGTTGAAGCCACCGCCCTGGCGCCGGAGCGCGGTGCCCAGGCGGACGTCTTCGGCGATGATGAGGAGATCATCGACGAAGCGGATCACGGCGCGCTGGTTGCCGGCGGCGATACCGAGGCGCGGGATGCCTTCCATCCAGACCAGGACCGTGTCGCCTGCCACGATGCTGGCCGTTGCGCTGTTCAGGTCGAGGAGGCCCGCGGGTCGGACGAGCATGGGCGGCGGAGCGCCTCCGGGCGGCGGCACGGGCTCGATCTCGTAGATGGGTCCGGCGCCGAAGTCCCAGGCGTGGGATGCGCCTGCCGGCGGCGTCGCGGGCGGGACCAGCCCGTGGAGGCCGGCGGCAGGTGCGTCCTGCGTGGCGGCGGGCGCGGCCGGGGTGCCGTAGACGGTGTAGTCGAATCCCGCCTGCGCGGGCAGGCCGGGGAAGAGGCCGCTGCCGTAGTCGCCCGTTGCGGGCATGTTCTCGAGGAGGAGCAGGTACTGCTGTCCGGCATTGCGGCCGGCGTCGAACCCGAGGCATGCCAGACCGCGGGGATCGGCGAGCGACGTACGAATTGTCTCTCCGAGCTGGAAGTCCAGCGGGATGGCCGGTCCGCAGGCGCCGGGTGCTTCGTTCAGGAGCTGGATCGCCGTCGTGGCCGGACCGGTGATGGAGGGACCGGCGGCAAACCGCAGCGTATACGCTCCCGGCTCGGCGAGGAGAGCGAGGCCGCTGAACGTGGCCAGGCCTGATGCATCCGGGATGGCGATGGCGTTCATGAGGTCGACGCCGGCCTGCTCGGCCACCGCTGTGACCTGGCCGGGACCGCGTCCGGTGGGATTCCCGAATGCGTCGATGAGGCGGACCACGGGCGGAGGCGCGAGGGGAATCCCGCGCACTGCATGTTCCGGCGGCTGCGTGGTGATCGTGAGTCCCGTCGCGGGACCGGCGGCAGCGGCGGCGCGGAAGACGACCGCGGCGTCCGCCATCGCCGGGACCGACGCAACCACGATATTCTCTCCGGCCACGGTGCCGAGAATCCAGTCGGCGAGGGCAGCACGTCCATCGGCATCGGTGACCTGGTGGGAGCCGATGATGTTGCCGCCGCCCGCGGCGACGATGAAGGTGACCGCGACCCCCGGCACCGGCGTGCCCGCCGCCGTAAGTACCCGTACCGCCGGCGCCGTACCCACCGGGGTGGCGACCTCGCCGGCCTGCTCGACCATTGCCGCCGGTGCCACCTGCGAGGGGGTGAGCGGTTCCGTCGAGCCGTCGCACGCGGCGATGACCCATGGAGCGACGCCCGCGACAACGGCGGCGGTAAGTGCGCTGCGGGCGAGGCTCATCGATCGGCGCGGGATTCGCATCTGTCCACGGGAGAAGTCGTCCCCCCGGGCGACGGGAGGAAATCTCGAATCAACATGATAACACCGTTCTGCCGGAAGAGTTGCAACCGGATTGGCCCGTGAGCGGGCGCTCGTACGTTCCGGGGCGGGACGGCACCCGGAGACGGTGGCCTGAGACATCCTGTCTGATCCGAATCGCCACCGTGGTCGCGTGTTGCCTGATCGCGCCCGCCCAGGCCCGCGGCCAGACGGGGTCCGTCACGGTCCGCGTCACCGGCCCGGACGAGGCGCCGCTGCCGGCCGTCCTGGTGGAGCTGCTGGCGGACGGCGGCGGGGTCGTCCGTGCCGATGGGAGCGATGCAGCGGGCCGGGTGAGGTTCGCCGGAATTCCGTCCGGCCGGTATGCAGTGCGCGCACAGCGCCTCGGCTACGGCACGGTGGAGGACACCGTCCGCATCGAAGCGGGCCGGACGGCGGCCCTCGCGATCACGCTGCGCGAGGCGGCCGTCGGCCTGCCCGGTGTCATTGTCGAGGCGGCACGTCGTCGCGCGCGCTTCGAGGAGACGGCGGGCGCGACGGCGGGGGAACTGACGCAGCGCGAGCTCAAGCTCGTCCCCGCCGTCGGCGAGGCGGACGTGCTCCGGGCCATCGAGATTCTTCCGGGTGTGGTCTCCACATCCGACTTCTCGTCCGCGTTCAACGTGCGGGGCGGATCGGCGGACCAGAACCTCATCCTGCTCGACGGCATTCCGGTCTACAACCCGTTCCACCTTGGCGGGCTGTTCAGCATCTTCAACGCGGACATGGTCGCCCTCGCCGAGCTGCACGCAGGCGGCTTCCCTGCCGAGCACGGCGGGCGCGTGGCGTCGGTGCTCCGCGTCGAAAGCGACGCCGGCGGACCCGGCACGACGGTGGATGCCGGCGTGTCCCTCCTCGCCGCCAGGGTGGCCGTGGGCCGCGACGTGCCCGACGGGTGGCTGTCCGGCACCGGACTCCGATCCGCCCGGGGGCGGGTGTCGCTGCGGCGGTCCTACTTCGACCAGGTCCTGGGTCCGTTCTTCGACTTCCCGTATCACTTCACGGACCTGCAGGTGCACGGTGAGGCATGGACGGCGGCTGGTGGCCGCCTCGTTCTCACCGGGTACACCGGACGCGATGTCCTCGACCTCGCGGGCACGGACTCCTTCCCGCTCCAGGTCCGGTGGGGCTGGGGCAACGACGTGGTCGGTGCGACATGGGCGTCACAGTTCCGGGGAGGCGGGACGCTGCAGGTCCGGGCGGGCCACTCGCGGTTTACCACGGGCATCCGGTTCCCGGAATTTCGGGACACGGATTTCCGCGCCCGCATCAACCAGTCGCTGGTCCGGCTGGACGCGACCTTTCCTGCCGGCGCCGCCGTCGTGGGGACGGGCGCGGCCGTGGACCGGCTGAGCTACGCGAACCGGGCTGAGACGGGCGGCGCCGTGTTCGCGGACGCGGGCGCGCCGGGCTCGCTGGCTGCCGCGTACGTGCAGGTCAGGATGGACCCGGCGGACTGGTTGCTGGAGGCAGGCATCCGGGGCGATGCGTGGCTTCCGCACGGGAGCGATGCGGTGTTCGTCGCGCAGCCGCGCGTCGCGGCGAAGCGCTTCCTGGCGGGCGGCACGCTGGCGGTCAAGCTCGCCGTCGGCCGGTACGCCCAGTTCGTCCATTCGCTTCGGGACGAGGATTTGCCGCTGGGCATCGATGTGTGGGTACTCGCCGGGGCGCGCGCACCCCACGTGGTTTCGGACCAGGTCCAGGCCGGTATCGAAGGGTACGTCGGCGCCTCGTGGTTCGGTGCGGTGGAGGCCTACTATCGGTCGTTCGACGGCGTGGTCGCGACGAATGCGGCCGACGATCCGGACGACCCCGATGACGACCTGCTCAGAGGGCGGGGCCGGGGCTACGGCGCGGACTTCCACCTCCGCCGCGAGAGGGGACGTATCCGACCCATGCTCGCCGTGTCCTGGCTGCGGGCGACCCGCGAGTTCGACGACGTGTTCGCGGGGCTCGATCCGCCGCAGCGCCTCACGTACGCGCCCATCTTCGATCGCCGCCTGGACGTCGATCTCGTCGTGCAGGCGATGCTCCCGCGGGATGTCGAGCTCGGAATCCGCTGGAATCTGGGCACCGGCCTGCCGTACACCCGGCCCCTGGGCGCGCACGTGTACTACGAGTATTCGTCCATCGACGGGGGCTGGCGCGCGCCGTCGCAGGAATCCGACTCCGCACGCAGCGCCATCGTCCTCGGCCCCCGCAATGCCGAGCGCTATCCTCCGTATCACCGCCTGGACGTCGGCCTGCGTCGGACCTACCGCAAGCGGTGGGGCACGCTCACGCCGCACGTCGACGTGCTCAACGTGTACAACCGGCGAAACGTCCTCTTCTACTTCTACCAGTACGACGAGACACCGCCCACCCGCGCGGGACTGTCCATGTTCCCGATCCTGCCCACCGCCGGGCTGGAAGTGAGGTTCTGATGCCGGGACGAATTGTCGTCCGGATCGCGCTCCTCGCTGCCATGACGGCCCTCGGCCCCACGGCCTGCGAGCTCAGCGATATCACCCTCGCGGAGCCGGCGGACCTCCTCGTCGTGGAGGTCGTGCTGAAGGCGGGCGATACCATCCAGACAGCCTTCCTGCACCGGACCGTGAGCGCGGCCGGCGGCGCCCGCATCTTCGACGCAACCGTCACGGTGCGGGAGGATGGCGGCGGGCCGCCCATGTCGTTCGAGGCGGACGCCGACTCGCTGTGCCTGTTCCCCGCGCCGCCGACCCCGCCGTTCCCCGCGGGCACGTGCTATGTCGCCCGGGGCCGCACCGCGCTGGTCCGGCCCGGCATTCGCTACACCCTCGAGGTGGCCCTGCCTGACGGACGCCGGCTCACCGGAAGCACCCAGGTGCCGGGGGAATTCGCGCTGGTCCGGCCCGCGGCGCCGTGCCGCCTGCCGGCCGGGACCGGCATGGACCTGGCCTGGACCCGGGCGGCGGGCGCGAGCGTGTATATCGGCGAGACCCGGATGGATCACCTGGTCGCTGCACTCCGCGCGGCCGGCGTGGAAATTGAGAGAGCGGACACGCCAGTCGACCTGCTGGGACTCGCCATCGGCTCGGCGGACACGACCATGGCGTTCCCGGGGGAGTTCGGGCTGTTCGACCGGGCGGATCCCGAACTTCACGCAATCCTCCTTGCGATTCGCCCGGGCCTGCCGCCGGGAGTACGGGCGGACATAGCCATCGCCGCGGCGGACCGGAACTACGTCAACTGGGTCCGGGGCGGTGCGTTCAACCCGTCCGGCACGGTGCGCGTACCCAGCCTCCATGGCGACGGCACGGGGGTGATCGGGTCGCTGGTCATCCGCCGGACCGCCATCGACACAGGGGACGCGGACCTCCCGTCCTGCCCCTGAGGAACGATTGGTGCACTGATGCCGGCGACGCGGCGCCAGCCGCCTGCATGGACATCCATCGGAGCACGGCGTGGACGAAGAAGCGGAGAACGATCCCGGGCGACCCCTTCTCGTCGTCGTGAGCGATTCCCACGACCTGCCGGCCCGGGTCCGGTCACGCGACCGCGATGTCTGGCGCTGGCAGCCGGAGCCGCCGCCGGGGGCCGACGGCGTGTTCGGTGGCGACCCCACCCGCCCGGAGGGATTCGAGTGGATCCGCGATGCCCGCGCGGTGACGGCGGTCATCGACCTGCAGCCCGCGGACCGGGCCCGAGCAGCGCTCACCGCCATCCGGGCCGTGCGTCCCGACGCCGCCGTGCTCGTACTGTCCGATGAACTGGCGGATCTCGGTGGCGCGAGGGATGGCACGCTCGCACGCGGCGGTGAATTGAGGGACGTGCTGCGGCTCGACCTGGAGGAGGAGCTCGAGCGCCTGGAGGCCGAGCGCCGCGCCCACTGCCTCAGGGAGTTCGCCGCCGGGGATGACGTGGTTCCGATCCTCATCCACGAGGATCCCGACCCCGACGCCGTATCGAGTGCCCTTGCGGTCTCGGCGCTGCTGGGTGCGGGCGCCGACCGCGCGCCCATTGTCACGTTCCGGGAACTGACGCGGCCGGAGAACCGGCGCATGGTGGACCTGCTCCGCATCCTGGTGACGACGATAACCCGCGAGGAACTATGCGCCTTCGAGCGCGTCATCACCGTGGACACCCAGCCGGGAGGTCTGCAGAGGGACGGGCGCCCGCGCTTCGCGGTAGTGGATCACCACCCCGCCGAGGGCGGGTATGAAGCCGAATTCGCTGACATCAGACCCGGCTACGGCGCTACGGCGACCATGCTCACCGAGTACCTGCGGGCCGTGTCACCGGACATGCCCGGCCGCCCGCTGGCGACGGCTCTCCTCTTCGGGATCAGGACGGATACGGACGGCCTGAGCCGTGCCGTTTCCCCGGCCGACGTGGAGGCCTACGCATTCCTGCAGGAGCGCGCGGACCTGCAGCTCGTGCGCCGGTTCGAGCGCCCCAGCCTCGCGGTCGAGACGGTCCACCGGTTCGGAACCGCGCTCCGCCACGCGGACTGCGAGGGCGACCTGTGCGTGAGCGTCCTGGGACCGCTCGAGACGGATGAGACACCCCTGCTCGCGGACGTTGCGGACTTCTGCCTCGGCATCGAGCACGTGACCTGGTCCGTGGCCGCTGCGCTGCTGGACGATGACGTCGTACTGACGATCAGGCACGTCGGAACGGGAACCGGCGCCGGCGCCCTCGCGCGGGCCATCGCCCGGCGGGGCGGCCGGGGCGGCGGGCATGCGACGATGGCCCGCGCAGCGCTTCCGCCACAGTGCGCCGCGGACCTGATCGGACCCGATCCGCTGGACGCGGCGTCGATCCGGGATTACCTGCGGGGTGAAATCGACGGGCTGGGAGACGGCGAGGCTAGTCGAGGTTGACGCCCAGCTCGTCCGGGGTGAAGCCCTGCAGAATGGAATCCATGACCTCGCGGGCGTACGCCTCCGCGTTGTGGCCCGGGTTCAGGCCTCGAATGTGGGACAGCACGAGACGCTCCCCATTCGCGCATTCCAGCCCGACATAGGCCGAAGGGTACGTCATCGTTACGCCGGTGGGGCATTCCTCCTCGTGGGGGACGCCGGCCACGCCGAGGCGGGCATCGCCGCTCTCGAGGGCCGCGCGGATCCGGTCCCAGGTATCGTCGTGGGGAAACGACGCGGACGCGACGATGGTGGGCAGACCGGCGATGAGGAGCGCGACGTCGAGGTCGAGCTCCCGTTCAACCTCGTCGACATCCGACGAGTATACCACCGGGAAAGGGCCGGCGAGAAAGACGGGAATCGCCGGTGAATCCATCTGCAGCTCCAGTCGCAGGGTCTTCACGAGGGGCCGGCTGCCGGCCTCTGCTGACAGTACGCCGATCCCCTCGATAAGGTCCGGAGCCCGGATCAGACCAGCCCCAGCACGCGCCGCAGCAGCAGGAGGAAGCGCGCTCCCTCCCGCGCCATCCCCATCGCGCCCAGCCGGTTCGCGGTTCCGCCGGAGTGCTGGAACAGGGACGTGATCGTGACACTCCTGACGCGTTCCCGCGGTGTCGCCCGTGCCAGCCGCATGGTTTCGGAGAAGGGTATGAGCCGGTCGTCGCGGCCATGGGCGAATACGACCGGGACCCCGACGGAGGGGAGGTAGTCACGGGCCCGCATCAGCGGGTCGATGCGCAGCACCGTGTCGGCGAGGGCGTCGGACAGTTCCAGGAGTGGGCTATCGTCCGGGGGTGGCACCGTGGTGAGCGGCGCCAGGAGGTCGAACAGTTCTCGCCGGTCCGTGGGCAGGCCCGAACGCAGGCGTCGCTTGGATTCATCGAACACGGGCTCCCATGCATAGAGCCCGCGGTCGCCGGCCTCCGTGGCCAGCGCCATGACCGCGTCCGCCACATCGGCGGCATCCCCGAAGCCCGGCACCCGCGGAAGGTAGTTCCCCGCGATGATCCATGCGCCGTACGGGTCGGGTCGGGTCCGATACGTCACACCGTCGATCTCGTGCAGACCGGTCAGGCCGAACCGGAAGAGGCGGTGCAGGTCGCAGTAGCCGCCCCACGCCGCCATGCCCGTGAGAAGGCGTGCCGTATCGGGCTGCGCGGCGGCGACCAGACCCTGCGTGGCTCCGAACGAGAAGCCGAACAGTCCCACGTGCTCGTGGCGTACATCGTCCCGGGCCTGGAGCGACCGCACGGCCGCCGCGATGGTGGGGACGGTCACGGCAGCGTTCACGCGCAGTGCCCGCCACTCCGGGATCTCCGGTACGAAGACGACGTGGCCCGCACCCGCCACCGCGCGCGCGAACCTGACGAGGGAGGGGTGTTCGCGACCCGTCCGCGTGAGACCGTGGAGGACGGTCCACGCCGGCAGGCTCCGGCGCGTGCCTGCGGGGCGATAGACCGTCCCGGCCAGCAGGTCGCCGCCGCGGGCGTACACCACTTCCTCCGCGGTCGTGGCAGCGGAGTCGGGCCGGAGGTAGCGCCTGAGGAAGCGTAGAGTGGCGACCATGCGAGGACCCCGTCCAGGGACGACCCGTACAGGCCGCTGTCCCTCAGTAGGCGGCGAGCTCCTCGATGGCCGACACGACGGTGTCCGTCTGCGGCAGGATGGCGTCCTCGAGCTGCGGCGAGTAGGCGACCCACGTGTCGAGCGAGGCCACGCGACGGACCGGACCGTCGAGGTACTCGAACAGCTCATCCGCGATCCGCGCGACGATCTCCGAGCCGATACCCCAGGAGAGCGAGTCCTCGTGCGCGACGATGACCTTGTTCGTCCGGCGGACCGAATCGGCGATGGTCTCCATGTCCAGCGGGTTCAGCGACCGCAGGTCGATGACCTCCACGCTGATGCCCCGTTCCTCCACCACACGGGCGGCATCGAGGGAACGCTTCACGAGGGCGCCGCACGCCACGACGGTCAGGTCGCTGCCCGGCCGTACGACCCGGGCCTTGCCCAGAGGGATCATGAAGTTCGGTCCCGGGTCCGGCGACTTGTTGTAGACCTGCCGGTAGAGATGCTTGTGCTCGAGGAAGATGACGGGGTCCTCCGACCGGATGGCCGTCCGGAGCAGGCCGTTCGCATCCAGCGCCGTGGCCGGCAGCACCACGTGCAGCCCGGGCGTGTGGGTGAACAGCGTCTCGCCGGTCTGCGAATGGTAGATGGAACCGCCCTTCAGGTACCCGCCGTACGCGACGCGTATGACCACGGGGCTCGCCCAATGTCCGCCGGAGCGGTAGCGCATGGTGGCCAGCTCGCCGCGGATCTGCATCATGGCGGGCCAGATGTAGTCGAAGAACTGGATCTCCACGACGGGCTTGAGCCCGCGCGTCGCCATGCCGATGGCCCGTCCCACGATGTTGGCCTCGGCCAGCGGCGAGTTGAACACGCGATTGGAGCCGAACTTCCGCTGCAGGCCCCACGTGCACTTGAACACGCCGCCCTTGCCCTTGACCTCCTCGAGGGCCTCCTCCCGGCTGCAGTCCGCCACGTCCTCGCCGAATACCACGATGCGCGGGTCGCGCTCCATCTCGTCCCGCAGCGCGGCGTTGATGAGGTCGACCATGGTCTTGTCGCCACCATCGAAGCTCGGGTCGTCCTCCGTGTCGAACTGCTCCGCACGCGGATCGACGTCGGGCGAGAAGAGGAAGTGGATGGCCGTCTCCGGCGCCGGCTGCGGTTGCTCCAGTGCGCGGTCGGAGGCATCCCTCACCTCCTGCTCCACCTCCTGCTCCAGGGCGTCGAGCTCCTCCGCCGTGGCAATGCCGTCGTCGATGAGGAACGTACGGGTCCTGACCACCGGGTCGCGACTGGCGTCCGCGTCGCGCTCGGACTCCGGCCGGTAGAGGCGCTCGTCATCGGACATTGAATGGGAGTACGGCCGGACGACGTGGGCATGCAGCAGCGCCGGACCCCGGCGCTTGCGGGCATGCTCGACGGCGCGGCCGCACGCCGCCAGGCTCTCCATGATGTCCGTGCCATCGAACTCCTCGATATGCAGGCCCGGGAACCCCGTCAGAAGTGCGCTGATGCTGCCGCCGGCCGTGTTCACTTCCACAGGGACGGAAATGGCATATCCGTTGTCCTCCACCAGGAAGACCACAGGCAGCATGAGGTTGCTCGCCGTGTTCATGGCCTCCCAGAACTCGCCCTCCGACGTCTGTCCCTCGCCGGTCGTGCAGAGCACGACTTCGTCATCGGCGAACTCCTCCACCGCCTCCCGCATGGCGGGGTCGCGTGACGCGCGCATGCCGGCTTCCGCGCAGCCCACGGCCTGCAGGTACTGCGTACCCGTGGGAGACGAGGTGGAAACGATGCGATGTTCGCGGTGGCCCCAGTGCGATGGCATCTGTCTGCCGCCGCTTGCGGGGTCGGATTCGGCTGCGACGGCCTGGAGCAGGTGTTCGTAGGGCGTCATCCCCAGCGCCTGGCTCAGGGCGCGGTCCCGGTAGTAGAGATAGAACCAGTCGGAGCCGGGTCTGAGGTGCGCCGCGACGGCCACCTGTACCGCCTCGTGCCCCGCGCCCGAGATCTGGAAGAAGATCTTGTTCTGCCGCTTGAGCAGGATCTCCTGGTCGTCGGTCCGCCGTGCCGCGACCATAGTGCGGTACAAGCCGACGAGCTGATCCCTGTCCGGAGGCGCGGCGCTCCGCCTTCCGGCGGCCGCTTTCGTCTTTGTGGCCATGAATCCGTTCGCGAGT
The DNA here is from genome assembly GCA_035461265.1 of Longimicrobiales bacterium. Lineage (GTDB taxonomy): Bacteria > Gemmatimonadota > Gemmatimonadetes > Longimicrobiales > RSA9 > SH-MAG3. The sequence continues at coordinate 38,311 of DATHVO010000230.1, forward strand.
GTACTCGGAAGACAACGTGGCGCATGCTGTGCAACGCACGCCGCCACAAGCAGTTGCTCGCATGGAGCCGCTGCGGATCCCTAATTTACCGTGCCGGGCGGATGCCTGCCACCCTGGGCGGCCATCGTTTACAGCGGCCGGGGCGCCGCGCTATCTTCCGGAGCGTTCCCCGGGTCACCACAGACCGAGCAGCAGACGATTGCAGTACGGACGCCTGATCCGGCGCTTCGCCGGCGCCGCCATGCGCAACCCGCGCCTCGCCCTACCCCTGCTGGCGGCGGCCTGGCGATTCCGCCGCCGTGGGTGGTACCGGCGCGCGCCGTTCCTGCCGCTCCCGCCCCGGGAGTACATAGAATGGCGCCTGCACACGGCGTACGGCGACGCCGATGCCATTCCGCCGGCCCGGGATCTGGAACGCTACCTTGCGTGGACCCGCAACGCCGCGGGGCGGTGATGGCAGCGTGCGGAGCAGCCGCGCCGCTCCCCGGCCGGGCTCCCCGGACTGATAAGAGCCTCGGGACGTCATGAACAAGATCATCCTCTTCGTCATCATCCTGGCGCTCATCTGGGCGTTGCCGCCGGTGCGCGCGCGCATCGCCGAGGTTGCCCACCCCGTGCTCGAGCGCATGGGCCCTGTCGGCGAGGCCATGATCCGGCCTGCGCAGCGGGAGGCGGCGAAGAAGCAGGTCACTTCCATAGTCCGCGCCCTGGCGGCAGACCTCCAGGAGGGGAGCCCGCCCCCGACCGGCACCGCCTTCCAGGTCTGGATGCGGCGTCGCATGCCCGAACTGAGCGGCCGCGATCCGTGGGACAACCCGTACTGGGCGGAGTACCGGCGGGACGTGCTCTTCGTGGGGTCCAACGGGCCGGACGGCGTGCGGGGCACGGCGGACGACATCACGCAATCCGTCCTCAACTAGGCCGTGGACGCCCTTCTTCACGACATCATCGGGCTGCTCCTTGACGTCGGCCCGTGGATCGTCTTCCTGGTGACCGCGTCGGAAACGGCCATGTTCCTCGGACTGCTCGTGCCGGCCGAGGCGACGGTGCTCCTCGCGGCCTTTCTCGCGGAGACGGGCTATTTCGACGTCCGCCACGTGCTCCTCGCGACGCTGGCCGGCGGCTTCGTGGGCGACCAGATCGGGTATGCCCTGGGTCGGTTCAGCGGGCGCCGGGCCGCGGCGCACGACGGCTGGATCGGCCGGCTCTGGCGCAGCCACGAGGCCAGGGCGACGGTCCTCTTCCAGAAGCGGTCCATCATCTCCATCACCGTAGCCCGGTTCATCTCCTTCGTTCGGACACTCATGCCGTGGCTCGCCGGCATGACGCGGATGTCGTATCCGCGGTTCCTGCTCTACGACACCCTGGGCGTCCTCGGCTGGGGCGTGGCCTCGGTCGCGGCGGGCTACCTGGCCGGCCGCAGCTGGCACGCACTGGCCGGTGTCCTCGGGACGGTGAGCGCGCTGGTGGTGGCCGCCATCCTGACGGCGCTGGCCGTGGTGGCCATCCGGTCGCGGCGCCGGGCCCGCGCCATCACCCGCATCGCCCTCACGGGCAACATCGCCAGCGGCAAGTCCGCGGTGGCGGAGGTGTGGCAGCGCTGCGGCGCCATCATCATCGACGCGGACGAACTCGCCCGCGAAGTCGTGGCGCCGGGGACGTACGGCCTGCGGCGCGTCGTCGCGGCGTTCGGCAGGGACGTCCTGGGCAGCGACGGGACGCTCGACCGCGCCGCCGTCCGCCGACGCGTCTTCGATGACGAAGGGAAGCGCCGCGAACTGGAAGCCATCCTGCACCCGGAGATCGAACGCCTGCGCAAGGAACGCGAGGCAGCCGCAGCTGCCGTGGGCGAACGCCTGGTCGTCCACGTGATCCCGCTGCTCTTCGAGACGGGACTGGATGCCGGCTTCGATACCATCGTGCTCGTCGATGCACCGGAAAGCGTCCGCCGCGAACGCCTCGTCCGTACGCGGGGGCTCGATGGCGTCGAGGCCGATGCCATGATCGCTGCACAGATGCCGGCGGCAGACAAGCGTGAGCGGTCCCACTACGTGATCGAGAACGACGACGACATGGAGCGCCTCACCTCGCAGGCGGAGAAGGTGTGGTCCGAGATCGAGGCGCGGGCGGAATGAGAATCGACATGCACGTCCACACGCGGGGCTCGTTCGACTGCCTCAACGACCCCGACGCCGTCATCCGCCGGGCGCGTGACTGCGGCCTGGACAGGATCTGCATCACGGACCACAACGAGATCGATGTCGCCCTCATGCTGCAGTCTGCCTACCCGGACTTCGTCATCGCCGGGGAGGAGGTGAAGACCGCGGAACGCGTGGACATCATCGGGCTGTTCCTGCGGGAACGGATTCCGAAAGGCACGCCGGCCCGTCAGACGTGCCTGATGATCCGGGAGCAGGGCGGTCTCGTCTACGTACCGCACCCCTTTGCCGGCGGGAAGGGCGGTGGCGGCCGGATTCTCGGCGATATCGCGGACCTGGTCGATGCCGTGGAAGGGTTCAATGCGCGCATCCACTCCGCGGCGCTGAACGAGAAGGCAGTGGAATGGGCGCGTGCCCGTGACCTGCCTGTCGGCGCGGGCTCTGATGCGCACACGCTGCAGGAGATCGGACGCGGCTGGGTGGAGGTCCCCGGTGCCGCCGACACGCCGCCCGAGCTGCTGGCCGGACTCCGCCGGGGACGGACGGGCGGCACGCTGTCGTCGCGGCTCGTGCATGCGGCATCGACGTGGGCGAAGGTACGGAAAGGAATGGGGACCGCGTGACCGCACCGGGCGACATCTTCACGGCAGACGGATCGGGCGCCAGCGTACCGGCACGTCGGCGGGAGGCCCTCTCGCGTGTGCTCGCGGCGCTCGATGGACCACAGAGGATTGCCCTCACGACCCACGTGAACGCCGACGGCGATGGGACCGGTTCCCAGGTCGCCCTGGCGACCTGGCTGGCGGCGCGGGGGAAGCAGGTCACGATCGTGAACCCCACCCGCTTCCCCGACATGTTCCGCTTCCTGGTCGACGACGACACGCTCGTGGCTGACGCCGGCACGGCTGCCGGGGAGCAGGCCCTCAACGAAGCCGAGCTCCTCGTCGTGCTGGACACGGCGGAAGCATCGCGGATCGGCCGGGTCGCCCGCTCTGCCGCCGGCCGGCCAATGGTCGTCATCGACCACCACGTCGCCGCCGGCAATGCCCTCGCAGGCGCCGCCCTCATCGACGCGACGGCGTGCGCAACGGGAGAGCTCGTCTACGACCTGCTCCTGGCCGCCGGGGTGCCCCGGCCGTGGCCCCGCAAGGCCGTAGACGGGATCTACACGGCCATCGTCACGGACACCGGCTCGTTCCGGTTTGCGAACACCACACGCCGGGCCCACGCCATCGCCGGCGAACTCATCGCAGACGGCGTAGACCCGGAAGTGATGTACCGCCGGATCTACGCGACAGTACCCCTGCGCCGGCTCGAGCTGCTCCGACACGCCCTCGAGCAGTTGGAGGTGGACGAGGATCACGCCATCACGTGGATCACCATCGACCGGGAGACCATGGAACGCATCGGCGCCGCGACCGAGGATCTCGAG
>DATHVO010000231.1:0-11411 GCA_035461265.1 Longimicrobiales bacterium
CGGACTCGGTACGGCGCCGCCCCCCGGGACGCCCAGGGCCGCCGCCGCGAAGGGGAAGACCAGAATGCCGGAGGTGCCCGCCGGTGGCTGCGGGAACGTCGTCGGCGCCACCAGGTCCGCGGCCGTGAGCCGGTTCTCCACCGCCAGGTCGAAGGTGCAGCGGCGCTGCTTCGAGTTGCCGGGGACGGTGGTCCATTCGCAGTTCCCTGCGTGGAGCGCCACCACGTCACTCCCGAGGAGCGAATAGGACGCCCCTGCCGCCGTGGACCCGGGTCCCGGCGGCCCGTCCACGGTGATGCCGCCTGACGCCACGTCGATGGTGAGGCGGAACGCCGCGAGGCCGAGGTCGGGCGGTAGGCCCGGCCGGGCCTCCGTGGGCACCGAGTCCGTGTCGCATGCCGTGAAGAGGAGCGTGAGGACCGCCACGAGGACGCGGGCGGCACCCCGTGCGGCGTCTGCGTTGCTGCGCATTACTTGCCTCCTGGCTGGATCGGGGATGGTTCGCGATACGGGTGAACGCGGGAAGCCAACCCGGATCCGGCCATCCCCTGTCGGCCGTGGGTTCGGCGCATTGAGCGAGGCGGCCGCATCACGGGTACCGACGCACGCCCGGCCCATGGCGCGCGAGCGCGTGCCATGGGCCGGTTCCGTCTTACGCGGCGTCAGGCCGGCGTCTCGGTCTGCCTCGACTCCGACGCGACTTCCTCGCGGCAGCCCGCTACTGGGCCTTCGCCTTGTACGTCTTCTCCGCGAACGGCTGGGCTGTGCCCGTGGTGTGAACGCGGAAGGTGAAGTTCAGGTCCTTCCTGTTGTCCACGCCCGGGAAGACGTCGCACCCCGTCACTGCGATGGCCTGCGTGGCTCCCGCCGGAATGGAAACGGGGAGCGGTGCAAAGGCACAGCCCGTGACGGAGTGCTGCGTCTGCGTGTTGCCCTGCTTCACCCAGGCCTGGGTGACCTCGATGCCGGTGACGGTTACGGTCACACCGCCGCCGCTGGCGTTGCGTACGGGGATGGAACCGCTCAACGCCGCCGTCGTCGTGTTGCGCAGGAGATTGAAGCTGCTGTTCTGCAGGCTGATGCTGCCCGTTGACGGCGCAACCTGGCGGGTGTTCGCGAATGTGCAGACGATGTCCTGGCCCGGGTCTGTCCGGATGTCAACGGGACCCGGTCCGCTGCCGGCGCAGCTCGCGTTGCCGCCCTGGCCGCACTGTGCCACCGTCGCTCCGCTCCCGCGGTGCTGGCACTGCCACGCCGTCGTGTAGCTGGATGCCGGAAAGTCGCTTTCCGCGAAGGTGTGGAACGCGCCGGGAACCGCCTGGCTCCCCGCACTCACCGCGCGAGCGCCCGTGGTGCCTCCGCAGACGGCGTTGTCCGCCAGCACCACGCCGTCGATGGCGAGGTCGAAGGTGCCATCGTCCGACTCGGGGCTGCATGCCTTCCGGACTTCGAGGAGGGCCTGCTGCGGTGCGCTGGGCTGGATCGGTACGCTCATGGTGGTGCAGGAGCACTTCGAGAGGTTGTCCGGCAGCGTGCCTGCGCGGAAGCCGTCAGGGCCTGGGATGGAGGGCACCGGACAGACCCGGTCGGCCCCCGCCGTGGACCACGCGGTGCATGACCCGAACTCGATGTGGCCGTCGGGCGCCGCGGTGCATGGCATGGTGAGGGTGCCGAGGTTCAGGAGGGTGCTGTCCGCGGCCAGGTCGCCGCACTGGTCGCCGTCGGCGTTGGAGGCTCCCGACGGGAGCGGGCTGGTCGGGATGTTGAAGTGGCTGCACGAGCCGGTCTTCGCATCGCCGCCGTCGGTGGCCAGCCACAGGCCGGCGTCCAGTCTCGCCAACGCCGAGTATCCACGGAGTACTGCGGTGGCCCGGAAGGAGACGGATCCGCCCGCATCGCAGTAGTAGGTCTCCTCGGGGGACGCCGGCACCCATGCGCCGTTCACCAGCACCTCGGTGAGGTCCACCCGGTGCACCATAACGTCCGCCGCGGTACAGCTCGCGACCAGAGCCGGGTTGCTGCTGGCGTTGACGCCTCCGACGAGCTCGTTCCACGCCACCATGTCGTTGCCCAGGCAGGCGCCCGTGTTGTTGAAGGGCACGGTCGCCCCGAAACGCGGGGCATCGGGCAGCACGCCGGGATCGACCGGCTGCTCGGCGCATGCCGCCAGAAGGGCGACGATGAGGCCGGCGCATGCGATCCCGACGCGACATGGGGTCATGGCTGTCGTCAGGGTGACGCGCGCTGCGCCCCCTGCGGCCGGTGCGGCCGGTGCGGTCCTGCGCATCTTGTGCCTCCGGGTTGGGCGGGAGAGAGTGGGATACCCTGATACGCGTCATTTGCGGACGGATCGGGCCATCCCCTGTCGGCCCTGCCGCCCGGCGGGCATGTTGTTCGCATGCCGCCGGGAGCGTCAACGCCGGCGAAACCGCAGGGAATACCGACGCGTGGACTACTTCGGAGAGACCACCCGCCGCTGGTTCGAGGCCGCCTTCGCGGGGCCCACCGAAGTCCAGCGGCTGGGCTGGGAGCGGATCGCCGCCGGCGACCACACGCTCCTCATTGCGCCCACCGGCAGCGGCAAGACGCTGGCGGCGTTCCTGTACGCCATCGACCGGCTGACACAGCTGGAGCCCGACGCGGAGCCAGGGGTCCGCGTGGTCTACGTGTCGCCCCTCAAGGCCCTGGCCTACGACATCGACCGCAACCTCCGGGCGCCGCTTGCGGGCATCCGGCGCGCCGCCGGCTCCGTCGCGTCCGCCGGTTCGAGTCCGCACACCGACGGGGCTTCCTTGCCGGATGTTCGCCTTCCCCGCGTCGCCGTCCGGACGGGTGACACGCCTCACCGGGACCGGCAGCGCCAGGCCCGCGACCCCGCCGAGATCCTGGTCACCACGCCGGAGTCGCTGTACCTGATCCTGGGCTCGCAGGCACGGGAGACGCTGCGCACGGTGCGGTGGGTCGTCGTGGACGAGGTGCACGCAGTGGCGGGCACCAAGCGCGGCGCCCACCTGTCCCTTTCACTCGAGCGTCTCGCCGCCATCGCCGACGCGGATCCCCAGCGCATCGGGCTCTCCGCCACCGCCCGACCGACCGATGAGGTGGCGCGGTTCCTGGGCGGTGACCGGCCGGTCGCCATCGTGGACACGCACCAGCCGCCGCGACTCGACCTCCAGGTCGTCGTGCCCGTCGAGGACATGACGCGGCCGGTCATCGAGACCGCCGACGGCGGATTCGAGGTCCTGGCCGCGGACCAGCCGCCGCCCGGCTCCCTGATGCTGGCCGACAGCGAGGAGGCCGCGCGGACGTACGGGATCTGGCCGGCCGTCTATCCGCGCATCGTCGAGCTCATCCGGGCGCACCGCTCCACCATCGTCTTCGTGAACAGCCGCGGGCTGTGCGAGCGGCTGGCGCAGCGGCTGAACGAGCAGGCGGGGGAGGAACTCGTCCGGGCGCATCACGGCAGTGTGGCCCACGCCCAGCGGCGCGAGATCGAGGAGGCGCTGAAGGGGGGGCGGCTCCCTGCCATCGTCGCCACGAGCTCGCTGGAGCTGGGCATCGACATGGGCGCGGTGGACCTGGTCATCCTGGTGGAGTCGCCGGGCGCGGTGTCCCGCGGGCTGCAGCGCATCGGACGGGCGGGCCACGGCGTGGGCGAGGTGAGCATCGGCCGCATCTTCCCGAAGCACCGTGGCGACCTGCTGGAGGCGACGGTGGTGGCGAAGCGGATGCGCGAGGGCGCCATCGAGGCGCTGCGCGTGCCGCGCAACCCGCTGGACGTCCTGGCGCAGCACATCGTTGCCATGACGGCCATCCAGGACTGGACGGTGCCGGACCTCGCCCGGGTCGTGCGCCGGTCCGCCAGCTTCAGTGCGCTGCCGGACGAAGCGCTCCGTGGTGTCCTCGACATGCTCTCCGGGCTGTACCCGTCCCACGAGTTCTCGGAGCTGCGGCCCCGCCTCAACTGGGACCGGGAGCGGGACGTCCTCCGGGGTCGCCGGAGCGCGCGCATGCTGGCGGCGGTGAATGCCGGCACGATCCCGGATCGCGGCCTGTACGGAGTCTTCCTCGGCGACGACGGCCCGCGCATCGGCGAGCTGGACGAGGAGATGGTCCACGAGATCACCGCCGGGCAGACGTTCACGCTGGGCGCATCCACCTGGCGCATCCAGCGTATCAACCGCAACCGCGTCGTGGTGGAGCCGGCGCCGGGCGAGGCGGGCCGGCTGCCGTTCTGGAAGGGGGAGGGCCCGGGCCGGCCGCTGGAGCTGGGGACGGCGCTGGGCGCAGCGACACGTGATCTCGCCGCCATGAAACCGGCTGCCGCCGAAGCCGCACTTCGCGGACAGTACGGCCTGGACGAGCGCGCCGCCCGCAACCTCCTCGACTACCTGGACGAGCAGCGGAGTGCGACGGGGTCCTTGCCGACGGACCGCGACATCACCGTGGAACGGTTCCGGGACGAGCTGGGTGACTGGCGCGTCTGCATCCTTACACCCTTCGGCGCGCGGGTACATGCGCCGTGGGCACTCGCCCTGCGGGCTATCGTCTCGGAGCGCGTGGGCTACGACGTGCAGGCGGTCTGGAGCGACGACGGCATTGTCCTCACCATCGCGGACGGCGACGATCCGCCCGACGCGGACCTCCTCGTGCCCCACCCGGACGAGCTGGAGGAGCGCATCCTCCACGAGCTGCCCCGCTCGCCCATCTTCGCCGCCGAGTTCCGGGAGAACGCGGCCCGCGCACTGTTGCTGCCTCGCCGGCGGCCGGGCCAGCGGACGCCGCTCTTCGCCCAGCGTTTGCGCGCCCAGAAGCTCATGTCCATCGCCCTGGAGTATCCCGCCTTCCCCATCGTCGTGGAGACGTTCCGCTCTTGTCTGCAGGACGTGTTCGATGTGCCCGCCCTGCGGGATGTCCTGCAGCGGGTGGAGTCGGGCGAGATCCGGGTGCACGACGTGGAGACGGCCTCGGCGTCGCCGTTCGCACGCTCCCTCGTGTTCGCGTATGTGGCCGCGTACCTCTACGAGGGCGACTCGCCGGCGGCGGAGCGACGGGCGCAGGCCCTGGCGGTGGACGTGCGGCTCCTCCGGGAACTGCTGGGCGAGGCCGATCTCCGGGACCTGCTCGACGCAGACATCATCGACGAAGTGGAGGACCTTCTGCAGCGGCGGGCGCCGGGCCGGCGCATCCGCAATCCGGACGACCTGCACGACGCGCTGCGGCAGCTCGGTGACCTGACGGATGGCGAGCTCGCCGAGCGGAGCGAGGGCGATTCCACGCCGTGGCTGGAGGACCTGCGAGCCGGACGCCGCGCCGTCCGCGTGCGCGTGGCCGGCCGGGACGCCTGGATCGCGGTGGAGGACGCCGGCCTGTACCGCGACGCGCTGGGCACGCAGCCGCCGCCGGGCATTCCCGACGTGTTCCTCCAGCCGGTGGACGGCGCGGTGGACGCGCTCCTCGCCCGCTGGGCCCGGACCCACGCGCCGTTCCCTGCGTCGTCCGTGGCGGAACGGTACGGGCTCGTGCCCGCCCAGGCCGATGCTCTCCTGTCCCGCCTCGCGGCTGAGGACCGGCTGCTCCGCGGCGAGTTCCGGCCGGCCACCGCCGGCACGGAATGGTGCGACCCCGACGTGCTTCGGCAGGTGAAGCGTCGCACCATCGCGAAGCTGCGCGGCCAGGTCGCCCCCGTCCCGCGGGAAGTGCTGGGCAGGTTCCTGCCCGCGTGGCACCGCGTGGCGGCGAGCGACCCGCACGACCGCCTCGAAGACGCCATCGCGCAACTCGAGGGCATCCCCCTCGGCTACCGTGACCTCGTCCGCATGATCCTGCCGGCCCGTGTGCCGGACTTCAGGCCGGAGGACCTGGACACGCTGGGCGCCATGGGGTGGCTGGTCTGGGTGGGTCACTCGCCCCTGCGGGGGGAGGACGGTCGGGTGATGCTCTACCGTCGGGAGCGGGTGGACCGTCTCCTCGTCCCGGCCGTGGAGGACGACGCCGTGGCCGCCATCGACGGTTTCGACGACCGCCACCGCGCCGTACTGGAGCACCTGTCCAGGCGCGGCGCATCGTTCCAGGCGGAAATCACCGCCGCGGCTCCCGGCGTCCCGGCCGATGCAATGGTCGCGGCCATCTGGGACCTCGTCTGGGCCGGGCTCATCACGAACGACACGTTCGCCGCGCTCCGTGGGCTGGGCGAGGGGCGTCCCCGGCGGGCCGGACGGCAGCGCCCACCGGCCCGTGAGCTGGAGCTACCGGCCGACGCGGCGGCCGGTGCGGCAGGCGCACGCGGGCAGGCAGGCCGTCGCCGCAGACTCCCGGGCGGCTGGTGGCGTGGGTCCGGCCGCGGTCGCGGCGCGGCCACTGCCCCGGGTGGTCGATGGTCGCTGGTGCGGGACCTGGTCCGGGACCCGGTCAGTTCCACGGAGCGCGCCCACGCCTGGGCCGCAACCCTCCTGGACCGCCACGCCATCGTGGCCAGGGAGACCGCCGGCGTGGAAGCGCTGGGCGGCGGGTTCGGCGGCATCTACAGCGTGCTCCGGTCCATGGAGGACGCGGGTCGGCTGCGGCGAGGCTACTTCGTGGAGGGGCTGGGCGGGGCGCAGTTCGCCTATTCGGGCATCGTGGACCGCCTTCGCCGGGAGCGAGATGCACCCGGCGGCGGCACTGTCGTCGCCCTCGCCGCCGCGGACCCCGCCAACCCGTGGGGCTGGCTGCTGCCGTGGCCACATTTGACGGGCGACGATGGGGCGGGCGCGGCCGGCAACAGCGCCGCGGCGAGGGGTGCCCGCCGGGCCGCCGGCGCCGCCGTCGTCCTGGTGGACGGTGAGCCGGTGCTGTACGTGGACCGGAACGGCCGCCGCCTCCGGACATTCGCCGGCGTGGACGAGGATGCCATCGCCCGTGCCCTCCCCGCCCTGCGTGCCGTGGCCCGCGGCCGTCCCGGCCGGACCCTCACGCTGGAGGAGGTGGACGGACAGCCGGCCCTGCGCTCGGCCATGGCAACCCTGCTGCGTGAGGCCGGCTTCACGCAGGACTACCGGTTCCTCCGGCTCCGGGTGGGATGACGTGCCCGAAGGCGATACCGTGCATCGTTCCGCCCGCGTCCTCCGGGACGGGCTGCAGGGCCGGACGCTGCAGCGCCTCTTCGTCCGGGACCGGGGCGACGTCGAGGAGCTGGCCGGACGCGCCGTCGAGTCCGTGGACGCCGTGGGCAAGCATCTGCTGGTCCGGGTGGCCGGCGGCTGGACGCTCCGCGTTCATCTCGGGATGCACGGCCGCTGGGTCCGACGGCACGTCCGGCAGCCGATGCCGGCACGGGCCACGGCCGTCCTCGTCGTGGACGACACGGCGTACGTCTGCGAGCGGGCGTTCACTGCGGAGCTCATGCGCACGACGGCGGTGCCCGGCCACGCCCGCCTGTCCCGCCTCGGGCCGGACCTCCTCGCCGACCCCGCCGATATCCGCGAGGCCGTGCGGCGGGCGCGGCTGCCGGCCCACGCCGGACGGGAAGTCGGGGACGTGCTCCTGGACCAGCGCGTGGCAGCCGGCATCGGCAACGTCTACAAGAGCGAGGTCCTGTTCGAGTGCAGGGTGCATCCCCGCACCCGGATGCGCGACCTGCCGGAGGAGCGTGTGGCCACGCTGTACGAGACGGCGGCCCGACTGATGCGCCTGAACCTTCTCACGCGCAGGCGCACCTCCGTCCCGCTGCGCCGGCGACCGCGCCCGTCGAGCACCCGGCTGTGGGTCTACGGGAGACATGGACGGCCGTGCCTCGACTGCGGCACGGCCGTCGAGCGGTTCATGCAGGGCGACATGAATCGGAGCACCTGGTTCTGCCCGCGCTGCCAGCCGGGCGCCGGCTCGGAAGTCTAGCCCTCCTGGTTGCGGATCTGCGGCGCGTCGCCGATCCCATCGATGATGGCGTTGAGCGTCGCGCTCGGCCGCATGGCGGCACCTGCCCGGGCCGGGTCCGGCATGTAGTAGCCACCCAGGTCCTGCGGCGAGCCCTGTGCGGCATTCAGCTCCTCGAGGATCGCCGACTCGTTGTCCGCCAGCCGCGCCGCCACTGTGGCGAACCGCCCGGCAAGCTCGGGATCCGCCTCCTGCTCCGCCAGCGCCTGCGCCCAGTACAGCGTGAGGTAGAACGTGCTGCCCCGGTTGTCCAGCTCGTGGACCCGCCGTGACGGCCCGCGTCCGTGCTGCAGGTAACGGGCGGTGGCCCGATCGAGTGCGTCGCCCAGCACACGCGCCCCATCATTGTCGAAGCGTTCGCCCAGGTGCTGCAGCGAAGCGGCGAGGGCGAGGTACTCGCCGAGGGAGTCCCAGCGGATGTGGCCTTCCTTCTCGAACTGCTGAACGTGCTTTGGCGCCGATCCGCCCGCGCCAGTCTCGAACAGCCCGCCGCCGTTGAGCAACGGCACGATGGACAGCATACGGGCGCTGGTACCGATCTCGAGGATGGGGAAGAGGTCCGTGAGATAGTCCCTGAGCACGTTGCCCGTCACCGAAATCGTGTCCTCGCCGCGACGGATGCGATCGAGGGAGTATCGCATGGCGTCCGCCGGCGCCAGCACCTCGATGGTGAGGCCGCCGGTGTCGTGGTCGCGGAGATACACCTCGACCTTGGCGATGAGCTCGGCATCGTGGGCCCGGGTGCGGTCCAGCCAGAAGACGGCAGGCGCGCCGGTGGCCCGGGCCCGCGTGACGGCCAGCTTCACCCAGTCGCGGATGGCGGCATCCTTCGTCTGGCATGCGCGCCAGATGTCGCCCGCCTCAACCGCATGCTCCATGAGCACGCGCCCGTCGGCCTCAACGACGCGGACGGCGCCGTCCGACGCGACCTCGAACGTCTTGTCGTGGGACCCGTACTCCTCGGCCTTCTGCGCCATGAGACCCACGTTGGGGACGCTGCCCATGGTTGGCGGCTCGAACTGGCCGTGGGCGTTGCAGTCGTCGATGACGGCCTGGTAGATGCCCGCGTAGCTCGAGTCCGGGATCACGGCCTTGCAGTCCTGCATCTCGCCCGCCGCATTCCACATCCGGCCGGAGTCCCGGATCATGGGCGGCATGGATGCGTCGATGATGATGTCGCTGGGGACGTGCAGATTCGTGATGCCCCGGTCGGAGTTGACCATGGCGATGGCCGGGCCGTTCTCGTACGCGGCGCGGATGTCGGCCTCGATGGCGCTGCGCTCGGCTGCCGGCAGCCCGGCGATCTTGGCCTCGACATCGCCGAAGCCATCGTTCGGATTGACGCCCAGCGCTTCAAAGGTCGCAGCGTGCTTCGTGAAGACGTCGTGGAAGAAGACCCGGACACAGTGGCCGAAGATGATGGGGTCGGACACCTTCATCATGGTGGCCTTCAGGTGCAGCGAGAAGAGGACGCCGCGGTCCTTCGCATCCTTCACCTGCTCACGCAGGAACTCCACGAGGCTGCGCCGGCTCATCACCGTCGCATCCAGCACCTCGCCCGCCTTGAGGGCGAGGCCGTCCTTCAGCACTGTGACGGAGCCATCGCGCGAGACATGCTCGATGCGCACGGTCGTCGCACCCGCCAACGTGACGGACTTCTCGTTGCTCCGGAAATCCCCGGCCGACATGGTGGCCACGTGGGTGTGCGAACCCGCGGGCCACGGCATCATGCGCGGCGGGTTCGTGCGGGCGAACTCCTTCACCGAACGGGGCGCCCTGCGGTCCGAGTTCCCCTGCCGCAGCACGGGGTTGACGGCGCTGCCCTTCACCCGGTCGTAACGCTCCCGGACCTCCCGCTCCCCGTCGTTCGCCGGCTCGTCGGGGTAGTCCGGCAGGTCGTGGCCACGCGCCCTCAGCTCCGCGATGCATGCTTTCAGCTGAGGCACCGATGCGCTGATGTTGGGCAGTTTGATGACGTTGGCCTCCGGCGTCTCCACCAGCCGGCCCAGCTCGGCGAGGTCGTCCGTCACGCGTCCGTCGTGGGCCAGGCGGTCCGGGAAGGAAGCCAGCACCCGGGCGGCCAGGGAGATGTCCCGCGTCTCCACCGGTACGCCGGTGGCCCCTGCGAAGGCACGAATGACGGGCAGCAGCGCGTGGGTAGCCAGCGCCGGCGCTTCATCGGTCCAGGTGTAGATGATTGGGGGCGAATGTTTCATCGGTAGTCGGCCGCCTGCGGTTGAAGCCGTGACTGGAGCAACGAACGGGAAAGTATAGGGCGAGGCGGCCGTTTCGTCGAAGGCGGCGGTGCGCGGATTCTCCCGGACGCACCGGGCGTGTTCCCGCCCGGCGGTCCGTCAGATGGGATGGCCCACGCGGCGGAGCAGGTCGCGAAAGCGCGGATGCGCCTGGAGGGTTGCGAGCTGCGGATCCACCCGCAGAAACGCCATGGAATGGGACCGCTGCTCGTAGGCCGTCTCCAGCCACGTCAGTGCGATGTCCTCCTCGCCCAGGGCCAGGTGGACCTTGGCCACCTCGAAACTCGGGATGTAGCGCGCCTCGGCGGCCAGCAGGTCCCGGAGCAGCTCCCTGGCCCGGTCCGTCCGGCCGGCCGCTGCATGGGCGTGGGCGAGGGCGGCGAGCGTGATGGCGCTTTCCGGCGACAGGGCCAGGGCCTTCTCGAGGAGGTCGACGGCTTCCTCGTGGCGGCCGAGCCCCTCATGCGCCAGCCCGCTCCAGAACCACGCGAGCTTGAACTCCGGGTCAAGCTCCAGCGTCCGGCTGCACTGTTCGATGGCGCGCGTGAAGTCGCCAGCGTTGTAGTAGACCCAGCCCAGGGCGCCATTCGCAATGAGGGACAGTGGGTCGAGCTCCATGGCCCGCCGCATGGCCGCTTCGGCTTCGTCGAATCGACCCATCGCCGTGAGGAAGTTGGCGTGCCACTGGTGGGCCGTGGAGTACGCCGGGTCCAACCGGATGGCCCGTTCGAAGGCGCGCTCCGCTTCCGGCCAGTTCCAGTGGTAGTAGAGACTCACGTACGCCAGCGTCGCATGGGCGTGGGCGTGGGCCGGGTCCAGTTCGAGGGCGCGGCGGGCCGCCGCCTCCGCCCGCGGAAACGCCTCGCCCGGCGGGCGATAGTCGTAGAAGCCCTGCACGGCGTACGCGTCGGCGAGGCCTGCGTGTGCGCGGGCATAGGACGGCGCCGTAGCCACGGCCTGCTCGAAATAGGACACGGCCTCGGCGAGGCTCTCCTGGGTGCGACGGTGCCACGCGTAACGCCCGCGGAGGTACAGGTTGTACGCCTCGAGTTCGCCGGCCGACGGTGCGCGGCCCGCATTCGGGCCGCGCACCAGCCGCTCCGTGAGCGTAGTGCCAATGGCCCGGGCGATGGAGTCCTGGATGTCGAAGATGCTCCCCATCCGGGTCGTGTACGTCTCCGACCACAGGAAGGTGCGGTCGGCCACCCGCATGAGGCGGGAATTGATGCGTATGCTGTCACC
>DATHVO010000232.1:0-4036 GCA_035461265.1 Longimicrobiales bacterium
GCCGCCGAGATGAAGCACGGCCCCATCGCGCTCATCGATGCGAACATGCCCGTCGTCGTCATCGCGCCGCACGATGCCGTCTACAGCAAGGTCCTGTCGAACATCCAGGAGGTGAAGGCGCGGGGCGGACGCGTCATCGCCGTCGTGACGAACGGCAACTCGGAGCTCGCGGGCATGGTGGACCACATGATCCCGGTCCCGGACACGCTGGACATGCTGACGCCCATCGTCACCACGATCCCGCTGCAGCTGCTGGCGTACCACATCGCCGTGATGCGCGGGTGCAACGTGGACATGCCCCGCAACCTCGCCAAGTCCGTAACGGTGGAGTAGGCGGCCGTCGTCGCATGCGCATCGTCCTCCAGCGCGTCTCCAGGGCGGAGGTCCGGATCGGTGACCGGGTCGCCGGCGCCATTGGCGGGGGCTACGTCCTGCTGGCCGCTTTCCGCCGGGACGACACGGAGGATACGCTCCGCTGGATGGCGGACAAGGTGATGGGCCTGCGGCTGTTCCCCGGTACGGGCGAAGGCGGACGCGACTCGTCGTTCGAGCGCGACCTGACGGAGGTCGGCGGCGGCATCCTGGTGGTGAGTCAGTTCACGCTCTACGGGGACGCACGGCGGGGTCGCCGGCCGGGCTTCACGGACGCGGCACCCCCCGAAGTGGCTGTGCCGCTCTACGACCGGTTCGTGGCGCTGCTCCGGGAGCGTGCCCCCGGGCCGGTGGAGACCGGTGAGTTCGGCGCCATGATGGAGGTCGACCTGGTGAACGACGGCCCCGTTACCCTCATCCTCGACCGCTGATGCGCGTCACGTCCGATCCCGCCACCGGTTGCGTGCAGGTCCGCCCGTGAGCGTCCACGTCGTCCTGGCGTCCCGATCGCCCCGCCGCGCGGATCTGCTGCGCATGCTCGGGCTGGACATCGAGACGGTGCCGGCCGACGTGGACGAGACATGGCGGCCGGGCGAGGACCCGGCGGCGCACGCCGAGCGGCTGGCGCGGGAGAAGGCGGCCGCGGTCGCGGACCGGCGGTCCGACGCCTTCGTCATCGGGAGCGACACGGTCGTGGCGATCGACGGTGACGTACTGGGCAAGCCCGCCGATCAGGAGGACGCAGTGCGCATGCTGATGCGGCTGCAGGGACGGACGCACGAGGTGGCCACGGGTGTGGCGGTACGGCACGGCGGCCTGCGCAGCGGCGTGGAGAGGGTGCAAGTGAGGTTCCGGACGTTCGACGAGGAGACGGCGCGGCTCTACGTGGCCACGGGCGAGCCCATGGACAAGGCTGGCGCCTACGGCATCCAGGGGTACGGCTCCACGCTGGTGGAGGGCATCACGGGGGACTACTTCGCCGTCATGGGCCTGCCCGTCTGCCTGCTGTTCCGCCTGTTGCACGACGCCGGCCTCGCCTACAACTTCCGCCAGCTGACTCCCCGGCCGCAGCCATGACGGCGGCGGCCGCCGGGGCCGTGGAGGGTGGATGCCGCTGAACCTGCCCGTGGCAGTGCGCTGGTCGGATGACGGGCGTGCCGTGGAGCTTCTCGACCAGACGCTGCTCCCGGGCACGGAGACCTGTCTGCGCCTCGAGAGCGCAGCCGCAGTGGCCGAGGCCATTGCCAGCCTGCGTGTGCGGGGCGCCCCGGCCATCGGGGTGGCGGCGGCGCTGGGCCTCGCCGTGGAGGCGGCCGCGGCGGCCGCCGGACCGGCTGCCGGATTCGGGCGGAGTATGCAGGAAGCCGCCCGCCTGCTCCGCGGCGTGCGCCCCACGGCCGTCAACCTCCGCTGGGCAGTGGATCGCATGGAGGCCCGACTGGCCGCCGCCGCCACGGAGGATGCCGCAAGCGCGGCGGCAGCGCTCCGGGCGGAGGCCGCGGCGATCCTGCTGGAGGACCAGGCGATGTGCCGGCGCATGGCGGAATACGGGTATGGGGTCCTGCCGGCGGCCGGTCCCGTCCGGGTCCTGACGGTGTGCAATGCGGGGGCACTGGCCACGAGCGGCATGGGCAGCGCGCTGGCGCCCGTCTATCGGGCTGCGGAGCTCGGGCGGGACATCGCCGTACACGCCTGCGAGACGCGCCCGCTCCTGCAGGGCAGCCGCATCACCGCGTGGGAGCTCGCCCGCGCGGGCGTTCCGTGCACCGTCGCCATCGACTCCGCGGCGCCGCTCCTCCTCCGTGACGGTCTCGTGGACGTCGTGCTCGTGGGTGCCGACCGCATCGCCGCGAACGGGGACACGGCGAACAAGGTCGGGACGTGGTCGCTGGCGGTGCACGCACGCCGCGAGGGCGTGCCCTTCTACGTGGTGGCGCCCTCCAGCACGCTCGACCCGTCCACGGCCACCGGGGACGACATCCCCATCGAGCACCGGGACGCCGATGAAGTCCGCCGCGGATTCGGCAGCCTGACTGCGCCGGCGGACGCGCCCGTCTATGCACCGGCGTTCGATGTCACCCCGGCCCACCTCATCACCGGCTGGGTGACGGACGCCGGCGTCTTCGATTCGCCACCCGCCGCGCCCGGCCGCACCACCGCGGAGCAGCCTGCATGAGGACCGTCCTTGCCATCGACCAGGGCACGACGGGCACTACGTGCCTCGTCCTCGATGAGCGCTGCGATGTCGTGGGCCGCGCGTACTCGGAGTTCACCCAGCACTACCCCCGGCCCGGCCACGTCGAGCACGATGCCCGGGAGATCTGGGACGTGACGCGGCGGGTCGCGGCGGCGGCGGTGGCATCGGCCCGGGAGGCCCGGGGCGGGATCGAGCTGGCCGGCGTCGGCATCACGAACCAGCGCGAGACGGTAGTGGTGTGGGACCGTGACTCGGGCGAACCGGTGCACCGCGCCATCGTGTGGCAGGACCGTCGCACGGCGGACCGCTGCCGGGAGCTGAGGGAGGAGGGCAGGGAGGCATGGGTCCGGGACCGGACCGGCCTGGTGCTGGACCCCTACTTCTCCGGCACCAAGCTCGAGTGGCTGCTCCGCAACGTCCCCGGCGCGCAGGCGCGTGCGGAGCGCGGCGAGCTGGCTGCGGGCACCATCGACTCCTGGCTGGTCTGGAACCTCACGGGTGGGGCCGTCCATGTGACCGACCCGACCAACGCGTCGCGAACGCTGCTGTACAACATCGACACCCAGGATTGGGACGATGAGCTGCTGTCGCTGTTCGGTGTGCCCCGGGCGATCCTGCCCGATGTGAGGCACTCAGCGGAGGTCTACGGCGAAACGGCGGCCGACGCGTTCGGTCCGAGCGTGCCCGTGGCCGGCATGGCGGGTGACCAGCAGGCCGCCCTCTTCGGCCAGGGGTGCGTCCGTCCCGGCCTCGCGAAGAACACGTACGGCACCGGTGCATTCCTCCTCCTCAACACGGGTGCGGAGCGGGTGGCGTCGGCGAGCGGGCTGCTCACGACGCTGGCGTGCGGCCCCCGGGGCGAGCCGGCCTACGCCCTGGAGGGGAGCATCTTCATCGCCGGCGCGGCCGTGCAGTGGCTGCGGGACGGCCTGCGGATCATCGAGTCGGCGCCGGACACCGACGCCCTTGCCCGGGCGCTGCCTTCCAACGAGGGGGTCTACTTCGTGCCGGCGTTCGTCGGTCTCGGTGCACCGCACTGGAACCCCGAGGCGAGGGGCACCATCGTGGGCCTGACGCGGGGAACGGGACGCGAGCATCTCGTCCGCGCGGCTCTGGAGGCCATGGCGTACTCGACCCACGACGTGCTCCGGGCGATGGAGGCGGACTCGGGCATCGTCGCCACGGAGTTCGCCGTGGACGGTGGCGCCTCCCTGAACGACTGGCTCATGCAGTTCCAGGCCGATGTCCTCGGCGTGACGGTTCGCCGCCCCGCCATGGTGGAGACGACGGCGCTGGGCGCCGCGGGCCTGGCTGGCATCGCGACGGGCGTCTGGCGGGACGCCGACGACTTCATGGCCGGACGCGCCGAGCCGACGTGCTTCCGGCCTCAGGCGGACGATGCAGCGCGCCACGCCTGGCTGGAGGGCTGGCGGCGTGCCGTGGCTACGGCACTGCACTGGGCCGATG
>DATHVO010000233.1:0-7510 GCA_035461265.1 Longimicrobiales bacterium
CGACACGCGGGCCGTGGTGCGGGGTGATGTGTTCGGTGCCCACACCGTGGACCTGATCCCCGGCACCGCGATGCTTCGCGTCGGAGCCGGGGACACGATCCGGGGCGCGTCCTCCCCGCAGCTCACCCAGCTCGCCGGCGACCTCACGGCGCGGGCGGAGTCCGTCCTGACCCGGGCGGACGCCCTGCTCGCGCCCTCCGCCGTGAGTGACGTACACGCCACCGCCGCGGCGCTGCCCGCCACGGCGCAGGAACTGCGCGCGGCATTCGCCGAGCTGCGCCTCGCGACGGCGTCGCTGCGCCGGACAGCGGAGAGCGTCGAGGGTTCCGGCGCCGGCGCGTCGCTCAATAGCGCGATTACGCAGATCGAGCAGACGGCCACGGCCCTGACGGGCGCGGCCGGCCGGATGGAGCAGTCCATGGAGTCGTTCGCGTCGCTCCTCGACAAGATCGACAGCGGCAACGGGAACCTCGGCCGGCTGGTGAACGACACCACGATCTACGTGGAGTTGAACCAGACGCTCCGGGAAGTGCGTGCCCTGGCTACGGACATCAGGGAGCGCCCGAGCCGTTACTTCACGATCCGCGTCTTCTAGGTCGGCCAGCCCGGCCGCCGATGGGCGGCTGGACCGGCAGGCGGGCGCGGCGCGACAGCCGCGAGCACACGTCTCGCGGTGAACGGTGCACGCCCAATGGCCAGGAGGTGCGCGATGTCGTCAGACGCTCTGGGTGAGGTGATCCGACACGTTCTCCGGGAAGCGCCGTTCGCCATGCGCCAGCTCGCGGCGGACGCCGGCCTGAGCTACGACGTGCTGCGTTCCTGGCGAAGCGGCCGACGCCGTCCCAGCCGGCAGAGCGCCGAGCGGCTGGCCGCAGGCCTCGAGAGACGGGGCGAACTGCTCCTCTCCCTGTCACGCCAGCTCCGCGATTCCGCGACGCCGCCCGGTACCTGAGCGTGGAGAGGGGGCGGCCGGCGGCCCATGGCGTGTCGGCGGCGGAGGCCCCGTTCTTGCCCGTACGGCACATGGAGAACAGGTTACGGGACAGGTAGCAGATGAGCAGGGAAGGGGGCGCGTCATGATGACCGCCGGGTTGCAACTGGTTCTTCTGGGATTCGCCCTCGTCGGGTTCGCCGGGGCCGGCGTGTCGCTCGCCGTGGTCCGGCTCCGGGGCAGGGAGGGCGAGCGGGACGGCGGGATGATCGCCGTCACGGGAATGCTCCTCGTCTTTGGCGCGCTCTGCGCCGTCGCCGGCACGGGCCTCCTGGGCGTTCTGGCGTTCGGCGGTGTGGCCACGTGGGTGGCGTACGTCGTGACGGCCCAGCGCGTGGGTCTGTTCCGCATCGAGACCGGCTGGCTCGAAGAGACGCTGCCGGCAGAGCCGCGCCAGCGCACCTGACGGCTGCGGGCTTCCGCACCCCGGAGCCCGCACCGGACACCATCACCTCCCGCTCGCAGCGCATCCCTGCGCCCGGCCGTACCACCATGCCGAGTCGGGCGCCGCCGCCGTTGCTCAGGCGCAGACCTCCCGGTAAGTTTGCTCGCCCTGCCCCGCCCGGGGGCGCCCATTCATTCGTACGGAAATCATGGCGAACGATTCGGACCTCATGGACAAGCTGGTGTCGCTGTGCAAGCGGCGCGGCTTCGTTTTCCAGTCCTCGGAGATTTACGGCGGCACCGGCTCGGTATGGGACTACGGCCCGCTGGGCGTGGAGCTGCAGCGGAACGTCAAGGAGGCGTGGTGGCGGTCGATGGTGCATGAGCGGGACGACGTCGAGGGACTCGATGCCGCCATCCTCATGCACCCCCGCGTGTGGGAGGCGAGCGGTCACGTCTCCGGCTTCACGGACCCGCTCGTGGACTGCCGTACCTGCAAGGCACGCTTCCGCGCCGACCAGATGGACAGCGCGCAGTGCCCGCGGAAGCCGAGCCGCCGGCCGGGCGACCACGCGGACTGCGACCTCACCGAGCCGCGCCTGTTCAACCTGATGTTCAAGACGTTCATGGGGCCCGTGGAGGAGGCCGCCGCCGTGGTGTATCTCCGGCCGGAGACGGCGCAGGGAAGCTACGTGAACTTCCACAACGTGCTGAACGGGTCGCGCCAGCGGATACCCTTCGGCATCGCGCAGATCGGCAAGGCGTTCCGCAACGAGATCACGCCTGGCAACTTCATCTTCCGGACGCGCGAGTTCGAGCAGATGGAAATGCAGTACTTCGTGGAGCCGGGCACCGACGACGAGTGGTTCGAGTACTGGAAGGCGCAGCGCATGGAGTGGGCGGTCTCCCTCGGCGTGCGGGCCGACCGCCTGCGCTTCGATGAGCACGGGCCCGATGAGCTGGCGCACTACGCGAAGACGGCCTTCGACATCCAGTACGAATTCCCCTTCGGCTGGCAGGAATTCGAGGGCGTGCACAATCGCACGGACTTCGACCTCCGGCGGCACCAGGAGTATTCCGGCCGCAAGCTCGAGTATGTCGATCCGGTGGACCGCGACAAGCGCTATCTCCCGTACGTCGTCGAGACGGCCATCGGCGTGGGCCGCACCGTGCTGATGGTGCTGGCGGACGGTTACCATGAGGAGGATGTGGAAGGCGAGCAGCGGGTTGTCATGCGCCTGCACCCGCGGCTGGCCCCCATCAAGGCGGCAGTGCTGCCCCTCGTGAAGAAGGACGGAATGCCCGAGCGCGCGGAGGCGATCCACCGCGGGCTCCGGCGGGCGGGCATCCCATCGTTCTTCGACGACAGCGGCTCCATCGGGCGGCGATACCGCCGGCTGGACGAGGCCGGCACGCCGTTCGCCGTGACCGTGGACGGCCAGTCCATGACGGACGATACGGTCACGGTCCGCCACCGGGACACGCTGCGCCAGGAGCGGATCGGCGCCGACCAGGTGGTGGCCTTCGTCCGGGACCAGCTCGGGCCGTAGCGGGTACGGCCGGTCCCGCGCGGGACCGGGCGGGACCGGGCGGGCCGGCCCGGCTGGCATGCTCGCGTCTTCCGCCGCGACGCGGAAGCCCATCCCTTGAAACGTAGAGACCGGGAGGCCTGGTGACCGTGCGTCTGGGCGTGTTCTCTAGCCGCTGGGGCATGATGCTGGCCATGCTCGGGATGGCGGTCGGCACGGGTAACATCTGGCGTTTTCCCCGCGTGGTCGCCACCAACGGCGGCGGCTCCTTCCTCGTCGCATGGTTCGTCTTCCTGCTGCTCTGGTCCATCCCGCTCATCCTCGTGGAGTTCGCCATGGGGAAGGCGACGCGATACGGACCGGTCGGCGCGTTCGCGCGCCTCATCGGGCGGGGCTTCTCGTGGATGGGGGCGTGGGTGGCGTGGACGGCCACGGCGATCATGTTCTACTACGCCGTGGTGATGGGGTGGACGATCCGGTATGTCTGGGCCGCCGCGTCGGGGCAGCTGCCCCTGTCGGATCTCGACCTGGCAGATCCCGCCTCGGTGGCGACGACCACGGCGGCGCTGCAGGGATTCTGGGACGGATTCGCCTTCACGCCCAACGTGCTCTTCGTCCACGCCCTCGCCATGGGCATGGCCGTGTTCGTGGTCGCTCGCGGCGTACGGGGCATCGAGCAGGCCGCGCGCATCCTCATTCCCACGCTCTTCGTGATGGTCGTGGTGCTGGCCGTGCGGGCGCTCACGCTGCCGGGCGCATCCGCGGGTCTGTCCTTCATGTTCACGCCGGATTTCGGGGCGCTGGCCGAGCCCCGGATCTGGCTGGCTGCCCTCACGCAGAACGCGTGGGACACGGGCGCCGGCTGGGGCCTCATCGTGGCCTACGCCGTCTACATGCGGCGGAGCGAGGACACGTCACTCAACGCGTTCATGCTGGGATTCGGCAACAACTCCGTGTCCCTCCTCGCCGGCATCATGGTCCTGTGCACAGTGTTCGCGATGCTGCCCGACGCCGCGTCCCAGATCGTGGGCGCGGGCAACGAGGGGCTGACCTTCATCTGGGTGCCCGCCCTTTTCGCACAGGTCCCGCTCAGCCGCCTCTTCATGGTCATATTCTTCCTGGCCCTGATGTTCGCGGCGTGGACCAGCCTCATCGCGATGATCGAGCTGGCGAGCCGTGTGCTCACCGACGCGGGAATCCCGCGACGCCGCGCCGTGGCCGTGGTGGGTGTGGGCGGGTTCGTGCTGGGCGTACCGTCGGCGCTGTCCCAGCCCATCTTCGCGAACCAGGACTGGGTCTGGGGCGTGGGTCTCATGCTCTCGGGTCTGTTCTTCGCCACGGCCGCACTGAAGTACGGTGTCACGCGCTTCAGGGAAACGCTCATCAACGGGCCGGACAGCGACATCCACATCGGCGCGTGGTGGGACTGGGTCATCCGCCTCGTGGTCGTGCAGGGGTTCGTGCTCATCGGCTGGTGGCTCTACCAGGTGCGCGGTGAGGCATTCTTCGCGCCCGAGGGGATCGGCCTGCTCGCCGTGCAGTGGGGTGTCGCGCTGGCGCTGTTCCTGCTCTTCAACCGATGGATCGCCGACCGGACGTCTGCGGAGCACGACCGGGTCGGCGGGTCCTGAACGGAGGGCGCACGGCCTGTGGGTTCCCGCGCCATGACGTTCGACGAGTTCGAGGCCGCCGCAAGGGACGAGTGGGACCGGATCCCTGCGGAGTACCGCGACGGCGTGGATGGTCTCGTCGTGGAACGGGCCGCGCGCCCTCATCCTGAGCTCCCCGACGTGTACACCATGGGCGAATGCGTGACGGAGGCATACCCGTCTGCCTTCGGCGATGCGGACACGATCCGGTCCCTGGTGGTGCTGTACTACGGTTCCTTCTTCCGCCTCTCCCGCATCGACACGGACTTCGACTGGCGAGGCGAGCTGTGGGAGACTCTGACGCACGAGCTGCAGCACCACCTGGAGTCGCTGGCGGCGGATGATGCGCTCGTGGGGATGGACTACGCCGCGGACGAGAACTTCAAGCGGTACGAGGGCGAGGCGTTCGATCCGCTGTTCTTCCGGCAGGGCGTCCCGGAGGACGGCTGGACGAGGGTGGACGACGAGTATTTCCGGGAGTACTCGCCGGCGGACGGCCCGCTCCTGCACTTCGAATGGCGAGGCGGACGGTATGTCGCGGATGCGCCGGAGCCCGGTGCCGAGGTGACGTTCTGCACGGTGGTGGACGGTGTGGCCGACCCGCCCTCGGCCCTCGTGCTGGTCGTGGTTGTCCGGCGCGGGCTGCTGGCGTCGCTCCAGGGGCTTCTCCGGGGGGGCGCGGCGCGCGTCGCGGACATCGATGTGGCGGCGCGCCCTGCCGGGGGTCTGGCCTGACCCCGCCGTTGGCGTACAATTCGGACATGACGAATCCCGAAACGGAGGCCGGCGGCGGCGCGGGTCCGAACCGGCCCGTGCCGTACGATCTCGTCTTTGCGGCGCCGGGTTTCGATGAGTCCCGCTTCGCCGTCGTGCAGGAGGAGGCGGAGTCGCGGGGCGCGGTGAGCGCGGGGGAACTGCTGCTGCTCCCGGCGGCGGGTGCACTTCTGCGTGAACTGCACCCCGAGGCCGTCGGCCCGGGTGATGAGCGCGACCGCATCGCGCGTGCGGGGGCTCTCCTCTTCCATGCGTACAGGCACTGGCGTCACGGCCGGTGTGTCTACGCCCTGTCGGAACGAGCGGTCCGTGCCCTCCTGGACCTCACGGAGTCTGTCGGACCGTGGGCCTTCCGTGCGCCCGCGCCCGCCGGCTACGTCCAGCTCCCGCGCAACCTGCTCTGGGCCCGGGTGGAGGAGGATGCGGTTCCGGAGCCCGTCGATGGCTTCTTCTGGAGCTGGCCCGGCCCGGAGGAGGGTGCCCGCACACCGCGTCTCGACCTGCTCTTCTGCCTGGGCGTCAGGCGCGGCCGGCCGGGAGTCAGTCTGGCGGACATCAGCCTCGACGTCGCCGCGGATGCGGAACAGTGGGCGGACGTGGAGGCCCGGCCGGGCGGCACCGACTTCGAAAACGTGCTGCCAGGCGGGGAGCTCCAGGGCTACCACGCGCTGACGACGCAGGCCGAGGCCCTGAAGCTCGCAGTCCGATGCTTTCGGCGGATCGACGCCGGTGGCGCCACCGCCGACCCGGAATCCCCCCGTTGGTACGTCCTGGATGACTGACGCAGCCCGTGCCGGCGATGCGGCCGGCGCGCCTCCCGTCGGCGCGGTGGCGTGGCCGGATGGATAGGCACGCCGTCGCTCTCGTGCTGGAGGAGATCGCGTCCCTCCTCGATGCGGCCGGCGAGAACCGGTTCAAGGTGCGGGCATTCCTCACGGCCGCACGCGCCGTGGACAGGCTGCAGGCGGACCTGCGCGAGCTGGTGGCGCGGGACGGGCTGCAGGAGGTCCGGGGAATCGGACCCGCGACGGCCCGCGTAATCGCGGAGCTGGTGGCGACGGGAGAATCCGCGTACCACGCGTCGCTGCGCGACCGGGCGCCGTCCGGCCTGCGGGACCTGTTGCGCGTGCCTGGTCTCGGCGCGACTCGCATCGCCCGGCTGCACGCGGAGCTCGGCGTCTCCGACCTGGACAGCCTCGAGGACGCCGCCCGGAGCGGCCGCATCGCGGGACTCACGGGGTTCGGCGAGCGGACGCAGGCGCGAATCCTCGGCGGAATCCCCTTCGCCCGGGGTGTCGCCGGCAGGCGCCGCTTCCACCAGGCCGAAGAGGCGGCCGCCCGACTCGCTGCATTCATCGCCACGCTGCCGGACGTCGCTGCCGTCCACCCGGCCGGCGCCCTCCGGCGGGGCATGGAGGTCGTGGACCGCCTCGTCTTCGTCGTCGTCGCCGGCGGAGACGCGGGCGCGGACGCGGGCGTGGCGGCCGTGGTGCGCAGCACGCCGGGTGTGTCGTGGTCCGGCGGCGACGGCGAGATCATTCACGGCAGGTTAAGCGACGGGCTGGGTGTGGAGGTGCACGTCGCGGCTCGCGGGAGCGCCGGTGCGACGCTGGTCCTGGCCACCGGGAGCGACGCCCACGTAGCGGCGCTGCAGGCGGCCGCCGCGGAGCGGGGCTTCTCGCTTTCGCGGGATGGGCTGTTTCGCGGCCAGCCGTCCCCGGGCCGCGCCATGCTGGACATCGTCGGCGAGGCGGACGTGTACCGCGCCCTCGGCATCCAGTTCGTGCCGCCGGAACTGCGGGAGACCGGCGGGGAGGTCGCGGTGGCGGCGCGGCATGGCCTTCCCCGCCTCCTGGAGCTGGAGGACCTGAAGGGGTGCTTCCACTGCCACACCACGTACAGCGACGGGCGGGCCAGCGTGGCGGAGATGGCGGAAGCCGCCCGCGACCGGGGGTGGCGATACCTCGGCATCGCGGACCACTCCCGCAACGCCGGCTATGCGGGCGGCCTCTCTGCCGGGAAGCTCCGGCGCCAGCACCGCGAGATCGCGGACTGGAACCGCCGCCACGGTGCCGAGCTCCGGCTGTTCGCCGGCGTCGAGGCCGACATCCTGGCAGACGGCGCGCTCGATTACGCGGCACAGGGCGACGGCGACGTCCTGGACGCGTGCGACTACGTAATCG
>DATHVO010000234.1:0-6757 GCA_035461265.1 Longimicrobiales bacterium
GAAGCCGGTGTATCCGCAGGGAATATTGGCACTGGCCACTGGGCGATGATGCCGCCACGGTCGTACTCTTCGTCGACCCAGTGCACCGTGGCACCGGACACGCGGCAGCCAGCCGCGAGCACCGCGGCGTGCACACGCTCGCCGTACATCCCGGGGCCACCGAACGCGGGCAGCAGCGCCGGGTGGATGTTGACCATGCGTCGCCGGAAGGCTGATGTCATGCGAGCCGGGACCAGCCGGAGGTAGCCGGCCAGGGCGACGAGCGCGATGGCATTGGCGTCGAGGGCGGCGAGCGTCTCCTCCGCCACCTCCTCCGCGTCACGTCCGCTGACCGGCAGGTGCAGTGCCGGGATGCCGGCGTCCCTCGCTCTCTGGAGTGCGCCGGAATCGACCCTGTCGCTCACGACGAGGCCGATCTCGAAGGCGCGGCCGTCCCGCGCGCCGTCGATGAGCGCCTGGAGGTTCGAGCCCCCGCCGGACGCGAAGACTGCAGTGCGCACCCTCACGCCAGTCCGCCGCCGTAGTGTGGAATGAGGAACGGGTTCGTCGTCCGTTCGTGCGCCACCGTGGTGGCGGGACCGTGGCCCGGCAGCAGGTGCGTGTCGTCCGGCAGCGTCAATACGTGGGCGCGGATCGAAGCGATCAACTGAGCGTAGTCCCCGCCGGGCAGGTCGGTCCGGCCGATGGACCCCTGGAACACGACGTCACCGACGAAGGCGCAGCGCGCTTCTTCCACGTGGAAGAGGACGTGGCCCGGGGAATGGCCGGGCACGTGCCGCACCTGATACTCGACACCCGCGAACTCGATGGCCTGCCCGTGGGCGAGGGTGTGGTCCGGTGTCGGCGGCTCCTCGACCCTGAGGCCGAACTGCGCCGCCTGCCGCGACACGTGATCGTAGAGCGGGCGATCGTCCGGATGGAGGTATACCGGAGCTCCGGTGGAGCGGACGAGCTCCGCCACGCCGTCCACGTGATCGAGGTGCGCGTGCGTCAGGAGGATGGCGACGACGGCGAGTTTTTCGGCATCGAGGAACGCCAGAACATCGGTTATGACGTTGCCGGGATCCACGCAGACTCCCTCTGCGGCGCCGTCCTGCCACGCCACGTAGGTGTTTTCTCCGAAGGGTGGAGCCGTGAAGGGGCGAATGCGGAGGTTCATGGCGGCCAAAGTAGGCCGCGGACGCACCGGCGGCAAACCCGCGGGTGCGCCGGACCGGCCGGCCTGTCAGGCGCAGCCGCAGCCGCTGCGGTCGAGACCGTCGTGCTCCAGGCGTTCCTCTTCCGGCGTCGGCGCACGCCACCCGCCGGGCATCTCGAGCATGCGGCGCAGGGCCGCCTCGGCCCGAACCCGGACGTCCTCCGGCATGGTGACCTGGTACTGCCCGTGGTCGAGGGACCACGCCAGCTTCGCCAGGGTGTTGACCTTCATGTTGCCGCAGATCGCCGCCCGTGACAGGGGAACGATGGTCTTGTGGGGGTAGAGGGTGTGGAGGCGGTCGATGAGCCCGCGTTCCGTCCCGATGATCAGCTCGTCGTACTCCTCCGCCAGCCTCGCCATGGACGATGTGGACACGACGTAGTCGGCACGCTCCAGCAGGTCGCGGCGCGCCTCGGGGTGGATGACCACCTTGGCGTTCGGGTGAGCCTTCTGCGCTGCGTCGAGCTCGTCCAGCACGAAGTCGTCGTGGACGTAGCAATAGCCGTCCCAGGCGATGATCTCGCCCGGGTCGCCCGTACCGCTGTCCGGCCCCGCCGATGCACTCCGGAGCGGACGTCCTGTCCGCTCCGCGACGTATTTCGCGAGGTTCCGATCGGGCACGAAGATGATGGGACGGTCGCGATCCACCGATTCGACGACCTGTACCGCATTCGAGCTCGTGCAGCAGATGTCGGATTCCGCCTTCACTTCCGCGGTGGAGTTCACGTATGTCACCACCACGGCGTCGGGATACCGCGCCTTCAGGTGGCGGAGGGAGTCCGCCGTGACGAAATCGGCCATGGGACAGCCCGCCTTGAGGTCCGGCATGAGGACCGTCTTCGACGGCGACAGGATCTTCGCGGTCTCCGCCATGAAGTGGACCCCGCAGAAGACGATGACATCGGCTGCGGTGGCCGCCGCCTCCTGCGCCAGACCCAGGGAGTCACCCACGAAGTCGCTCACGTCCTGGACTTCGCCACGCTGGTAGTTGTGGCCGAGGATAACCGCGTTGAGCTCCAGCTTCCTCTGCCGGATGCGCTCGGCCAGCTCCTCCCGCGGCAGCCGCGAGTAATGGAGCGGAATCTCCAGAGGGGGGCTGGTCACGGCCATATTGCGACGTCTCCTCCTGCGGGATACACGCCGGGCCCGCGGCACGACCGCGGGCCCGGATCCTCATGAACGGAAGCCGGCGCTCTTCAGGTGGTAAAGGAGCTGCCGCAGCCGCAACCACCCGATGCGTTCGGGTTCTTGAACGTGAACCCGGATCCCATCATTGTGGTCACGTAGTCGATCTCGACGCCATCCAGGTACTGGCTGCTGAAAGGGTCCACGAAAAGGCGGATTCCGTTGGACTCGATGATGTCGTCGTCGTCCTGGGACTCGTCCTCGATGTTCAGACCGTACTGGAAGCCGGAGCATCCGCCGGGCAGAACTGCAACGCGGAGACCGGCCGACGCCGTGGCGCCCTGGTCCTCCATGAACTTCTGTACTTCCGCAACGGCTGTCGGAGTGACCGTAATGGTCATTGCGTCCTCCTGATAGGTCGACCGGATCTCTCGTCCATCGAATACCCCCGGCCGGCGCTCGGGTTTCACTGCTGGCGCCCGGAGGTTACCCGAACGGAGGTGGGGTGTCAACGGGTTCGCTGCAGGGCGAGGTGTACGGCCTGCCGCAGGTCGTCCACGACCTCAACTTCCGCCGGCGCGGCTGCCGCCTCGTCCGCGCCGTAGCCGGTCCGGACGAGAAAGCCCCGGCCGCCAAGGGCCCGGGCCGGCAATACATCCCGGAGGCGGTCACCGATGTAGAGTGACACCGATACATCCAGATCGAGTTGACGTGCCGCATCCCGGTACATGCCGAGGCCCGGCTTCCTGCAGGCGCAGGGCCCTGCCACGTCCGGATGGTGCGGGCAGTGGTACACGCCGTCCAGATGCACGCCGGCGCCTCCCAGGATCGACTCCAGGCGCTCCTGCACCGCCCGGAACTGGGCCTCGGTGTACAGGCCGCGCGCTATTCCTGACTGGTTCGTCACGACGACGAGGGCGTAGCCCGATGCGGCGAGCAGACGGAGGGCGTCCACGACGCCGTCGATGAGCTCGACGCCGGCCGGGTCGGCCAGGTATTCCCGTTCCTTGATGATCGTGCCGTCTCGGTCGAGGAATGCAGCGGGACGGCTCATGCTGCCGTCACGACGCGGGCTCGCACGCCGCACAGAGGGCGCGCAGCAGCGTGTCGTCCAGGTCCGCATCGACCGTGCGCAGATCGAGCACGAGCGAATCTCCCGCAATGCGGGCGACAACCGGAGGCTCTCCACTCCGGAGCCGGCGCTCGAGTTCCGGGGCTTCCCGGTCGGCCGGCTGCAGCACCACGAGCTCCGTGGGCAGGTCGGCACCGGGCGCAGCGCCACCCCCCACAGCGGAGCGACCCGGACGAGTCTCCGCCTGAATGCCCCGCTCCCGGAGCCGTCGCGCAAGGCCGCCGGCCCGCTCGCCGATCTCGACCGGGGACATGGAGAGCATGCGCAGCACGGGGATCTCCCTGCGTGCGAGAGCCGGGTCCAGATACAGGCGGAGCGTGGCCGCCAGAGCGGCGAGGGTGAACTTGTCCACGCGCAGGGCGCGGCAGAGCGGATTCTCACGCATCCGGCCGATGACGTGCCCGCCGCCCAGCACGATCCCGCACTGGGGGCCACCCAGCAGCTTGTCGCCGGACATGGTGACGATGTCCGCGCCCGCCCGCAGCGAACCACGTGGCGACGGCTCCCCCTCGAGGCCGAGCCCGTCCGGATCGGCGAGGAGGCCCGAACCGATGTCATGGATGAGCGGAACACCGCCCTGCTCGGCGATACCTGCGAGCTCCGTGATCGTGGTCTCCGCCGTATAGCCCTCCATCACGAAGTTCGATGGATGGACCTTGAGCAAGGTGCCTGTCCGTGGCGACAGCGCATTACGGTAGTCGTCCGCGTGGGTCCGATTCGTTGCGCCGACCTCCCGCAGGATTGCCCCGCTTCGGGACATGATGTCCGGAACGCGGAAAGCTCCGCCGATTTCCACCAGCTCCCCACGACTGATCACCGCCTCCAGGCCTCGCGACAGGGTGTTCAGCGCCAGGACGAGTGCCGCCGCGTTGTTGTTGACGACCAGGGCGTCCTCCGCACCCGTGAGGTGCACCAGCAGCTCACGACAATGGACGTGGCGGCTGCCGCGGCTGCCGGTATCGAGGTCGTACTCAAGGTTCACATATCCGCTGGCGGCGTCGCGCATGGCGTCGATGGCGGCGGCGGGAAGAGGCGCGCGACCCAGGTTCGTATGGAGGACAACGCCGGTCGCATTGATCACTTGACGCAGCGGCTGCGCCCTTAGACGACGGATCGATGCCGCGACGCGCCGCGCCAGCCATTCGGCATCGCCCGCCGGCGGTCGCTCGGCGTGAGGGCGGGAATAGGACTGTCGCACTTCCTCCAGGACGAACTGCAGGCGCGACAGGACGAGCGCCCGCGGGAGTTCCGCCAGCAGCTCCTGGAACGCCGCGGTCGAGAGCAGTCGGTCCACCGACGGGATCCCCCGGCGCGGGTCCCCCATGTTCAGCGACGCGACCGGGCGGTGTCCGACGGCAGCGGCGTCGTGTCCGGCGGGACGCCGGGGAGCGGAGGCGTCGAGTCCGGTGGTACCGCCGGGAGCTCCGGCTCCGGCCGGGGCGGCGGTGCCCGAACCTCGAACCGTGCCGAGCCACCACCCGCCAGGCCACTGATGTTGACGGCATCGGAAACGGTGATCACGTAGGCTTGCCCGATCTCCAGCGGTTGATCCAGTTCCACGACCACGTCCCGCGACGGCAGCGGCGGCGGCGGCTCGCGGGCCGGACGCCGGACAGGTGGAGCGGCCGCTGCCGGTACCTCTGCCGTGTCCGGCACGGCGGCCGGCAGCGTGTCCGCACGGGCCGCCTCCTCGGCCGCACGCTGCCGCTCGAACTCCGGTGCGATGAGGAACCCGCGGCCGCGGGAGCGGATGACGCTGTCGGGAAGCAGGTGTACGACCGCCGTCGCTCCGGTGAACTGTTCGCCCACGTCGAAATAGTCATCGAACGTGACGCGCACATGGAAGGAATCGATGGCCTCGGCCCGCGTCACACGCGGCGGCGACGTGTCGGCCGGCAGGACATCGAATACCAGCATGACGGTGTCGACCGGCGACGAGAGCCGAGCGACGTGTCCGCTGTCCACAGGCTCTGCGGGGTCTCTGCGGCGGTTCCTGTTGAGGTCCGCGAAGGCGAGGACCTCGTACTCCCCCGGGGGCACGTGGCGGAGCGAGAAGAAACCGGCCGAATCGGCCACGGCCGTGTAGGCGAGGTCATCGCCGGACCGGACCGCCCTGACCATGCCATTCTGTGCCGCCCGCCCCGTGATCCGGTCCATCACCAGCCCCGCCACGGCCGTCGAGGGGATCTCCGGGCCCGTGGAGAACACGATCTCCGCGGGCTGCTGCCGGATGTTGCCGAACAGGTCCCGGGCGCCCGGGAGCAGAACGACGCGGTAGATGCGGTCCGGCCGCCAGCCGCCATCGAGGCGGACGCGCACCTCGTTCCCCGCCCGTTCAACGCGCAGCGCGCTGTCGAGCGGTGAGAGAAGCACGAGCGCTTCCGAGAAGCCGCGCTCGCTGATGCGTTCGTCGAACCGGAACACGACTGCGCCCGTATAGCCGGGCACGACGGCCAGGGCTGCGGGCTCCGTCTCGACGAGCCGCGGTGGCGTGACGTCCCGGTCGCCGCCGGGCGGTGGATAGGCGCGGGCGCAGGCTGCCGCAGCGGCCACCGCCATTCCGGCGGCAAGGACGATTGTACGAAGGGTCATGCGTCAGCCGAGTCCGTGCAGCTTCGCGGCGAGGCGGTCGCGCTGGTCTCGAAGGCTGGCGGCCTTCTCCTGTTCCCGCTCGACGATCTCTGCCGGTGCGCGGGAGGTGAACCTGTCGCTGCTCAGGCGGGCCTCCGTAATCTGCAGCTGCGACTCCAGGCGCTGCCGCTCCCGATCCAGGCGCTGGCGCTCCCTGTCGACGTCGATGATACCGGACAGCGGGACGAACAGGTCCGTCCCCCCCTTCAGCACGGCGTGGGCGCCGGCCTCGGGGGCTCCGTCCACGGCGTCGGTAAAGATCGCATCCACGCGGGCGAGTCTGCGCACGGCGCGCTCCTCGATCCCGAGGGCATCCCGGAGGGGGGGACTCACGTTCGTGAGCCTGATCCTCACCATGGACGCGGCGGGCACGTTGTACTCGGAGCGCAGTGTGCGGACGGTGCCGATGAGCTCCATGAGCGCGTTCATCCGGGTTTCCGCCTCGTCGTCCTGTCCGCGCGGCTCCGGCCACTCGGCCACGACCAGCGACGCCGTCGTCCGGGCGCCGTCCGGCAGGGGCAGCCGGCGCCAGATCGCTTCCGTGATGAAAGGCATGATGGGGTGCAGCAGGCGCATGGCGCCGTCCAGAGCCTGGACGAGGGTTGCGTGCGCCGCACGCCGGCTCGCCGACCCGGCGTCGGCCTGCATTCTCGGCTTGATGAGCTCCAGGT
>DATHVO010000235.1:0-1689 GCA_035461265.1 Longimicrobiales bacterium
GAAACCCTTGCAGTCACGCCGCCGCCACGGCTACGATTGATCTCCCTCACGCCGCGGCCGGCACCGGTTTTCCGGTACCGGCCGCGGTTCGTTCCTTCCCTGCCCGGGAGGTCCCGAATGAAGCGAAAGGCAATCTGCGTCGTGGTCGCTGCGACGGTCGTGGCGGCGTGTTCCGAACGAGGCGGGACGGCCACCGAGCCGGACCTCCTCACCGTGCCCCTCTACTCACAGCACGCCGGTGGCCAGCACGAAGACCGCAACTTCCGGAGCCACGCACGGGGAAGCGAAGAGGTGCCGGCCAACGACTCCCGCGCCGTGGGGCAGGCCGTGTTCCAGTTCAGCAGGGACGGCACCGAGCTCAAGTACCGCCTCATCGTCGCCAACATCCAGAACGTGACGCAGGCGCACATCCACCTGGCGCCCGCCGGTCAGAACGGACCCGTCGTCCTGTGGCTCTATCCGTCAGCGCCGCCCGCGATGCTCATCCCGGGCAGGTCGCAGGGCGTCCTCGGAGAGGGCACCGTCACCGCCGCGAATCTCGTGGGCCAGCTCGCCGGGCAGCCGCTGAGCGCCCTGCGAGACCGCATCCTCGCCGGCAATGCGTACGTGAACGTCCACACCTCGCAGTTCCCGCCCGGCGAGATCCGCGGCCAGATTCACTGACCCCGTCCTCGGTGCTCCGTCTGCGACGATGCAGGCGGCCTCGCCGCGGGGGGGCGCCCCGTGCGCGGACCGGTCTGGCACATTAGACTGGTGGCAGGGCTCCCTTCCACGGCACGGTACCATGTTCGAAGACCAGAAACCGCTCTCCCGCATGGCATTGAAGCTCGGCATAGCCGGGTTCGTCGGATTCGGTGCGCTGGCCACGGGAATGTTCGTGACGCGCAAGGGCCGGCACCTCGTGCGCGAGGCATTCGAAGGCCGGGAGCGTACGCGCATCGAGGACCGCATCCTCGACCTGTGGTGGGATGACCCGCGCATCGCCAAGAGGAAGATCGACGTCCACGAGATCGAGCCGGGCCACGTGGAGCTCACCGGCACCGTGAACAGCGTCGGCGAACGCCGTCGCGTCGTCGCCCTGACGAAGACCGTGGCGGGCGTCAACATCATCGACGACCACCTCGATGTTGTGCCGAAGGCGAAGCACGCGCGCCACCCGCGCACGACGGCCATGCTCGATGCGGTGAATCCGGGACGCCGCTCCCGGCGGAAGCGGCCACGCGCCCGTGACCACGCTGCCGGGCCGCCGGACAGCGGATCGGCACCCACGGAGCCGGAGAACCCCGAGGCGGAGGAACCCGCGGGCTGATGCGGGACCTCGACGCCCTCGCCGCGACGCTGCGGGGACTCGATGGCCGCGGGTACAAGGGGTACAAGACCATCGCCGGCGAATACGACGCCGGCACCTTTCGCCTCCTCATCGACCACGTCCAGGGCGACCCTTTCGCCGAGGCCAGCCGCATGCGGGCCCTCGTCCCCGCCACCACCTCGCAGATCCCGGAATGGGCCGCCCGCACCGAAGCGCGGCGCACCGCGGCCGCCGACTACCTCAACCGCACCTTCCTCGCCACCCTGCACACCGCGTCCCGGCGTCGTGGCTCGGGGAACGGCGTCGAGCTCACCATGCTGCGCCCAGGTCAGGCGGTCCTCGTCCGCAGTAGCGTTACGGTGGCGCCGGACGGCAGCGTC
>DATHVO010000236.1:0-32839 GCA_035461265.1 Longimicrobiales bacterium
CGCCCGTCAATCGGGGACACACCGCACGAGAAATCCCAAAGCAAGCGTTGCGCCGTCGCCACAGCGTTCCGTAACTCAATGTCAATTGGCTATATACAAAATTATCCCCAAACCCGCCTGTGGCGGAATGCCACAACTCAGGAACCGACGCCGACCTGAAAGTGTGGCGGAATGCCACATCGTTTACCAGGGGGTCGGGACGGGGTAGCGGGTACGGTACGCTCAGGAGGTCGGTCGTTCCCGGCGGGTGCTACGTCGTCGCGTCGTCGGTGGCCCGGTACTCGTCCAGCTTGCGGTAGAGGGTGCGGCGGTCGAGGCCGAGGATCTCGGCGGCGCGGGACTTGTTGCCGCCGGTCTGCCGGAGGACCTCGAAGATGTAGGCGCGTTCGAGGTCGCGCAGGGAGAGGGCCTGGCGGGAGGCGTCCACGATGCGGACGGCGGCGCCGCCCGTTTCCCGGATTCTCGGGGGCAGGTCGTCGAGGCGGATCTCGTCGCCGGGTGCGAGTGCGACGGCGCGGTCGAGTGCGTTGCGGAGCTCGCGTACGTTCCCGGGCCAGGGGTATGCGGTGAGCACGGCCATGGCCTCCTGGCTGAGGGTGTGGCCGTGGAGGAAGTTCTCGGCGAGCAGGGGGATGTCGGCTGGCCTCTCCCGGAGTGGCGGTATGTGGATGTGGAGGACGTGGAGCCGCCAGTACAGGTCCTCGCGGAAGCGGCCTTCGGCGACTTCCGTTTCGCGGTCGCGGTTGGTGGCTGCGACGAACCGTACATCGAAACGCCGGGGGCGGGTGGCGCCGAGGCGGCGGACCTCGCCCTCCTCGAGGGCGCGCAGGAGCTTGGGCTGGAGGGCGGCGGGGAGCTCGGTGATCTCGTCGAGGAAGAGGGTGCCACCGTCGGCCGTTTCGAGGAGCCCCGGCTTGTCCCGACCGGCGCCCGTGAAGGCGCCCTTGTCGTGTCCGAACAGCTCGGACTCCAGGAGGTTCTCGGGCAGGGCGGCGCAATTGACGGCGACGAACCTGCCGCCGCGCCCGGACAGCTGGTGGAGGCCGCGGGCGACGAGCTCCTTGCCGGTTCCGCTCTCGCCCGTGATGAGGACGGGGAAGGCGGAGCGCGCGCCGCGGTGGGCGAGTTCGGCGACGTCCTGGATGGCGCGGCTGGCACCCACGAAGCCGGGCAGGGACGCGCCCTGTCCGGCGGTGAGGCGGGCGACCTGGCGTCGGAGCCGGCTCTCCTCGAGGGCGCGGTCGAGGGTGAGGAGGAGCTCGTCGGTGCCGAACGGTTTCGTGAGGTAGTCGTAGGCGCCGGCCTTGACCAGCGCGATGGCGGAATCGATGGCGCCGAAGGCCGTGATGATGACCACGTTGAGCTCCGGCCTGCGCCGGCGTGTCTCGGCGAGGAGCTCGTGGCCGCGCATACCGGGCATGACGAGGTCCGTGACGACGGCATCGGCGTCGCCGTCGCCGTCGAGCCAGGCGAATGCCTCGTCGGCGCTCGCGAAGGCGTGCACTGCGTAGCCTGCTTCCTCGAGGACTTCCCGGAGGAACTCGCGCAGCTCCCTGTCGTCCTCGGCGAGTATGACGTTGTCAGGCATGGGCGTGGGCCCTGGTCGGGGCCGGCAGGGTGATGCGGAAGCGGGCGCCGCCCTCCGGCGCGCGGTCGACGGTGATGGCGCCACCGTGCTCCTCGACGATGCTCCGGACGACGGCGAGTCCGAGGCCTGTGCCCTCGCCCGGCGGCTTGGTCGTGAAGAACGGCTCGAAGATCCTGTCCCTGACGGCCGGGTCGATCCCCGGTCCGGTGTCCTCGACGTCCAGTTCCACGCGCGGTTCGTCTCCATCCCGGGCGGCGAGCCGGAGTGTGATCTGCCTCGGCGGCTCCTGGCCCGCCATCACCTGGAGCGAGTTCATGAGGAGATTGATGAAGACCTGGTGCAGCAGGTCCGCGTCGGCGCGGAGCTGAACGGCGAAGTCACCCTCCCAGGCCAGGTCCACTCCCGCCCGCTGCATTTCGGGCTCGAGGAAATCGGCCACGCCCCGGAGCACCTCCCCCGCCTCCACGGACTCCATGCGCGGTTCCCGCCTGCGGGCGAAGTCCAGGAGGTTGCGCACGATGAGTGTGATGCGGTCGATCTGGTCCGTGATGATGCGGAGGTTCCTGCGGGCGGCCTCGTCGTCCGTGCGCTTCACGAGCATGTCTGCTCGCCCCCGTATGACGTGGAGCGGTGCCGCGATCTCGTGGCCGAGGCCGGCGGCGAGGTTGCCGACGACGGCGAGTT
Source organism: Longimicrobiales bacterium (assembly GCA_035461265.1). Classification (GTDB taxonomy): domain Bacteria; phylum Gemmatimonadota; class Gemmatimonadetes; order Longimicrobiales; family RSA9; genus SH-MAG3. The sequence goes on from DATHVO010000236.1 coordinate 2,273, forward strand.
TCTCGGTCTCCCTCAGCTGGCGGGCCAGTTCCACGCGTTCTTCGGCCTCCCGCTCCAGCTCCACGCGGGCGTTCTCGAGCTGCCCCGCCATCCGATTGAACTCCCGCGCCAGGCCGGCGAGCTCGGCGCCGCCGGCATCTTCCGTGGTGCGGTAGCCCAGCTCGCCGCGGCCGAGGGCCTGGACGGCGTCGACGAACCGGTCGAGCGGGCGGGCGATGAGGCGCCGCATGAGGAGCACGATGACGACTGTCACGGCGGCGAACAGCGCGAGCGTGTTGAACAGGAACCTGGACCGCGTCTGCTGGCGTTCGGCCTGTACGAACTGCCACGGCTGGACGACTTCCATGACGGCCACGACCTCGCCATCGGGCCCGAGGAGCGGTCGGACCATGGAGAAGGCCCGCTGGTTCCGGATCTCCCGCGTGAAGCTGGTGGGCTCGAGGGTCTCGATGACGCGCCGGACGGCGGCGAGCGGCGCCGTTTCAATGACTCCGACGGGCTGGGACGTAAAGAGCACGCTGGTGTCGGCGCCGTAGACGATGACGCCGAAGATGGTGGGCTCGTAGCTGATCCTGTCGATGGCCGCCTGGACGTCGGCTCCGGAGCCGGCGCGGAACGCAGCCTCGAGGGCAAGTCCGAGGGCGGTCGCGTAGGCGGCCGTGACGCGCTGGGCCTCGCTCGTCATGGAGGCCTCCCGCTGCCGCAGGGCCCATGACGCAAAGACCATCATCACCGCCGCGACGGTGACGAGGAGCGGGAGCAGGAGTCGGGTGGTCAGGCGCATCGGACCCGTAACTTACCGACTCGGCGGCGGCCGCGGTACGTCAGGCCGCAGGCCGCGTCGGCGGGTCGGCTACCAGTCCGCCTGTTCGTCCGGCGTGGTGAAGCGCGCGGCCACGAAGCCGGTGGTGCCGTCGGCCAGCAGGACGCGGTGCCAGTCGGCGACGGAGCCCACCACACGCAGCGACGTTCCCGGCCCCAGCTCGGCGAGTATGGCTCCGCCGAGGCTGGGCGCGGAGCGGAGGCGGACACGGTCCCCCGTGACACGGGCCATTCGGCCGATGAGCGCCGCCTCCCCGAGTTCCAGGCCGGGTGCGGGGACGGGCTGCCCCGCGACCAGCCAGGGGGCCGGGTCCAGAGCCACGCGGCCCGGCCGGTACACGCCGAAGTGGAGGTGCGGCCGCACGCCCCGGGCATTGCCCGTATTCCCGACGGTGCCGATGACGTCGCCGGCGCTGACCCACTGGCCGGCGCGGACGTGATACGCATCGAGGTGCGCGTAGTAGTAGCTCAGGTCGCCGTCCGCGTCCTCGACCCAGATGACCTTCCCGCCGACGGGGGTGGAGCGAGCGGATGTCACCCGGCCGCCCGCCGCTGCCAGCACGGGCGTGCCGCGGGGCGCAAAGATGTCGAGGCCCTCGTGGCCGCGGGCGCCGGCGTCACGGGGGTCGCCGTACCAGCTGCCCACGGCGTCCAGGTCCGCGCCGGCCACCGGGAACAGCAGGGCGGCTCCGCCGTCCACGTCGATCTCGAACAGCCCGCCGATGCCGCTCTCCTGGTTCAGGCGGATGACGTACTCGCCGGTGGCCCGCGCCTCGAACTGCACTTCGCGGGCGCCCGGGGGCGCCGCGTGAACCGGCCTGTACAGGTCGGGCAGCACGACCTGGAAGACCTCAGCCGCGAGCGACTCGTCCGTGTCGAGCGCCGTCATGCGGACGGTCAGCACATCCCCACGGCGGAGCGTCAGACGGTAGGCGACGGCGTACGGCTCTTCCGCCGGGAACCGGATTCGCTCCCGGAACGAGCCCGGCACGCTGAGGCCGGATCGGAGCGCGCGCCGGGCCGCGTCCTCCCGCGAGACGGGCGCGGTCTCCGCCGCCCGGGCGGCCCGTTCCGCCGCATAGTTGTCCCGTGCCGCGGCGAGGGAGCCGGGCCGTGGCTGGCTGCGAACGTCAGCGCGTTCGCCGGCCGCACAGCCGCCCAGGAGTCCGGCACAGGAGAACAGGAGAGCAGCCGTCGATAGCTTCATCGAATGTGCAGGTACGGGGACACGGACCGCGTGCACGTCGGGGACGCGCGCGGGCTGCACGGCAGGGGAGACGGCGGGTTGCGGCCGCGTGCGACCGCAACCAATAAGTAAACCCGCGGTCCGGGCGGGGCAAGGCTGGCCGTCGCGTTGCGCCGGCGATTGCGCCGGCCCCCGGCCTGCGCCATGTTGCGGGTGGCGTCGCCGTTGCGGGCGCTTCCCTCCCTCCCGGTTCTGGCGTGGAACGTGCGTTTGGCATGGACGAGATCTCCAGACGGAAGCCCAGGATGTACGAAGCTCTCGTTCGGCTTTACGCGGCCCGATTCGGCCGCCCCCCTCGCTCGATCCTCGAGATCGCCGGCGACGGGTCGAACCGCAGCTATTACCGGCTGATCGGCGAAGACCTGCGCACGGCCGTGGGCGCCGTGGGGCCGGACCACGAGGAGAACCGAGCCTTCATCTCGTACACGCGGTCATTCCACGGCGCGGGCCTGCCGGTGCCGGAGCTGTACGGCGTGGACGAGCCGGTGGGTGTCTGGCTGGAGGAGGATCTCGGAGACACGACGCTCTTCAACGCCGTCGTGGAAGCCCGAAAGCGCGAGCCGAACGTGGCCTTCCCGGAGTCCGTCCTGCCGCTCTATCGCCGGGTGGTGGAGGTGCTGCCGCGGTTCCAGGTGGACGGTGGCCGGGTGGTGGACTATTCCGTGGCGTATCCGCGGGACGCGTTCGACCTCCAGTCCATCCTGTGGGACCTGAACTACTTCAAGTACCACTTCCTCAAGCTCGCCCACGTGCCGTTCAACGAGCAGCGCCTGGAGAACGACTTCGATCAGCTGGCGGGCTTCCTGCTGCGCGCCGACACGCGCCACTTCCTGTATCGTGACTTCCAGTCCCGCAACATCATGATGGTCGACGACGAGCCCCACTTCATCGACTATCAGGGCGGGCGGCGCGGGGCGCCCCAGTACGACATCGCATCCCTGCTCTATGACGCGAAGGCGGCGATCCCGCCGGACGTACGGGACAATCTCCTCGATCACTACCTGGATGCGCTCGGCCAGCACCTCACCTTCGACCGGGACGAGTTCATCGAGCTGTACCGCGGGTACGTCCTCGTCCGCATCATGCAGGCGATGGGTGCGTACGGGTACAGGGGGTTCTTTGAGAGGAAGCCGCGCTTCCTGCAGAGCGTGCCGTACGCCGCTCGGAACCTGCGCCGCCTCCTGGACGACGGCCTCCCGGTGGATGTCCCGGAGCTGGAAGCCGTCTTCCGCAGGATCGTGGATGAGTGGGCGCACAGGCGCGACGATCGCGATTCCGGCCCGGGCCTCACGGTGCGGGTGGGCAGCTTCAGCTTCAAGCGGGGATACCCGGACGACGAGACGGGACATGGCGGCGGCTTCGTGTTCGACTGTCGCGCACTGCCGAATCCCGGCCGGCACCTGGAGTACAGGACGATGTGTGGTCGGGATGCCGGCGTCGTCGAATACATCGAGCGCCATTCCGAGGCGCACAACTTCTGGCGGCACGTACGCTCACTGGTAGACGCCCAGATCGAGGAGTACCTCCGCCGTGGATTCACGAGTCTGAGCATCGGCTTCGGCTGCACCGGCGGCCAGCACCGGTCCGTCTACTTCGCTGAACGCGTCGCCGCGCACATCCGCCACGAGTTCCCCCAGGCCACCGTCCGCCTCACGCACCGTGAGGAGACGGCCTGGCCACGAGACCCCGGGGCGACCGAACCCGCCGCGGACGCGTCGTCCGCCCAGCCGGAGCTGCCGTCTCCGGCGACCGTCCAGCGGAAGGCGGCCGACCGCGGCGAAGGCGGTCGCGCCCGCAGCACCTCCACCGCCTGATCCGGGCGGGCCGCCTTGGACGCGATGATCCTGGCTGCGGGCCTCGGCACGCGCCTGGGTGAAATCGGCAGGCATACACCGAAGGCGCTGGTGGATGTCGGGGGGATTACCGCACTGGAGCGTGTGGCCCGTCGCCTGACGGCTGCCGGCGCGGACCGTCTCATCATCAACGTGCACCACCACGCGGACCGGATCATGGAGTACGTCCGGTCCCGCGGCGGGTTCGGCGTCGACGTCATGTTCTCGCACGAGGAGGATGCACCGCTGGAAACCGGCGGCGGCATCATGCACGCCCGCGGTCTGTTCCGTGGCGACGCGCCATTCCTCGTGCACAACGTCGATGTCCTGTGCGATGCCGACCTTGCAGCACTCTACGCGGCGCACGGTCACGACGACATGGCCGATCGTCCCCGCATCGCCACGCTCGCCGTGAACCGCCGCATCACCCGCCGGTATCTCGATTTCGAGGACGGCAGTCTGAGTGGACGGCTCGACCCGGCCGCTCACGAACGCGACGGATCCGGAGAGCATTTCGCCTTCGCGGGCATCCACGTCATCGCGCCGGGGTTCTTCGACCTCGTCACCGAGCGCGGTGCATTCTCCATCATGGACGCGTACCTGCGGCTTGCCGCGGAAGGCCACCGCATCGCGGGTCACGACATCAGCGATGCGACCTGGCTGGAGATCGGCACGCCGGAGCGCCTGGCCGCGGCGCGGCGCCTCCTGGGTTGAAGGCGCCGCTCCCCGGTACGGCCGAAGTTGTCAGCGGAAGCGAACCAGCTCCACCCGGTCGCCCCTGAGGGGCCGAACATCGGCGCGGACGCGGTCGCCCCGCCGCAGGCGTTCAATCCGGCGCTCGTCATTCCTGTCGAGCCGCCCGCTCACGACCACCATCACCGCGCGGCCGCGATCGGCCTCCACGGTGAAGAACCTCCGACTCGGGTCGACGCCACGGACACGGCCGTCCAGACGGACGACCCGCGCGGTGGCGACGCGGCGGTCGCCGACGCTGTTGCGCACGTCGATCCGGTCGGCCCACGCCTGGCCGTTGCGATCATACGCGAGGCGGACCTGCACCACGTCGCCGCGCTGCAGCGACGTGACGGGGTACTGCCGGGACCCGTAGTGCACGCGGGTGCGACCGTCGTACCGGACGGTCACGTCCCGACCGCGGTCCTCCCGCAGCTGGACGCGGCTGCGGCGAGTGTCCAGAGAGCGGACTTCGCCGTAGAGCACCGAATTGCGGCTGTCCTGACGGACGACCTGGTCCAGCGGCGCGCACGCGGCGCCGAGAACGGTGATCAGCAACGCGGCCGGTACCACCAGATGTCGTACTTTCATGATGCGACTCCTGCTTCTGCGAGGCACCGCGCCATCGCGTGATACAGGCAGGGCAACGGGAGTGCCGGCGGGAAATCCGCGTGGTTCCGCCACTCGCATCGGTGTGCCGTCCACAGGGGTGGACGCAGCGGCGCCCGCCCGAGTGGACAATCGAGGCGAAGCGCATATCATCGATCCATGCGTGCGATAATGCCCAGGCGTGCCGCGGCGAGGCGCACCGTGAATGCTTCGCTGCCCCCGGTCTTCCTCGCGGCGTGGCTGCTCGCCCTCGGCGGCGGTCCCGCGTACGGCCAGGCGGCCGGCACGGACACCGCGGCCGTCGCTGGCCACGCCCTCGTCCTTGGCGGCGGCTCCGCCCGTGGCATCGCTCACGGCGGCGTGCTCATGGGCCTGGAGGAGCTGGGGTATGACCCGGACCTCGTCGTGGGCACGAGCATGGGCGCGATCATCGGCGCGCTGTACGCCGCGGGCTATTCACCCGCAGAGATTCAGCGGGTCACGGGCGAGGAACGCTGGATCGCCCGGTTCACGGCCCGACCCGTCGCCCTCGGGCCCGAACGGTACCCCGCCCGCCCGTTGCTCGAGTTCGGCATCGGCAGGGGCCGGGCGTTCGAAGGACTCGTCGCCGCGCCGGGCGTGAACCTCCGGCTCGTGGAGCTGCTGTTCGATGCGGGCGCCCGGGCCCGCAACGACTTCGACCGGCTGCCCCGCCGTTTCCGGGCCGTCGCCGCGGACCTCGCCACGGGCGAGGAGGTGGTCCTCGGCCGCGGCGACCTGCCGAGGGCGGTGCGCGCGAGCATGGCGGTGCCCGGCGTCTTCGCACCGGTGAGGTGGGAGGAGCGCATCCTCATCGACGGCGGCGTGGCCAACAACCTCGCCGTGTCCGTGGCCCGCGCCCTCACGGACGGCACCGTCCTGGCATCCGACGTCGTTCAGCCGTTCCACGATATCACGGAGCGCGGGGCGTTCGACGTGGGCATGCGCGGATTGAGGCTGCTCATCTCGAACGCACGCCCGGACACCGCCGGCGTCCCCGACATCCTCATCCTGCCCCGCCTGCCGGGAGGCATGGCGGCCGGCGGTTTCCCCGCCAACCCCGCCCACCGGATTCGCCTCGGCTACGAGGCGGTCATGGAGCAGGTACCGGCGCTGGCGGCGGATGAGCCGCCAGGCCAGCGGCTGCCCGAACCCCCGCCCGAAGCCATCGGCAGCGTCATCGTGACAGGTCCGGATCCCGCCCTGGTCCGGTACGCCGCCGGCATCTACGCCCGCGCCGTCGGGACATACGACCCGCGGCGGATCCTCGATTGGACGACTGCGCTGTACGGGACCAACCTCTTCGACGCGGTTTGGCCCAGCATGCAGTTCGACGACGACAACGGCCGCCTTCCGGACCTCATCGTGGAGATCTCCCCGGCATCGCGCTCCAGCGTCGCGGCTGCGGCCCGGTGGGACAACGACCTGGGCGCCGCGGCCTGGACATCCCTCCGGCACCGCGCAGCACACGCTGCCCCGCTCGAGATGGGCGTGTCCGCCGTGTTCGATCGCCTGCGCCGTCGCGCGAGTGCCGACGTATCCGCGTTCTCCGCCGCCGTCCCCGGCCTGGTGGCAAACGTCGGCGCGCACGCCGGAGAGGAGCGGCTTCGCACCGTCCGCAGTGACACTGCGCGACACGACGTCCGGCGTGCCGGCGGCTGGGCCGGACTCGAGCTCCACGGTGACGTGTTCCTTTCCCTCCTCGGCCGCGCCGACCGCGTGCGGGACGAGCTGGGGCGCGAGGACTGGACCGCCGGCCCGGCGCTACGGATCACGCCCGGGCCCGCGCCCGACCGCATCGTGGGCGTGGAGCCACTCCTCGACCTGCAGGCGTGGGTCGTCGGCCGGACCTACCAGCGCGCCCGCGGCAGCATCGGCGCCACCGGCCGCCTCGGCGAAGTGCGGGCCGCCGTCCTCGCCGACGTGGCGTGGGCATCCGCAGACGCGCCCGGCGACGCGCTGCACACCACCAGCCGGGACCTCGTCCCCTGGCTACCCGTCCGGTCACCGCTCCGCCGGGCGTCCGCCGTCGCCGGCGCCGACATCGCGTACCCGCTGTGGCTGGAAGGTTACGTCCGTCTGCGGGTCCGGGCTCTTGGGTCCGCCGACGAGTGGAGCGGACTGGACCGGCGGTCGGCGTGGAAGCCAGGCATGGAGGCGGGCGCGGTCTGGCCCACCGTGATCGGGCCCATCGACGTGGGCGTCGCCTTCGCCCGGGGGGAGGCATGGCGGTTGAGCCTGGGCGTCGGGCCGTTTTTTTGAGACAGGGGGACAGGCCCCCGATTCGCGGCACGGCCGATTGCGACAGGGATTTGCTACCGTTGGACAGTCCGGCGAGCCCCGGAAAGGCCCGGCACTGAAGCCAGGCGAGCCTGCGCGTGTCGCCTGACGGGGTGGCGACCACCAGTCTGGCCTGGGAAGAGGGGCGCCGCCATGGCGTTATGCGCCGGGCCGCGAATCGGGCGCCTGGCCCCAAGTCGCGCCCGTCCGCCGGGCGCGACTTGCAGATCAGCGGGCGCTCAGTCCTCTACCCACTCGGGGCCGAGTTCCTTGCGGACGATTGTCTCGATGGAGTGTGTTGCCCGGTTGCGGGCTGCCTGGAGACGGCGATGCGTTTCGTCATCGCCTATGCGGGAATCAGGACCTTTGGGCGCGGTTCGGGCGTTACCGGCGAATCGACTGATCTTCGGTGCGGCGCCTGGTCTGCCCTTTCCAGCAGGCGCCCCCTGATCGATTGTCTCGTCCGCCAGTCGCTCCTCGTTGCTGTGCATTTCGACCTCCTCGGATGGGTGTCCCAGCACGTCCGATCCGCGTGCGCTGCCGTCGGCCACGGCCGACCCCTATGATTTACGCAGGCGAAAAGTGTTCCGCCAGACCATGCGCCGCGCGCCGTACCGTGCCACCGGCCATCATCGCGCCCGCCGACTCCCCGTCCCCGCCAACTGTCGTCCCGTCCCGACATGCCGGCGATTCGGCGCGGCCCGCTGGCGCCAGAATCCCGCAGGCCGCCTATTGGGACATGCGATCCATGCTGGTGATCGGACACCGGGGTGCAGCCGGGTACGCGCCCGAGCACACGCTGGCATCCTGGGACCTCGCGCTGGGCATGGGCGTCGATTATCTCGAGCAGGACCTGCAGATGACGCGGGACGGCATCCTGGTCGTTCTGCACGACGAGACGCTCGACCGCACGACTGGGGGGACCTGTCGGGGTCGCGTGATCGACCGCACCCTGGCCGAGATCCGGGGCTGCGATGTCGGCGGCTGGTTCAATGCCGCACATCCGGAGCACGCCAGGCCCGAGTACGCGGGGCAGGCAATTCCGACCCTGGACGAGGTCCTGGCGAGGTACGGTGACCGATCGAGCTTCTATATCGAGACGAAGAATCCCGAGGCGGCGCCGGGAATGGAGGAGGCGCTCATCGAGCTGCTGGACCGGCACGGGCTGCGGGAACCCGCCGCGTCCGACTGGCGCGTGATCATCCAGTCGTTCAGCGAACGGAGCCTGCGCATGGTCCACGAGCTCGACCCATGCCTCCCGCTCGTGCAGCTCATTGGAGGGCGGTGGGCGACGTCCCGCACCATACGCGCGCGCCTCCCGTCCGTCGCCGAGTATGCCGTCGGCATCGGGCCGTCGTGGCGGGATGTGGATGCCCCGCTGGTGGATGCCGCCCGGCGGCTGTGCATGGAAGTGCATCCGTACACGGTGAACGATCCCGGCGTCATGGAGCGGCTGGCCGGAATCGGCGTCACGGGGATGTTCACGGATTTCCCCGACGTCCTCCTTGCGCAGCGGCGGGAGGACGAGCCTCGGGGCATCGCGGCCGTACGGGCCGCAGCCGAGCGGCACCGCCGCTGCCGCGAGACCGGGCCGGGCGGGCCGCCATGAGGCTGACCCAACCGGCGAACGCGAACCCATCAGGAGCCGACATGCTCACGACGCGACGTGATTTCCTTCAGATCACCGCGGCGGCCACCGGCGCTGCGGCACTCGGCGGGGCCGCACCGCGGCCTCTCGCGGCGGTCCTCGGCCGGAGCGACCCGGCCGTCCCACCTCCGCGCGCGCTGCGAATCCTCATCCTCGGAGGGACCGGCTTCACCGGGCCTCATCAGGTCCGGTATGCCGTGGCCCGGGGCCACGACGTCACCGTATTCAATCGAGGCCGCCGCCAGGCCGACCTCCCCGCGGGAGTACACCACCTCCGGGGCGACCGTAACGAGGCGGGCGGCCTGGACGCCATTCGCGCGGAAGTCGACCGCGGTGTCACGTGGGACGTCGTCATCGACAACCCCACGACACTCCCCTTCTGGGTCCGCGACGCAGGCGAAGTCCTTCGCGAGGCCACCCGGCAGTACATCTTCATCTCGACGATCTCCGTGTATGCCGACAGCAGCGTGCGTGGGATGGACGAGACGACGCGGTTGGAGGAGTACACGGGCGAGGACTACCTGCGTGAGACGATGCAGACGCTGCAGGCGCGGGTCGGCCAGCTGTACGGCCCGCTGAAGGCCGCATCGGAGCGTGAGTCGGAGCGCTGGTTTCCGGGTCGCGCGACGATCATCCGGCCCGGGCTCATCGTCGGGCCGGGCGATCTGACGGGCCGCTTCACGTACTGGCCGCTCCGCCTGCAGCGCGGCGGCGAGGTGCTGGCGCCGGGAACCGGCCACGACGCCGTCCAGATCATCGATGCCCGCGACCTCGCCGAGTGGACGGTCCGCGTCGCCGAAGGCCGCGTAATCGGCACGTTCAACGCGACGGGCCCGGCGGGTGAGCTGTCCGTCGCCGAGATGCTCGGCGGCATCCGGTCGGCGCTGGATGGCACGCGTCCGATCCGCCTGACGTGGGTACCGCCGGAGTTCCTCCAGGCACACGAGGTGAGGGGCTGGTCCGACATGCCGGTCTGGGTGCCGCCGACGGACGACAATGCGGGCTTCTCCCGCGTCAGCATCAAGCGGGCTCTGGATGCCGGCCTCACATTCCGTCCGCTTGCCGTGACGACGAGGGACACGCTCGACTGGTTCCATGCGCTACCGGACCAGGCGTGGTACAGGGAGATGTCGGCGGAAGCACAGGCGAGGGTTGGCGGCGTCTTCACGCCGGAACGCGAGGCGGCTGTACTCAGGGCGTGGCACGAACGCGACGGGACGTGAGCCTTTAGCCGGACCTGTACTCGTGTTCGAGGATGGACATGACCACGAGCGACGCGAAGCCGCCCGCCCGGCGGGCGGCTTCGCGCAGGATTCCTTCCTCGACGAAGCCTTCGCTTGAGTAGAGCCGTCGCGCCGACTCGTTCGACGTCACGACATCCAGCCACAGCCGGTGTGCGCCGAGCTCGTCGAACACGAGGCCCTTCAGCAGGCGCAGCGCCGCGCGGCCGGTGCCGCGTCCCCGCTCCGCGATGACCAGCCTCGTCAGCTCGATGGTGGGATCCGGATTGCCGATGCCCTGCAGGATCGCGTAGCCGAGGCGGTCGCCTTCGGCATCCGCGACGACCAGGTGCCGCGCAGCAGCGCTGGCCATGGACTCCTCGTGGAGGGCGGCTGGCCAGCGCGTGATGTACGGTTCGATCTCCGGGTCGCCTTCGACGGCGAGCACCCAATCCAGGTCCGCCAGCGTCGACGGTCGCAGGACGATCCCGGTCTCCCGGTTCATGGATCGGGCGCCGGTCGCGGCCTCAGTGTCCCGCGTGATCCATGTGCTCGAGGTGCAACGCCTGCTCCGGTGTCAGCAGCGCCTTCGCGGACGCGACCATGCGGGCCATGTCCACCTTGCAGTCCACACGGTGCCCCGCCGCATTCCGCAGCTGCGTGCCGTACGCATCGAGGTCGGGCGAGTCCGCCGCCAGCTCTGCGGCCGCGGCGTCCTCCGCCGCCTTTACGAGGGCCTTGCGACGCTCGCAGTCCGCCTTGTGCGATGCCTGCAGCGACTCCAGCGCTGCCACCTGCTCGCCCGTCAGGCCGAGACCGTCCCGGTGCCGGATCAGCATCATCGGCGCGTACCTGTGCATGGCGCCCATGTCGTGGCCGGTCTGGCCGTCCCCGGCCGCCTGTGCAGCGCTGGCGCCATGACCGGCGTGCGCCGCACCTGCCGGCGCGGCGGCATCGGCGGCTTGTTTCGTGCCGTGCTTCTCGGCGTGTTTTGCGCAGTGCTCGTGCCCACCGTCCTGGTGCGAGTGGGCGGCGGGCTGTGCCGGGGTTGCGGCGGGGGCGTGCTGGTGGGACTGGGCATGGGCCGGTGCGGCGGCGAGCAGCATGCCCGCCAGGACGGCCAGGCCGTATCTGATCATGGTTACCTCGTTGTCTGTGCTGGTCCCGCACGGCGTGCGGGGCTGCGTGTACCGGGTATGAGAGTATGGACGTGAGCGCTGGATTTCCAGCGGGAGATTGCCGTTTCCCGTGTCAGGCAGAACCTTACTGCCAGGGCCGGCAGGCGGCTGCCGGGTGGACAGTACGCAGCGAGGACCGGATATGGCTGGGTGTGGGACGGATGACTCGACGGCCATGAGCAGGCCCGCGAATCAGGCGATGCGGCGCCGCCGGCCGGGCAGGACGAGGCCGGCGCTGGTCAGGCACGGAGTCGCGACGCTGTTCCTGCTCGGCGCGGGCTGCGAGCCGGGGCCGCGGGTCGATTCGGCGGCGCTGTCGGGAGCGGCGGTGCCGGCGGGTCTCGAGCGGGGCCGCGGCCTGTTCGACATGCACTGCGCATCCTGCCACGGCCCCATCGCGCTGGGCACGGATCAGGGCCCGCCCCTCGTACATTCGGTGTACCGGCCGGCGCACCATGGCGATGAGGCGTTCCAGCTCGCCGTAAGCCAGGGCGTGCGTGCCCACCACTGGCGGTTCGGTGACATGCCGGCGGTGCCGGGGCTCACCCGTCGCGATGTCCAGCACGTCATCGGCTACGTCCGGTGGCTGCAGCGGACCGCCGGCGTGGAATGACCACAGGCAGCGTCGGGTCTCTCCCGACCCGCACAGGGGTCCTCTCCCTATTGTAGCCTTCCGCGCGCCCGCCTAGCATCGGGATTGGGGGGATGGCATTCCCGCCACGGACCCACACCGGTCTCCCGTTCAAGAAGGCGAGCCATGGTCATTCGTGAGAGCGAAGTACTCGATTACCACGATGGCGGCCGGCCCGGCAAGCTCGAAGTCATTGCTTCCAAGCCGTGTCTGACCCAGCGTGATCTTTCCCTGGCCTATACGCCGGGCGTAGCGATTCCCTGTCTGCGCATCGAGAAGGACCCGGACGAAGCGTTCCGCTACACCGGGCGCGGCAACCTCGTGGCGGTCATCTCGAACGGTACGGCGGTCCTCGGACTGGGCAACATCGGGGCCCTTGCCGGCAAGCCCGTCATGGAGGGGAAGGGCGTGCTGTTCAAGCGCTTCGCCGACGTCAACGTCTTCGATATCGAGGTCGCCACCGAGGACGCCGATGAGCTGATCCGCTGCGTGAAGCTGCTGGAGCCGACGTTCGGCGGCATCAACCTCGAGGACATCAAGGCGCCGGAATGCTTCCACATCGAGGAGACGCTCCAGGCGCAGATGGACATCCCGATCTTCCACGATGACCAGCACGGCACGGCCATCATCAGCAGCGCGGCGCTGCTGAATGCGCTGGAACTGACCGGCAAGGACATCTCGAAGATCAAGGTCGTCTTCGCAGGAGCCGGCGCCGCGGGCATTGCCTGCGCCAACATGTACATCGCCCTGGGTGTCGATCCTGCCAACGTGCTGATGGTGGACAGCAAGGGTGTGCTGTACGAGGGGCGCGCCGATGCCATGAACAAGTACAAGCAGGCGTACGTGCGGCGGACCGAATGCCGCACCATCGGCGATGCCCTCGTCGGTGCGGATGTGTTCGTGGGCGTGTCCAGCAAGGACCTCGTGTCGCAGGACATGGTGCGGTCGATGGCGGATAACCCCATCGTCTTCGCCATGGCCAACCCCGACCCCGAGATCACTTACCCCGACGCCAAGGCCGCGCGTCCCGACGTCATCATGGCCACGGGCCGCTCGGACTACCCCAACCAGGTCAACAACGTCCTCGGCTTCCCGTTCATCTTCCGCGGCGCCCTCGACGTGCGGGCCCGCGCCATCAACATGGAGATGAAGCTGGCGGCCGCCCACGCCCTGGCGGCGCTCGCCAAGGAGGAGGTCCCCGACGCGGTCATCAACGCGTACGGCGGCGAGCGGTTCTCCTTCGGGCCGGACTACATCATCCCGAAGCCGTTCGATTTCCGTGTGCTGACGTGGGAGGCCGTTGCCGTGGCAAGGGCGGCAGTGGAGACCGGCGTCGCGCGCCAGCCCATCACGGACTGGGAGGCGTATGCCGAGAGCCTCGAGCGTCGCATCCTCGGCAAGGCGCGGGAGGTTACGCGGTCGCTGCAGAACAAGGCGCGCCGTGTCGGCCTGAAGCGGATCGTCCTGCCGGAGAGCGGCGAGGAGAAGATCCTGCGGGCGGCCCTCACGCTGGCGGACGAACACATTGCCCGGCCCGTCCTGGTGGGCGATCCCGAGCACATCCACAACCGCGCCGATGCCCTGGGCATCGACCTCCACGACACCGTCGAAATCCTGGATCCGGCGGCGCGGATGGAGACCTATGCGAATGAGCTGTACCGGCTCCGGGAGAGGCGGGGCGTCACGCCGCATACCGCCCGCCTCATGCTCCAGGATCCCGCGTACCTCGGTGTCATGATGGTGCACATGGGCGACGCGGACGGGCTCGTGTGCGGCCTGAACCGCTCGTACCCGGAGACCATCCGGCCGGCCCTGCAGATTCTCAAGCTGCGGCCGGGCGTGACGAAGGTGGCCGGGATGTACTGCGTCATCGTCCGCGACCGCGTGCTGTTCTTCGCGGATGCCACCGTCAACATCGAGCCGACGGCGGATGAGCTGGCGGAGATCGCCGTGAACGCGGCGGACATCGCGCAGCGCTACTTCGACGTGGAACCGCGGGTCGCGATGCTGTCATTCAGCAACTTCGGCTCGGTAAACCACGCCTTCGCACACCGCATGGCGGACGCCACGCGGCTGGCCCGCAAGCGCGCGCCCGGGCTGGTGGTGGAAGGCGAGATGGCGCCCGACACGGCGCTCATCCCGGAGATCGTCGAGCGGAACTTCCCGCATTCGCTCATCCGGGGAGACGCGAACGTGTTGATCTTCCCGAACGTGCAGTCGGGCAACATCTCCCTGAAGCTGGTGCAGCGGCTCGCCGGCGGCGACGTCATCGGCCCGATCCTCATGGGGCTGAACAAGCCGGTGAACGCGTTGAACTACTACTCCAGCGTCCAGGAGATCGTGAACATCGCCACCATCACGGCCATCATGGCCGGTGGCAACGGCGTCCACGTGACGCCGCCGGCGGTTGATTCCGCCATGGTTCACCCGGAACCCGTCCTCGGGTAGCGCCACGCAGTGCGGGGTTGCCGTCGCCACGACGGCGACCCCGCACACACCCCGCTCTGGTGCATCCGGCCGGCCACGGCCACTATAGTCGCAATCACCTCCCCCATCGCAGCCCCGGAGTCCAGCCATGACACGTGCAGCCATCATCGTTGCCATTGCCCTGTGCACGCTCGTCGTGGCCTGCGCGGGACAGGGCGCACTCCCCGCCGCGGACGCCGGCATCGCCGCCGCCGGTCCGCTGCCGGCCGTGCCCGCCGACGAAACGGTCCCGCTCCGTGCGCCGGGACTGCCGGCCGATGCGGCCAGCGCTGCCGGCCGGCTCGCAGCATCGCCCCGGCACGCGGAGTGGGCGATGGTCCCCGTGGGCGATGGCGACAGCATCCGGGCGTGGGTCGTGTATCCGGAGCGGAGCACGCCTGCGCCGGTGGTGCTCGTGGTCCACGAGATCTTCGGTCTGACCGCCTGGATCCGGGCCGTGGCGGACCAGCTCGCTGCGGACGGCTTCATCGCCATCGCCCCGGACCTCATGACGGCCCACGACCTCCCCGTCGGGCCGGAGGGCGACCCGCTGAGGGAGCAGGCGACAGCCGCAATCCGGACTCTCGACCCGGCCGTCTACCAGGAGCAGCTGCGGGCCATCGGCGCATGGGGTACGGCGCTGCCCGCGGCGGCTGGCACGTATGGCATCGTGGGGTTCTGCTGGGGCGGTACAGCCTCGTTCACCCACGCCGTGATGTCGTCCGACGTCGGCGCGGCGGTGGTCTACTACGGGAGCTCGCCGGCCACGGATCGGCTGCAGAGGATCGAGGCGCCGGTCCTGGGGCTGTACGCCGGCGATGACGCCCGGGTGAACGCGACGGTGCCGCCCGCGGACGAGGAGATGAGGCGACTCGGGAAGTCATACGAGGTCCACATGTTCGACGGCGCCGGCCACGGATTTCTCCGGCAGCAGGACGGCAGGGAAGGCGCGAACATGGCGGCCACGCGAGGCGCCTGGCCCCTCACCGTGTCCTTCTTCCGGCGCCACCTCGACGGCGGGTGACGGGCAGGACCGGCGGGCCGGGCGTCAGTCGCGCCCGGGCCGTTCCGCCCAGCCGGTCCAGCCCGGACCGCGCACGACCCGGCCGGGCAGCGCACCCGTGTGGTCGCCGTCCCGGAGGACGGCCTCGCCGTTGACGAAGACGTGGACGACTCCCGTGGCGTACTGGTGTGGCGCCTCGAACGTCGCATGGTCGGTGATGGTGGCCGGGTCGAACACCACGACGTCCGCGTGGTACCCTTCACGCAGGGCGCCACGTCGCTTCAGGCCGAAGTTCTCCGCAGGCAGCGTCGTCAGGCGGCGCACGGCCTCCTCCAGTGTGATGACGCCTTCGTCCCGGACATAACGGCCCAGCAGGCGGGCGAAGTTGCCGTACGCCCGTGGATGGGGGTTCGACCGCAGGAACGCGCCCTCGGGGGCCATGGACCCTGCGTCCGACCCGAAGCTCATGTATGGAAGCCGGATCTGCTTGCGGAGGTTCTCCTCTGACATGAGGAAGTAGACCGTCCCGACGCGGCTGTCGTCGAGTACCACGAGGTCCATGGCCGCCTCCTCCGCGGACGTCCCGCGCATCCGGGCAACCTCCGCCAGCGTCTTCCCCGTGAGGTGCTTGAGGGAGTCCTGCCGGAAGGCCGCGAGGAGGACCCGTTCGGGACTGCCTGCCAGGAGGTAGAGGCTCTCCCACTCGGTCGTGGGCGTCCGCATCTCACTGAGCACCCTCGCCCTGATGGCGGGGTCCTGCAGGCGCCGCCGCCACTCCTGCAGCCCGCCCTCCTGCACCCATGGCGGCATCGCCGCGTCCAGCCCCGTAGCGCCCGCCGTATACGTGTACATGTCCGTCGTGATACGCAGCCCCTCGGCGCGGGCCTCCTCCACGCGGGCGATCACGGTGTCCATCTTCGCCCAGTTCTCCGACCCGGCCGCCTTCAGGTGGTAGATTTCCGCGGGGATGCCCGCACGCCTCGCGACGGTGATCAGCTCTTCCACCGCCTCCAGCAGGCCGTTGCCCTCGCTCCGGATGTGCGAGATGTACATGCCTCCCGCCGCGCCCGCCTCCTCCGCGAGGGCCACGAGCTCGTCCGTCCCCGCGTAGAACGCCGGCGCATAGATGAGCGACGACCCCACGCCCAGAGCACCCTCCTCCATCGCCTGCCGGACGAGACTCCGCATCCGCCGGAGCTCCTCCGGCGACGGCGGCCTGTCCTCATGGCCCAGCTCATGGACCCGCACCGTCGTCGCGCCAACGAAGGAGGCCACGTTCGTGGACACGCCGCGCCGCTCCAGGTGCTCCAGGTACTCACCGAGCGTCGTCCACCCGACTTCGAAGCGGATGTCGCCCTGCTCCTCGAGCATCTCCCGCTTCATGGCGTCGTTGAGCGGGCCCATGGACGAACCCTCCCCCATGACCTCCAGCGTGACGCCCTGCCTGATGCTGCTTTGCGCCAGGCCGTCATGCAGCAGGGACTCCGTGGACCACGACAGCACGTTGATGAAGCCCGGCGCCACGGCGAGGCCATCGGCATCGACCTCCACGCGGGCGCGGGCGGCGGCAAGGTCCCCAACGGCGACAATGGAATCGCCCACCAGGCCAACATCGGCACGGAACGGCGCACCGCCGGAGCCGTCGTACACGGTGCCGTTGCGGATGATGACGTCGTAGGTGGCGGGGCCGGCGGCGCAGCCGGCCAGGGCGATTGCGCCGAGGAGGAGCGATACGTGGCGTCGCATCAGGAAATCCGGTGTTGGAGGACTGCGCCCGCGTGACCGGCGCCGGGGCAACGTAGCGTCCCGGCGTAGGCGGCTCAAGGCGGCGGGCGGCGAGTCCGGGTGTAGGACTTTTCCTTACGCGAAATCCGCAGTTTGACTATGTCGGGGCTTTCCGGCGGGAGGTATCCTTCGGGCAATGACCGGGGCTGCGGAAACGCGACAGGTCCCGTTCATCTTCTCTCTCGGTACGCGAGCCGAGAATCAACCGCGCAGCAAAAGCCTCCGGGGGCGTCGAAAGACGCCCCCTTCCTCCATCCGTCCCTTTCGTCCACAGGCGTTCGTGCCTACTGTATTCGTGTGTTGCGACCGAAAGTGCGCGCTGCCCTCGCCGTTCTGACGCTGTTGCTGCCGGCCGGAGGGTGCGAAGGGCGGGACGCGCCTGCGGAATCGGGCGGCATGCCCATGCCTCCCACGGATGCGGGAGTTTCGCTGTTCTTTCGTGAGGGCCCCATCGAGCTGGGCTCCTCGCGATCGGAACTGGAGGCCCGTCTCGGCGGTCCCGACAGCGTGCATGCGCACACGGTGTCGAACCGCCACGACCCCACCGTCACGGATTCCGTTCTGACGCTGTATTATGCGGGCCTCGTCGCGGAGATTCATCGTGCCGGGTACGACGGCAAGGAGATTCTCGCGTCGGTGGTCATCTCGGATGGGCGTTTCCTGCAGCCCGGCGCGCCGGTCCGGCCGGGCCAGGACTCGGACGCGGTGCGCGCCGCGCTGGGCGAACCGGACGAGAGCGACGCGGACATGATGCTGTACGTATGCGACGAGTGCCTGGTGGCCGGACAGGAGACGGTCCGCTTCATCATGGAGCGTGACACCGTCCGCCGTGTAGAAGTGCGTTACTGGGTCGATTGACTGATCAACCACATGGAGTCTTGATGGCGGGACGGTCCGCGCTGATGCTGATTGTGGCGGTCTCCGTGGCGGCCTTGACGCCGGCGAGTTCGTACGCGCAGGTCCCGGCGGCGCCGGCCTGTCCGGACGGCGGGTCGGGCACCTCTCCCCGCCTGCCGTTCGGTGTGGGCGAGCGTGCCTCGTATCGCGTCAGCTACAACGTCGTGGGGCGCGTGGGCACGGGGACGATGAGCATACTCGGCGTGGACAGCATCCGCGGCCGTCCCGCCTTCCATGCGCTCTTCACCTTGCGGGGGAGATTTCTGTTCGCGAGCGTGAACAACCGGTTCGACTCGTGGCTCGACGTTCGAGAGGTGTTTTCACACCGGTTCGAGCAGAACACCCACGAGATCAACTTCCGCCGTCGCCGTACGCGGGAGTTCTTCCCCGCCGAGCTCAGGTGGACCGGGCACACGAATGACCGACCGGAGTCCGGCACCCTGCCCACTGCGGAGCCGCTGGACGACACCGCGTTCCTCTACTACCTCCGCACGATGGACCTGGAGGTGGGTCGGGAATATCATCTCGACCGGTACTGGAACCCCGACGGCAATCCGGTGCGTGTCCGCGTTCTGCGACGCGAAACGGTGCGGGTGCCGGCGGGTACGTTCGAGACGCTCGTGCTGCAGCCCATCATCCGGACGAGCGGCATGTTCTCCGAGGGCGGCGAGGCGGAGGTCTACTTCGCGGAAAACGGATCGCGGCAACTCGTCATGCTGCGCGCGCGGGTGTCCTTCGGCACGCTCCAGCTCCAGCTCGAGGAGTTCGAGCCGGCCTTCACCTGCTGAGTCGCCGGCGAACCGGTCATGAGAGACCGTGCTGCACGATGGGCGGCATGATGCGCACGGTGGGAGTGACCCTGGTCCTGCTGGCTGCGGCGCAGGCAGCCGCGGGGCAGGAGCCGGAGACGCCGCCGGCCGGCGCGAACCTCACCGTGTACCACGCCACGTTCGGTCCGGGCGAGGCGGTCTGGGAGAAGTTCGGCCACAACGCAATCTGGATCCACGACGCCGCCACGGGCAGCACCGTCTCGTACAACTACGGCATCTTCGACTTCAACCAGCAGGACTTCATACCGCGGCTGCTGAAGGGTAGCATGCTCTATTCCATGGGCGTGCGGTCGGCGGAGGACGAGGTTGCCAGCTACTCGTTCCATGACCGGAGCATCTGGCTGCAGCGGCTGAACATGACCCCGTCGCAGCGTCACGCGCTGCGGGAGTTCCTGGAGTGGAACTGGCTGCCGCAGAACCGTGACTATCTCTACGACTATTTCCGGGACAACTGCTCGACGCGGATCCGTGACGCCCTGGACCGCGCCATCGGCGGCGCCATCGGGTCCCGGCTCGCCGGTATGCCCACCGGCACCACCTTCCGATCGCACAGCCTGCGGCTCACGGCGGGGAGTACTCCGACGTTCACCGGCCTGCTCCTCGGCCTGGGGTCGCCGACGGACCGGGAGATCGATGCGTGGGAGGAGGGCTTCATCCCCATGGAGCTGATGAAACGCCTGCGATCGGTGGAGGTCGCGGACGAGGACGGCCGGGTCGTGCCCCTCGTCGCGGAGGAGCGCACGCTCTTCCTGGCGGACCGCCAGCCCCCACCCGAGGATCCGCCGGCTCGTACGCATTTCTATCTGCTCGCCGGCCTTTTCATTGCCCTCGCCACGGCCGCCCTCGGCGAGGCTGCCAGGACGGGGCGGCGGGCCCGCGCCGGCCTTGCAATGGGCATCACGGTGTGGGGCGTCCTCACCGGTTTCTTCGGGCTGATCCTGGCCCTGCTGTGGACCGCCACGAGCCACACCGCCACGTACGGCAACCTGAACCTGCTCCAGGTGAACCCGCTCGGTGTGCTGCTGGCCGTGGCCGCGCCGCTGGCCCTGCTGACCGGCAGTCCCGGCCGGCGGCGGCACGCCGTCGCGCGGCTCGCATGGCCTTCCAGCATCGCACTGGCTGCGCTGTCGGTCTCAGGCCTGGTCCTGCACGCCCTCCCCGCCGTATACCAGGCGAACGGCCCCATCGTCGCCCTCGTTCTGCCGGTCCACCTGGCCGTCGTCCTCTCCCTGTACCGCGCCCTTCCAGGCGGTCCGTCCGCGAAAGAGGACATGCCGGGCCCGGCAGCGGCTGCCCGCCCCGCTTGACCGTGGCACTCCGTTTGCCCTGTATTGTGCGAGGATGTTCGAGGAAGTACGTCCGGTACGCCAGAGAGGGTGAAACATGACGACAATGATACGGAATTCTGCGGCCATCGTCGCGATTGCGGCGCTTGCGAGCGGCTGCGCGAGTCTGAATCAGACGCAGCGGGGAGCGGCCATCGGCGCTGCCGCGGGTGGTGCGGTGGGCGCGGCAGTGGGGAGCGCGACGGGATCCACGGCGCGGGGCGCCATCATCGGTGCGGCCATCGGCGGTACTGCAGGCGCAGTGATCGGCGCGCAGATGGACCGGCAGCGCGAGGAGCTCGCATCGGAGCTCGAGGGTGCGCGCGTGGAGCGGTACGGTGAGGGCCTGCTCATCACGTTCGAGTCCGGCCTGCTGTTCGATTTCGACTCCGACGTGGTGCGTGGTGCGGCGCGTTCGAACCTGACGAACTTCGCCAACAGTCTTCGCCAGTATCCGGAGACGGAAGTGCTGATCGTCGGGCACACGGACAACGTGGGATCGGCGACGTACAACCAGGGCCTGTCGGAGCGGCGCGCTGCGGCTGCCCGGAACTTCCTGGTCTCCCAGGGTGTGCAGGCGAACCGTGTCCGCACGATGGGCATGGGCCTGACGGAGCCGGTGGCGGGCAATGAGACGGAGGCCGGGCGCGCGCTCAACCGGCGCGTGGAGGTGGCCGTCTTCGCCAGCGAGGCGCACCGCCAGGAGCTGCTCCGGCGGCACGGCAGCGAGTAGTCAACAGTCACACCGGCACGAGCGCACGCACCGCGGGCGCGCACGGCAGCCCCCGACCCACCAGGGTCGGGGGCTGTTTCGTCGGGGGCTGTTTCAGTTCTCAGCCTCCCGCAGAGCGGCCAGCGGTGTGCTGCGCAACGCCTCCCGGCTGTTCAGCATGCCGAGGGCGGCAGCCGCAGCCGCCACCCCGATCCAGATGGCGACGAGGGAGACGAGGGGGAGGGTGAACGGCATCTCGAACACCAGCCGCACGACGAGCCAGCCGGAGATTCCGGCGAGGATGACGCCGGTGAAGGCCGCGAGTGCGCCGAGGGCGGCGTACTCCACGAGGAGGGTCTGCCGCACCTGGCTGCGGGTGGCGCCGAGGGCGCGGAGCAGCGCGCTTTCCCGCACACGCTGAAAACGTGACGCGGCGATGGAGCCGAACAGCACGAGGATGCCTGCCGCGACGCTGAAGGCGGCCATGAAGCGAATGGCATCCACCACCCGGTCGATGATGCGGCGGAGCACGCGCTGGACGGACTCGAGGTCCACGATGGACACGTTGCTGAACGCCTCCGCGATGACCCGCTGCGCAACGGCACGCGTGGAGTCATCGGCGATGCTGACGAGGCTCACCGCGGACTGCGGCGCACCAGCCAGCCCGCCGGGTTCGAAGACGAAGAAGAAGTTCGTCTCGAATCGCGCCCAGTCCACGGTCCGGATGCTCGTGATGACGGACTCGACCCGCACGCCTGCCACGTCCCAGGTCATGCGATCGCCGATCCCCACGCCGAGGCTGCGCGCGACATCCTGCTCGGCGGACATCCGGACGACACCCGGCTCCGCGGCTGGTGCGTCCGCCCACCACTGGCCAGCGACGAGTCGCTCGCCGCCGGTGATCGTGTCGCGGAACGTGTGCCGGTACTCGCGGCGGAGGGCCCACGGCTCCACGCGGGGACTACGTGCGGCCAGGATCTCGCGGGCGTCCTCCCCGTTGATCCCGGCGATGCGGGCGGGGATGATGGGGACAACGTCCGGCCGCGTATCGGCGAACGGGGCGATGGTGGCCCGGACGTCCTCGACCTGGTCCGGCTGGATGTCGAACAGTACGAGATTGGGCTGGGGAGTGGCGGCGTCCGTCCTGAGCCAGCCCAGAAGGTTCGCCTGCACCACCCAGAGCGTCGCAACGAGGAACACGCCGAACCCCAGGGCCATCGTGACGGCGGCCGTCTGGTTCCGGGGCCGGTAAAGGTTCGCCATGCCCTGTCGCGCCGCGAACACGCGGCGGCGTCCTTCACCCGTGCCTCCCCGCCTTGCGATGGCGAAGCCGCTGCGGGCGGCGCGGCGCGTTGCAGCGACGAGGAGGCGCGCGCATGCCCAGAGTACGACGAGGCCGGCGACGAGTGCACTGGCATAGCCCAGCCCGATCCGCCAGTCACCGGCCTGCCAGACGGCCACGCCCGCGACGCTTGCCGCCAGGCCGAACACGGCCGCAAGCCGCAGCGGGTCGAGGCGGCGCGGGGCGTCGTCCACGTCGTGGCGGAGAGCGCGAAGCGGCGAGATCCCGCGGACTGCGAGGAGAGGCAGCAGCGAGAAGGCAGCGGCGACGAGTGCACCGATGGCGATGCCCATGGCGATCACGTGCCACTGCACGGCGAACACGACGTCGACCGGTACCAGATCCCGGACGAGTCCCGGGAGCAGGGCCTGGATGCCGACGCCGGCGAGGGCGCCGAGCGCCGCCCCCGTCACGCCCAGAGTCGTCGCCTGCAGGAGGTACGCACCGAAGGCGGTGCGCTGCGTGGCGCCGAGACAGCGCAGCACGGCAACGGTGCGACGCTTGTCCTTCACGAACACGTTCACGGCGCTGGCCACGCCGAGCCCGCCCAGCAGGAGCGCGCTCAGGCCGACCAGGCCGAGGAAGCGGCCGAGGACTTCCAGGGCCCTGCCGAGGTTCTCCGCCTGCTCGGCCGCCGTGTTGACGCCAACGCCCGCCGCGCGGAAGCTCTCGCGGTTCGCCTCCACGAACCGGCTCAGTTCGCCCGGGTCGGGAATCCTGAGGAACGCCTCGTGACGCGCCAGTGAGCCGTACTGGATCAGCCCGGTCTCCTCGAGGTGGGCGGCACTGATGTATGCCCGAAGGCCGAAGGCGTTGCGGAAGGTGAACTCAGGCGGGAGCGACGTGAGGGCCGCGTCCACGCGAAACCAGGCCGCCCCCAGCCGGACGCTGTCCCCCACCCCCAGGCCGAGCTGCTCCATCAGCGCCGCCTCCAGGAGCGCCACGCGCGGACGGTCTGCCAGGCCGGCCCAGGCGCCCGCGGGGTCCGTCACCATCTCGCCGTACCAGGGGTAGCCGCCCTCCACCGCCCGCAGCTGCACGAGCTGCGGTGCGCCCGCCTGTGTCAGGGCAACGGACGCAGTCGTCACCACGCGGGCGACCGGAACGCCAAGCTCCGCCACGGAGTCGAGGATGGCGTCTACGCTGTCCGGGAACGTGCGCGTGCTCTGCAGACGAACGTCGGCGCCGAGGAGGGCCCTCGCCTCGCCGTCCACGGACTGCACCACCTGCGCCCGGAACGAGTTCACCGCCACCAGCGCGGCTACGCCCACGGTGATGGTGCCCATGTAGACGCCGAGGCGTCGGACGCTCGACCTTCCCTCCCGCCACGCCAGGGACAGCCAGAACGGCGTGCGCACGTCAGCCCCTCCGCTCGTCGGACACCAGCCGCCCGGCCGCCAGCCGCAGGATGCGGCCTGCCCGGGCTGCGAGGTCGAGGTCGTGGGTGACCAGCACGAGCGTCGTGTCGGATTCCGCGTTCAGGCCGACCATGAGGTCGACGATGCGGCCGCCCGTCTCGGCGTCGAGGTTGCCGGTGGGCTCGTCGGCGAACAGGATCTTCGGTTCACCGGCGAAGGCGCGGGCGAGTCCGACGCGCTGCTGCTCGCCGCCGGAGAGCTGCTGCGGGTAGTGGCCGACGCGGTCCCCCAGCCCCACCCGCGCCAGCAGCGACTCGGCACGTGCCTCGAGCTCCCGCCCGCTGCCCGGCGCGCCGGCGAGCTCCAGAGGGACCAGGACGTTCTCCAGTGCCGTCAGCGTCGGCACGAGCTGGAATGTCTGGAAGACGAAGCCTATGTTGGCCGCGCGAAACTTCGCCCGTCCGTCCTCGGTAAGATTGCTCAGCCGCTGGCCGGCCAGATCGACGGTTCCCGTCGCCGGCGTATCCAGGCCGGCGAGCAGGCCGAGGAGCGTGGTCTTGCCGCTGCCGGACGGCCCGAGAATGGCAACGAACTCGTTCGCCTCGATCTCCAGGTCGATGTCGCGAAGCACCGTGAGCGGCTGCGTGCCGCTGCGGTAGGTCTGACTCAGATTGCGTGCGATGATCATCATGCGGCGGATAATACTCGGCCTCTGCGCCGTGGCGCTAACCTCATGCGATGCCGGCGGTGGCGGCCCGCGGGCGGACGTGCCCGCCGGCGACGTCGACATGGAGGAAACCGGGGCTGCGGCAGGCGTCGCGGACGAATCGCGCGGGGCGCCGGTCGCGCCGGTTCCGCCGCACATGGAGGAAACGCAGAACATCGTCGTTGTGGGAACGAGCCTCACGGCCGGCTACGGGATCGCCGCGGAGCTGGCCTATCCCGCCGTGCTGCAGGCGACGATCGACTCGGCGGGCCTTCCCTTCGAGGTGGTGAACGCCGGCATCAGCGGCGAGACGTCGGCCGGCGGCCTGCGACGCATCGACTGGTCGCTCCAGCAGCCCGTGGACGTCCTCATCCTGGAGCTCGGCGCCAATGACGGCCTCCGGGCGCTCGACCCCGACGCCATGCGCTCCAACCTGGATGCCATCCTCACCCGGACGAAGGACCGCTATCCCGACGCGGACCTGCTCATCCTCGGGATGGAAGCGCCGCCCAACCTCGGGCAGGTCTACACGACGCGCTTCCGCCAGGTCTTCCGGGAAATGGCGCGCAAACACGACGCAGCCCTCGTCCCGTTCCTCCTGGAGGGCGTGGCGGGCAATCCCGCCCTCAACCTGGACGACGGCATCCACCCCAGCCCCGAAGGCCACCGGATCATCGCCCGCACGGTCTGGGCGGAGCTCGGCCCGATCCTCGAGTCACGGACGGGCGCCGCGGCGGTGCGCTGACTCAGCCCGCCAGGATGGAGCGGTCGTAGTCCCGGAGGATGGCG
The DNA here is from genome assembly GCA_035461265.1 of Longimicrobiales bacterium. GTDB lineage: Bacteria > Gemmatimonadota > Gemmatimonadetes > Longimicrobiales > RSA9 > SH-MAG3. The sequence continues at coordinate 27,702 of DATHVO010000236.1, forward strand.
GCGGGATCGTCGTAGACCGCGGCGGCGCCACGCAGGTCCTCGTCAGCCCAGCCGCCGCAGCGGACGCCGATGATCCGGACGCCCGCCTGGAGCGCAGCCGCCACATCGTGGGGCGTGTCGCCGATCATGACGACGTGCGCCGCCGCAGCACCCGCCTTCTCCAGCGCGGCCTCGACGATGTCCGGCGCCGGCTTCGATTCGTCGGCATCGTCGGAGTTCGTGGCCTCGGTGAGGAGGTCCTCCAGCCCTACCTGCTCGAGGAGCGCCTCGAGGTCCTCCTCGCTGGCGGACGTGGCGACGACGAGGGTCTTCCCGTCGTCCCGGAGGCGGCGCACGAGGTCCAGGGCGCCGGGCAGCGCCACGAGTGCCGGGAGGTAGCGCTCCCGGAAGATCTCGCCCCGCCGGTCCAGGATGCGGGTCCCTTCGGGGCTGTCCTCCTCCAGGCCGGTCAGGCGCGGAAGTACCTTGTCGCCGCCCATGCCAATGAGGGGCCGTACGTCGGCGAACGCGATGGCGTGGCCGAACTCCGACCCGGCGTCCACCCAGGCCCGGGCGTGGGCGTCGTTGCTGTCGATGAGGGTGCAGTCCACGTCGAGGAGGACGGCCCGTGTCTTGTTCATGGGGACAGGCTCCCGAATCGCGAATCGTCCGTTCGTGCCATGCGCAGGTCGCGCCTGTCCATGGGCAATGCAACTCCCGATCCCATAATGCATCCAGGCTTCCGATCCGTCGCCTGGATCGCGTCGAAACCGAAGACCGGATCTCCCACCGCAGTGACCCTTGGGCCGACTTCATGTCTGGATGAAGCGGCGAACCCCCACAAATCGGCCGTGCCGCGAATCGGGGGCCTGTCCCCCCGTCCATGCTGCACGGTTCTTGCGCCCGGTCCACCGCATCATTCCAGCGAATATTGTGGCGTTGCGCGCCCGTTGGCGCGGGGAGGGGCCGGATGGCGGACCAGAGGAACGAGGGCGCGAAGCTCCAGGTGGCGGGCGCGAAGCCGCAGGACGTGGGCACCGGCACGGCGCGCCTGAGTCGGAAGTCCATGCAGCAGATGGGAATCCGCGAGGGCGCGGTCATCGAGGTGAACGGGAAGCGACAGACGGCCGCCCTGGCGCTGCCGCCGTATGCCGAGGACGACGGCCTCGACGTCATCCGGCTGGACGGCCTGCAGCGGGGCAACGCCGGCGTGAGCATCGGCGACCACATCGCCGTCCGGCCGGCCGACCCGAAACCTGCCCGCCGCATCCAGCTGGCGCCGGCGCAGAAGAACCTGCGCCTCGTCGGTTCCGGCGAGATGCTCCGCCGCACGCTCTTCCAGCGGCCGCTGGTGGCAGGCGACGTCATCTCGACGTCCATATACCAGCGGAACCAGATGCAGCAGCAGCAGCAGCAGAGCGGTGTGCCGGACGACCTGTTCCGCATGTTCTTCGAGCAGCCCGCGTTCGGCCTCCAGGAGATCCGCCTCCGGGTCATCTCCACAACACCCCGCGGCATCGTCCAGATCGCGCAGGAAACGGAAATCGAGCTGCTCCCAGAGTTCGTCGAAATGGAGGAGCAGCGGCCTGCCACGGTGACGTACGACGACCTCGGCGGCCTCGGCGACACGCTGGAGCAGGTCCGGGAGATGATCGAGCTTCCGCTCAAGCATCCGGAGCTCTTCCAGCGGCTGGGCATCGACCCGCCGAAGGGCGTTCTGCTCTACGGCCCGCCGGGCACGGGCAAGACGCTCCTGGCCCGCGCCGTGGCGAACGAGGCGGACGCGCGCTTCTTCCACATCGCCGGGCCGGAGATCATGGGCCGGTACTACGGCGAATCGGAACAGCGCCTCCGGGAGGTCTTCCAGCAGGCGGGCCAGCAGGCGCCGTCGATCATCTTCATTGACGAGATCGATTCGATCGCGCCGAAACGGGAGGACGTGACGGGTGAGGTGGAGCGCCGGGTGGTCGCCCAGCTGCTGACGCTGCTGGACGGCCTCGAACCTAGGCAGAACGTCGTCGTCATCGGCGCAACGAATCGCGTGGACGCCATCGACGAGGCGCTCCGCCGGCCGGGACGGTTCGACCGCGAGATCGTCGTCGGCGTACCGGACGTGAAGGGTCGTACCGAGATCCTGAACATCCATACCCGCGGCATGCCCATGGAGGAGGACGTCGACCTCACTGAGCTGGCGCGCGTGACGTACGGCTTCGTCGGCGCCGACATGTCCGCCCTCGCCCGTGAAGCCGCCATGGAGACCCTGCGCCGCAGCGTTTCGCAGCTGGACCTCGACGCGGGCGAGATCCCGGCGTCGGTGGTGGAGAACCTCCGGGTGACGCGTGACGATTTCATGAAGGCGCTGAAGCGGGTCCAGCCGTCGGCGCTGCGGGAAATCATGATCGAGGCACCGAACGTCGGCTGGGATGACATCGGCGGCCTGGACGACGCGAAGCGCGAGCTCCGCGAAGGCATCGAGCTGCCGCTCAGGCATCCCGAGGCCTTCGAGCGTCTGGGCATCCGGCCGGCGAAAGGCTTCCTCCTCTTCGGTCCGCCGGGTACGGGCAAGACGATGCTCGCCAAGGCCGTCGCCCGTGAGGCGGAAGCGAACTTCATCGCGACGAAGTCGTCCGACCTGCTGTCGAAGTGGTACGGCGAGTCGGAGCGCCAGGTCTCGAGACTCTTCCAGCGGGCGCGTCAGGTGGCGCCCACAGTGATCTTCATCGACGAGATCGATTCCATGGCGCCCGCCCGGGGCGGCGGACTGGGCGAGCCTGCCGTCACGGAGCGCGTCGTCAACACGCTCCTCGCGGAGATGGACGGCCTCGAGGAGCTGCGCGGCGTCGTCGTCATCGGTGCGTCTAACCGTCCGGCGCTCATGGACCCCGCGCTGCTGAGGCCCGGCCGCTTCGACGACCTGGTCTACGTGCCTGTGCCGGAGAAGGAAGGCCGACTCCACATCCTGCGGATTCACAGCCGCGGCATGCCCCTCACCGACGATGTGGACCTCAACGACATCGCCGAGCGGACCGAGGGCTACACCGGCGCGGACCTCGAGGACATCGTGAGACGTGCGGGCCTGCAGGCGCTGCGGGATGATCTCAACGTGGAGCGCGTGAGCATGCGCTACTTCGAGGACGCCCTGAAGGAGACCCGCGCTTCGGTGACACCGGAGATGGACAGGGAGTACCGCGAGCTGGTGCGGACCCTCAAGCAGGAGAGCCCGCGCGGGTCGGGCCGGATCGGGTTCACGGTGGAGCCGGCGGAATCGCCCCGGCCGGCGGCTCCGGCTCCGGCGATGGCCTCCGTGCTGTCGCGGCGGCCGCCGGCCGACTGACGTCCTGGGCGCCGCGCCACGCGCTCCCGTCGGTGATCCCGCGTAGAGTGGCGGCCCGACACCCGGGACCGGCGGCCCCCGCTAGTCCGCCAGCCCCGCTAGTCCGGCGGTCCCGGCAGGCGCAGGAGGTACCAGCCGAATGCGGCGATGACGAGGCCTATGAGGACCTGACCGGTCATCGCCATGGTGATCAGTCCCAGCGCCAGCACGATTCGCGAGAACTCCCGGCCGCTCTGGCGAAGGCGCGTCGTGGCCGCCTGGCGGTCGCGCGTGCGGTGCCAGAACATGGCGTAGACCAGCTTGCCGCCGTCGAACGGGAAGACAGGCAGCATGTTCGACACGGCGATGAGACCGTTGGCGAAGGCGATGAACCACAGCGCCACGTTCAGGCCGGAGTGCCAGCCCGCGATGTCGCTTGCCACGACGACGACCAGGATCGAGAGCCCGAGGGCTGCGCTGGTAACGGGTCCGGCCGCCGCCACCTTGAACTGATCGCGAGCCTCATCGATGTGGTCCCGCCGCCGCACCAGCGCGCCGCCGGCGAAGATCCGGATGTGCTCGATGCCGATGCCCGCCTCGATGGCGGCCCGGGCATGGGCCAGTTCGTGGAGGAGGAGCGACAGCGTAAGCGCGACGGATACGCCGGCCCCGTGAATCACGGCGACCGGGAAAGTCACATCGGGGATCAGGGCGTGGGCGAACCATGCGTACGCGGCGGCTGTTCCGACGAAGCCCGCCAACCATGACCGCGCCAGCTGCAGCTCGATCCCCAGGACCTTCGTCGTGAGGATCAGCGCCGGCCCGTCGGTGCGATCGGCTTCCATGTCAGCAGGACAGCCGCAACAACGACACCATCCTCAACGCACCGGTCATCGACGGAGCACCCGCAGAACGGCCAGGAGGTTCGAGTAGTCGTCCGTCCATGTGCGGAAGCCTGCCTCCGGTTCGAGCACCCGCCAGCCGGTCATCCCGTCGAGTCCGGCGAGGGGTTCCGGCCCGGCCGCCAGCAGCACCCACCGCGAGGCGCTATGGGCGACGGTGCCGGCACCCGGGTCATCGCGGACACGGGCATGAAGGCCGAGGTGGAGTGCGTTCGCGGCGATCACGGGTCGCAGGTCGAGATGCTCGTTGGAGATATGGAACGCCAGAACGCCGTGCGCGTCGAGACGTGAGACGTACAGCTCGAAGGCCTCCCGCGTCAGCATGTGGGCCGGAATCGCACCGGAACTGAAGGCGTCGAGGATGAGCAGATCATAGCGTGCGGCGGCGAGGGCGGCGAGAGCCGTCCTGCCGTCACCCACGATGATCCGCGCATCGGGGGCGCATGCTTCGACGAATGTGAAGAGCCCCGGATCCAGTGCCATGGTGACAACGGCAGGATCGATCTCGATCATGTCCCATTGGTCCCCGTCCCTGCCATGGCAGGCGGTGGTTCCCGCGCCCACCCCCACCACCGCAGTCCGTACGGGCCGACCCATGCGGTGAATGAGGCGGAATGCATCTCCGAGGGGCCCGTCCGCGGCAAAATAGGTGGTGGGCACGGGGCGCCCGGACGCCGCCACGTGCTGGGCGCCGTGGATGGTCCGGCCGTGCATGAGCCGGTTGTAGCCGTCCGCATGCCGGACGCGAAGCGTCCCGAAGAAGTTGCGGTCCCGGGCCAGCACCGTTCCCCCGTCGGTCCCGCCGCTCATGGCCGCGACGATGCCGAGGAAGACCAGCATGGCTGCCACGATGCCGGCGGTGCGGGAAGCGAGGCGGTGCAGCAGCAGCGCGGCCGCGAAAACGGTGCCGACAGCAACACCCCGGGCCGTATCCCACACCACAG
>DATHVO010000237.1:0-6863 GCA_035461265.1 Longimicrobiales bacterium
CTCGTGCCCTTCCTCGAGGAAGATGCGGCAACCCGCGACGCGCTGGTGGCCGAGCTGACGGTGGGGGAGTCGTACTTCCAGCGCGACCCCCACCAATTCGCCTTCCTGGGCGATTAGCTGATCACGCGGCTTCTGGCGAGCCGCCCGCCGGACAGGCCCGTGCGGGTCTGGAGCGCGGGGTGCGCGGCGGGCGAGGAGCCGTACACGGTGGCGATGCTCTTCGACGAGCTGGGCGCAGCCGGCCGGGCCCAGATCGTCGGGACGGACATCTCGCGGCCGCGCCTCGCGGACGCCCAGCGGGCGGTCTACTCGGAATGGGCACTGCGGAGCACGCCGGCGGACGTGCGCGAACGGTACTTCCGGCAGCGTGGGCGCTTCTTCGAGCTGAGTCCGCGGATACGCAGCCGTGTGGATTTCCGCTACCTCAACCTCGCGGAGGACCGGTTCCCCTCGCTGAGCGCGGGGATCTGGGGGATGGATGTCATCCTGTGCCGCAATGTTCTCATCTACTTCGATGCGGAGACCGTGCTGGACGTGGCGCGGCGACTCATCGCGTCCCTCAGTACCGACGGCTGGCTGATCCTCGGGGCGTCGGACCCCGCCATCGGCGAGATGGTGGAGTGCGACGTCGTGCTGACGGATGCCGGACTGGTGTATCGCCGGCCCGGCGCCGCCCGGCGGACGGACCTGCGGTCTGAGCGCGGTGCCGCGGGCGTTCCGGGTACGTACGCCCCCGGAGTCGATGAAGCGGGCGCGTCCGGGGAGCGGGCCGCCGGAGCTGCGATCGAGCCCGCCCCGTCCGGCAGGCCCGACGGCGATCACGCCATGGCAGCGGGCGCCGACGGCGACCTCGACGACGACGACGCTGCCGATGGGAACCAGGCAGACCCTCCGTCCGGTGGCACTGCCGCTGCCGACCACGACAGTTCCATTGCCGTTGCCGCCACCGCGGGCGACCCGGACGACGGTCCTGTGCTGGAGGCCTTTGCGCGGCGCGACTTCCACGCAGTCTGCACCCTCGCCGAAGCGCGGTCGGACGGGGGCATGGGGGCGGCGGCGTGGATTGCGTGGCTCCGCGCCCTCGCGAACCGGGGACAACTCGAGGAGGCGCGGCGGGTTGCGGAGCGGGCAGTGGCGGGGCATGGTGCCACGGCCGAGCTGCTCTACCTCGAGGCAGTGCTCCTCCTGCAGTCGGGCAGGCCGGCCGAGGCGACGGCAGCGGCGCGGCGCGCCCTCTATCTCGACCGCGGCCTCGTCGTCGCCCACATGACCCTCGCCGCGGCGCGGCAGCGGGCGGGCGACCGGGAGGGGGCGCGCCGGGCACTCCGGAATGCGGCCGCACTCCTCCAGAGCGAGCCGCCGCAAGCATTGGTGCCGGCGTCCGACGGCGAGTCCGCCGGTCGCCTGGCGGAACTGGTGAAAGTCAAGCTGAGGCTGATCAACGATGCGGCCTGAGGGTGAGGGCACCGTGGCGGTGCCGACCGACCTGGTGGCGGCCCGCGCCGCGCCTGACGAGCATCGCGACGTCCTCCTCGCCCGGGCCGGCGTGCTGGCCCGTGCCGGGACAGCGCAGACGCCGGCGGAGACATTCAGCGCCGTCGTCTTCATGCTGGGCGATGAGCGCTATGCCCTCGACACGACGGTCGTGCTGCAGGTGGGTGTGCTCCGGGAGCTCACGCCGTTGCCCGGCGCCCGGGCGCCGCTCCACGGCGTGACGCAGTGGCGGGGGGACGTTCTGACCGTGCTGGACCTCCGCTCCGTGCTCGGGGCGAGCCTGCGCGGGATCACCGATCTCGGCCGACTCGTCGTCGTGGAGGGCGCGGGCCGCACGTTCGGGATTCTGGCGGAGCGTCTCGTCGGGATCACGGAGATCGATGCGGCGAGAATCCAGCCGTTGCCGCATGATGATGCCGCTGCGCGGTCGCTGCTGCGGGGTGTGACGGACGATGCCGTTTTCGTCGTGGACGAGGAGGCGCTGCTCGCGGGCTACGGCACTTCGGCCGGGACCCGATAGGGAAGAGGAGGACAGAGTGAACTGGACGGTCAGTCGGAGGATCATCGCGGGATTCGCCATCGGCGCAGTCCTCGTCGTCGTCATTGCCGTAGTGGGTGTCTGGGCTCTTCGCCAGACGGCAACGGGATACGGCGCGGCAGTGGAGGCGGAGCGCGAGATCCTGCTCAGCGCCGTGAACACACGGGGCTCCGTGCGCAACGCCAACATCTCCTACCTCCGTGTGCTGGTGGAGACCGACCCCGAGTTCCGCCAGGAGTTCGAGACCCACTCCCAGCGGAGTCGTGCGCTCATGGTCGAGCTGCGCGACAACGAGGCTGTCGGCGCGCGGGATACATGGGCGGAGGCACTGCGGCTGTTCACGGACTGGGATGCCGCCGTCCGTGAAGTCATGGCCCTCTGGCAGGCCGGCGACGAGGAAGGCGCCCTGGAAGTCCGGCGCGGCCGCGTCGCGCCCCTGCGCGTCGAGCTGGAGCGGATCATCGAGGTCGGCATGGCGGCAGCCCAGCAACGGACGGATGAGAGCCTGGGGGCCGCGGAATCCACGGGGGACACCTCCGAGCGGGCGATCATCCTGGGGCTCCTCCTCGCGCTGATCGTCTTCATCGTGACGGCATACCTGCTGAACCGGGCGGTGTCGGGGCCGCTGGAGGAGACGTCGAACGTGCTGGCCACGTCGGCCGCCGAGATCCTGTCCACGACGACGGAGCAGGCCACGGGCGCCACGGAATCGCTGGCGGCCGTGACGCAGACGGCGGCCACGGTGGACGAGGTCGTCCAGACCGCCGAGCAATCCGCGGAGCGGGCCCGTGCCGTGGCGTCGTCGGCGCAGCGCGCGGCGGAGATCGGACGTGACGGTCGGCGCGCCGTGGAGACCTCGATGGTCGCGATGGGCGAGGTCCGTGAGCGGGTGGACGACATCGGCGAGCGTATCCGCGTCCTGGCGGACCAGGCGCAGGCCATCGGCGAGATCATCTCCACGGTCAACGACCTCGCCGAGCAGACGAACCTGCTCGCGCTGAATGCCGCCATCGAGGCGGCCCGCGCGGGCGAGCAGGGCCGTGGCTTCGCCGTCGTCGCGAACGAGGTCAAGAGCCTGGCCGAGCAATCCAAGGCGGGCACTGCCCGCGTCCGTCAGATCCTGGAGCAGATCCAGCGTGCGACGACGGACGCCGTGGGCGCAACGGAACAGGGCAACCGCAAGGTGGCGGAGGTCACGCAGCAGGTGACCGACGCGGGTGAGACCATCCGGAAGCTCGCGGAGGCCGTGGCGGCGGCGGCGCAGGCGGCTGCACAGATCTCCGCGTCCGCCGGGCAGCAGTCCATGGGCATGGGCCAGATCCGCCAGGCCATCGGCAACATCCAGCAAGCCTCGCAGCAGAACCTGGCGGCGACACGGCAGGCGGAGTCGGCGGCGCAGGAGCTGAACCGGATCGGCTCCCGGCTGCTCGACCTCGTGGGCACGGACGCCCGTACCGTGCGGCGCAGCCTGGACTGACGGCGGATGCCCCGGGACGATCTCACGGCCCGCCTCCGAGCCACCTTCCTCCAGGAGCTGGACGAGCAGGTGCAGGAGCTGAACCGAGCCCTGCTGGCGCTGGAGCAGCGGCCGGGAGACGTCGAGACCATCCGCACGCTCTTCCGGTCGGCGCACACCATCAAGGGCGCGGCCGGCGTTGTGGGCGTTACCCTCGTCGAACAGGCGTGTCACGCACTGGAGGGCGTCTTCGCCGCAGTCCGCGACGGCGAGAAGGCGCTGGAGGGCAGCGACTTCTCCCTCCTCTTCGCCGTCCTCGATGCCCTCGCGGAGGCCGGACGCCTGCTGCGGGCCGGCGCCACCCTCGATACCGCGTCCCTGGCCGCCCTCGTGCCGCGCCTGGACGCCCTGACGCCGGCGCCGGACCGGTCCGCGGCACCCGACGCGTCAGCGCAGTGGCCGGCGCCTCCCCGGCGCGGAACCGCGCCCGAAGGCGAGACGGCCGGAGATTCTTTGCGCGATGTTCCGGACGGAGCCGCCGGCGCGGACGCGGCGGTGGCAGGGGTGACGGACCGGCCGGAGGCGGCTGAGCGCACGGAGGCGGCTGAGGAGCTGGTCCGGGTGCGGGCGGACCGCCTGGACGCGCTGCTGGCTGCCACCGGCGAGCTCATCATCGCGACGGCCCGTCTCGTGGAGCGCGGCGGTCCGCAGGACGAGGACGCCCGCCGCCTGGACGGAGTCACGTCGGAGGTAGCCGACGTGGTGCGACGGCTGCGGCTGCGGCCGTTCGCCGACGTATGCGAAGGCCTGCCCCGGGCCGTGCGCGACATAGCCGCGCGGGAGGGCAAGCGGGTGGAGCTCCAGCTCGAGGGTCAGGACGTTGAGGCCGACCGAATGGTCGTCGATGCCCTGCGGGATCCGCTCATCCACCTCGTGCGCAATGCCGTGGACCACGGCATCGAGGAGCCGGCCGTCCGCGAGCGCGGGGGGAAGCCCGCCGCGGGTCGCGTTCGTGTGGCGGCCGAGCTCGAGGCGGGCCGGCTCGTCGTCACGGTCGCGGACGACGGTGCGGGCCTCGACGAGGATGCCATCCGGCGTGCCCTCGAGGACCGCGGCCAGAGCCGCCCCGGGACGCAGTCGGAGGTGGCGGACGCGCTGATGTCCGGCGGTTTCTCCACCCGGCCGAAGGCGACGGCCATCTCCGGCCGCGGCGTCGGCATCGATCTCGTTCGGTCGGCGGTGGAACGCATCGGCGGCACCGTCGATGTCGACTGGAAGCGGAATCGCGGCACGACGTTCACCATCCAGTGTCCGCCGTCACCGGCCACGCTCCGCGCCGTCCTCGTACGCCTCGGCACGCACACGTTCGCCATACCCACCGCCCACGTGGAACGGCTGCGACGGGTGGCGGAAACCGACATGCACCGGACCGAGGGCCGGACGCTCATCACGACGGAGCACGGGCCGCTGCCCGTCCATTCCCTGGCCGCGCTGCTCGGACCGCCCCTCGAGGCACGCGCCATCGAGAACACCGCGACGCTCGTCCTCGTGAGCGCCGGGTCCCGTCGCGCGGGCCTGGTGGTGGACGAGGTGCTGGACGAGGACGAGATCGTCGTGCGCCCACTCGACGTGGAAGACGGCATCCTCCCGTACGCCGCCGGCGCCGCCGTGCTGCCGTCGGGCAGGGTCGCCCTCGTTCTCGGGGCCGGTGCACTCCTGGCGGGTGGCGCCCGGGCGGGTGCCGGCATGGCGCCGTCCTTCGCCGTTGCCCGGGATGCACCGCGATACCGTGTCCTCGTGGCCGATGACTCCATAACGACGCGGACCCTGGAACAGAGCGTGCTGGAGGCGGCGGGCTACGAGGTCATCACGGCCGTGGACGGCGAGGACGCGTGGCGGCGGCTCGAGGACATCGGGGCGGACATCGTCATAGCGGACGTCGAGATGCCGCGGATCGACGGCTTCGCACTCTGCCGGCGCATTCGTGCGTCGCAGAGATTTGCCGAGCTGCCTGTCGTCCTGGTCACGGCCCTGTCCTCCGACGAAGACCGTGCCCGCGGCCTGGAAGCCGGCGCGGATGCGTACATCGTCAAGTCCAGCTTCGACAAGTCGATCCTGCTGGACACGATCCAGCAGCTGGTGGGTGACACGTGATCAGGGTACTGGTAGCGGATGATTCAGCGACGGCCCGTGCGCTGCTGCGTGCCATCCTGGAGGCGGACGGCGACATGCAGGTCATCGCCGAGGCCCGCGACGGCGCCGAGGCCGTGAGTCTCGTGAAGCAGCATGAGCCCGACCTCGTCATAATGGACGTGCACATGCCCGTGGCCGACGGCATCGCCGCCACGAAGCAGATCATGATGGAGTCGCCGACGCCCATCGTCATCGTGTCCGCCATGAGCCAGCGGGATGTGGACCTGTCCCTCAGTGCGACCCAGGCCGGGGCGCTCATGGCCCTGCCGAAGCCGGAGAGCCCCGGATCCCTCCGTTTCGATGAGGCCGCGACCGAGATCCGTGACATGGCGCGGGCCATGTCGCAGGTGAAGGTGGTGCGGTACTGGTCGGCCATTGCGGGCTCTGCGCGGGAGCTGGGGTCCCGGAGGGGTACGCGCGAGCGTGCAGCACTGGTGGCGTTGGCCGCGTCGACGGGCGGCCCTGCGGCGCTGCGTCGCGTGCTCATGGACCTGCCCCGTACCTTCCCGGTCCCCATCGTCCTCGTCCAGCACATCGCCCGCGACTTCGCCGCGGGCTTCGCGGAATGGCTCGGCAGCAGCTGCGTACTGCCGGTGAAGGTGGCCGAGCACGGCGAGGCGCTGCAGCCGGGTGTGGTGTACGTGGCGCCGGACGACCGGCACCTCGGCGTCACGCGGGACGGCAGGGTCCGGCTCGGGAGCGAGCCGCCGGTGTCGGGGTTCCGGCCGTCGGCAACCTACCTGTTCGAGAGCGCCGCCCGGGCCTTCGGACCCGGCCTCGTGGCCGTGATCCTGACGGGGATGGGTGCCGACGGCGCCGACGGCCTCCTCGCAGCGCACGCTGCCGGAGCGTACGTTATCGCCCAGGACGAGACGACCTCCATCGTGTACGGGATGGCGCAGGAAGCCGTGCGACGGGGGGCCGTCGATGCCATCGTACCCCTGGCCCAGATTGCGCCCCGCCTCCTGAACGCCGTCGCGAGGGAAACCGATGCCGGCTGAACGGATTCTCGTCGTGGACGACAGCCCCACGCAGGTCGAGGCGGCGCGCGCGCTCCTCGAGCGGCACGGCTACGCGGTCGAGGCGGCGCGCACGGGGCCGGAGGCGCTGGAGCTGGCGACGACCCGGCGGTTCGACCTCGTCGTGAGCGATGTGGTGATGCCCGGCATGACGGGCTACGAG
>DATHVO010000238.1:0-2369 GCA_035461265.1 Longimicrobiales bacterium
GCGACCGATGGAGGCCGCCTGTTCGGCGTAGCTGCGCGTCTCGCCGTACGGGATCCGCCGCAGTGCGCCCCACGCCTCCTGCTGGAAGGGCGTCCCCGCCGGTGCCAGCGGCACGGAGAACTCCCGCAGCATCCCCGTGAAGTACACGTCCAGCTCCTCCTGCGTGCGGTCCAGCACGTCGTTCGAGCCGGGAACCGGCGTGCCGCGCACCCGGGTCCCCAGCCGCTTCAGCTGCGTTTCCAGCATGCGACGGTCGGTAAACTCAAGCAGTGCCAGGCCTTCCTCGTGGGCGGCGGCCAGCATGGGTCCCAGCGGCGTGAGCACGCGCGTGAAGTGCACGGGCCGCGCCGAGGACGCCCGCGCCGGCGTGGTGGCCAGCAGCCCGCGGAACGCGTCGTAGAACGCGCTCAGGGACTCGAAGCCGTGTTCGTACGCCGTCTGCGTCACGCCGCCCCCCTGCCGCAGCGTTCCCAGCGCCCGGCCGATGCGTCGCGCCCGCTGGAACGCGTGGAACGTCACGCCGTGCTGCCCGCGGAACCACCGGCGCACACGCACCGGGTCGTATCCCGCCTCCCGCAGGTCCGCGTCCCGCCAGCGGCGCTGCGGCTGCCGTTCCAGCTCGGACAGCAGCGGACGGACCCACTCCGGAACTGCATCGGCCCGCTCCAGCGGGCGGCAGCGCAGACACGGCCGGAATCCGGCGAACAGGGCGTCCGCCGCAGCGCGAAAATACTCCACGTGCTCCGGCTTCGGGGTGCGGGCCGGACAGCCGGGCCGGCAGAAGATGCCAGTCGTCCTGACCCCCACCATGAAGACGCCGTCGAAGGCCGTGTCCCGCGCGGCGATGGCCGCGTACCTGGTCGACGTGGATGGCAGCGTGCTCGCCATGGCGCTGGATGACACGATCGACCTCAGTTCGATTTCAGGTTCATTCTCGCGATCGACAACCAGGAATGAATCTGACCCATCAGTTCGCCGTTCTCTACCGGTTTCTGGACAGGTAACTCCACCGGCGCCCGGCATGACCCCCGGGCCTGCATCGACTGCCTACGAGTCACGCCGCTCCCTCCTGCCGCGCGCAACCTCCGTCCCGAGGGCGTCCAGCCTCGGTTCCCAGAAGGCGCGGAAGCGGCCGAGCCATGCGTCCACCGCCTGCAGCGGCTCCACCTCCACCGAGTAGATGCGGCGAGGGCCGTCCACCCGCACGGTGGCGAATCCGCTCTCCCGCAGGACCCGCAGATGCTGCGACACGGCCGCCTGCGTGATGCCGAACTCCTCCCGGATCACGTCGACGATGGCGCCGGACCGGTGCTCGCCGTCGGCAAGGACCTCCAGGATCCGGCGTCGCACGGGATCGCCGAGCACGTCGAAGGCGTGCATTCAGCCCTCGTGGCCTTCGTCGCCGGTGTAAAAGGCCGTCGTCCGGTGGGCCGCCGCCTCCGACTGCCCCGGATCCTCTCCGGCCGCCACCGCCGCCCGCCCCCAGTCCTCGCTGAGGCCCGCAATGAACGCCCTGCCCTCGGCCGACGCTGCAACCTCCGCTTCATCGATACGTTCGGAGCCGGACAGATGCACGTCCAGTCCGATGAGACCCAGGTCCCACCCCACACCCGCCGCACCGGGACCGTACTTCGGCCAGTAGTCGTCATCCACGGGACAGATGTGGCACAGCGTCAGCCGCGATCGAGCGTCGCCTTCCGGCGTGATGCGCACCTCCACCCAGCTCACCTCGCCCCCGAACTCCCACGTCACGGCGAGGGAGCGCGGCGGGACGCATTCCGTGATCGTGCCCGAAGCGTTGCCCTCCAGCTGGTACCGGCCCCCGGGCCGCAGGTCGCCGCTCACCGGCAGGAACCAGCGCGGCAGCCGTTCCGGGTTCGTGGCGGCGTCCCAGAGATCCTCGGCCGTCGTCTCGTAGGTCCGCTCCAGCGTGACCCCGCGGGCCGGCCTGCCCTCCCGCTCCAGCACGGTCACCGTGCGCGTGGCGGCCTGCAGGTGCGCCTGAAAGTCGATCATGTGGCCTCCTCTCTATACAGTCATGGCTTATATAAGCTAAGACTTAACTAACGGCCGCCGCCGCGGCAAGGGGGGAGCCGGGGACGCGGGAGGAAAGCGCCATCGTCGGACAATTGGCGCGATTGGTCAAGAATATCGGCGCCTGGTGCCAAGACGGCCGGCTGCCCTCGTCGCACCTTATTCGAGCGGCAGGCCATGCCTCCCGGGTCACCGCGCCGGGAGGTCGGCCCACGGCCGCACTCGCGCTGCAACGCAATTTCACGCAGGTACGGAGGAGGTGCTCCGATGAACGTCGTTGTTCGGATTCTGCCGCCGGCGCTGCTGCTCCTGGGCCTGTCCGGCTCGCCGCTGGC
>DATHVO010000239.1:0-1536 GCA_035461265.1 Longimicrobiales bacterium
CGCCGACGTGTTGGCGAACTACTTCGCCGATGACGCGCTCCTGCACGTAGCCGGGATGCCGCCGGTGCGCGGGCGCGACGACATCGCCCGCTTCTACTCGAACGTGTTCCGGTTCCTCGCCGCATCGACACCCGTCCCGGAGGCCCTGCGGATGTCGGAGGGCGCGGACATGGCCTGGGGCGCGGGCCGCGTCCGCAATGTCTTCGACGGTCCGGAGGGTCGGGTTGAGTACGAGGGGAAGTACGCAGCCGTGTGGGAGCGGCGCGACGGCGAATGGCTGCTGGCCCTGTACGCCGTGAGCAGCGACGCCCCGGAGTCCCGCCGCTGATCCGGCGGTCGCCTTGATGCCGGGGGAGGGGACCAGGTCCGGCAGCCCGCCTCCGCCCGGCGCCGTCCGCGACTGACACCGGCCCGAGCCCGCCACGCCGCGGTCGTAGTATCGACCGTCACCCGGGTGAACGTTACGGCGCGTATGCGCAGCTCACCCGCGGGTTGAAGTCGGCATACATGCCCACGGGGTTGTTCCGCCAGACCCAGACGTGGAGGGCATGGTTGCCGAAGGGGTCCATCCCGAAGGCCTGTCCTCCGAGTCGCGGCGTGTCCGAGCCCTGCCACAGGGCAGGCGGGACGACGAATTCCACGCCCACCAGCTCGACCTTTCCGTTGGGCCGCGGCTCGTAGAGGAGCATCTGCGGCGCTGCCGGATCGATGGTCCCGTTGGCGAGGGACGGCTTCAGGTAGTGGTATCCCATCCCGCCGTGCGGCGCCGCGACGCACGGGCTGACAGGCATGTATCCATCGGCAACGGCCGCCTCGACACGGTGGTAGCGGGCGGTGCCTCTCCGGATATCGGCCAGGATCCTGCCTTCCTCCGCGGCGGCGGCGGAATAGGCGGGCTCGAGCGCGTCCGGCGCAATGGGTGTGTCGCGTTCCGCGCATGCGGCAAGCGCCAGGGCGAGAAGCGCGACTCCGGGCATGAGGGTTCGTCGGGACATGTAGCCTCCTTCGCGTTACAATGTGGGCGGCGTGGATTTCGCAGCCGGCGTGGCGGCGATACCTGCCGTTACATGCGGCAAAGGCCGCCGGGAGGGGCAGCTCGTGCCCGGCACGTGGCCCGGGCATAGCTCCCGGCGTATCTTTGGCAGAACTCCGATCCGCATGACGATGGTGCCCACCGATCCTCCCGACGCCGTCCCCGCACCGCAGACGCCGGGTCCCGATCCGGACGAACGGGCGCTGGACGACCTCGTCGCCCGCCTGTACGACGAGTTGCGTTCCATGGCCCATCGCCAGCTCCTCAGGGAGCACGAGATCCACACGCTTCAGACCACCGCACTCGTCCACGAGGCGTACCTCAAGCTCGCGGGGGCCGACGGCGTAGCGGGCCGGGGCCGGCCGTACTTCTTCGCGGCCGCGGCGCGGGCAATGCGCCAGGTCCTCGTGGACTACGCCCGCAAACGCAAGGCGGCGAAACGTGGCGGCGCGCTGGAGCGCGTCACCCTGGACGCGGTGGCGGGCGACACCGACGGCTTCGCG
>DATHVO010000240.1:0-2352 GCA_035461265.1 Longimicrobiales bacterium
CGCGGATGTCAACGGACTCCGGGTATGGCGGGTACCGTACAGGATCGACGGCTCGGTGCCATCCCACGGCCAGGCCGCCGAGCTGGAGGATGGTGGCGGCGAGCAGCACCCCCGTCGCGATCCCGGTCCCGCGCCACCGTCGCAGGTGCACGGCCGTGAGGCCCAGCGCCACGCCAGCCACCGCCACCACCTGCGCCGGGTGCCATATCCGCAGCTCGTGCACGAGAACGCCTGCCCGCGCCCGCATCCAGTCGGCGAACCCGGCGAGCTGGCCGCCTTCACCCGCCGCCAGCCGTCCGGCCATGCGGACATCGAGCGCCTGCGCAACCCGCGCCTCGCCTGCCCACAGCACCACGCTCGCCACCAGCCACAGCACCCCGAGCACGCCGGCCGCCCGCGTCGCCGGCCGCCACCACCGTTCCTCCGCCATGTCCGCGTGCTGCCAGTACCAGGCGAACGCCCACGCCCCGGCAAAGACGAACACGACCTGCACCCGGTGGTACAGCATCCCCACCAGCGGGGACAGGGGCAGGAGCAGCCCTGCGAGGATGAGAATCCGCACAGCCGGCGGAGTCCGGTCCCAGAACGCCGCCCGCATGGCGACCACGGTCGGGATGAAGCCGAGGAACGCGACGTGGCTCAGGTCGGCCGCTAGCAGCTTCGTGAGGTCGAGCGACCGGGCGCTGCCGAGCAGCGTCGGCATGACCTGGAGCGGGATGAGCAGCAGCGAGCGCAACGGCTGGTCCCAGCCGTGCGGGTAGCCGGGTGCGCTCCGCGCGGCATGCAGACCGAAGCCGTCCATGTACATCAGGAGCGCAGGGATGAGCGCGAAAGCCGCGAGGCCTGCGCCCAGAACGCCCCATATCGCATACTCCGCGGTGAGTCGCGCCCTGCGTCCCGGGACCCCTTCGCTCATGAGTGCACCCGCCCAGAGGGCAACCCAGACGAGGAGCACGAAGAAGGCGGTCTGCAGACTGGACCCGAGGAGCGCCAGGGCGAGGAATGCAGGTACGAGGGACCACGCCCTCCGGTTGCCGCCGGTCGCCGTCAGTGTCGCCCACGCCAGCCACGGAATCCACGCGAAGGCGGCGAGCTGCCAGCGGTGGTAGAGCGTGTATACGAGGGGCGTGCTCGCCGCGTACGCCACCGCCGCGGTGAGGCTCACCAGGGGCACGATCCGCCGGGACCGCAACAGCACATACATGCCCATTGCAGCGATGAGGAACTGCGCCATCAGCCCGATGTGCCACGCCGTCCAGAAGTCCAGCCAGCGGTGCAGCTGCACGGTCCAGTCGCCGTACAGGGCCATGGTATTGGCGTAGTCCGGGCGGCCGCCGCCGGTGAGGTCGTTCCAGCCCAGGGCACCATCCTCCGCGAAGGATCGCTCCGCCAGCCGCCGGTAGACGACGTACTGCGTGACGGCATCCGAGGTGAAGTGGTTGTGGACATCCGGGTGGGTGTCGCCGTCGTTCCACGGCGCGAAGACCTCGTGGAGGACGTCGAGCGGCGCGATGATGCGCCCCCCTGCCCACCACGGCGAGAACGCCAGCAGTACCAGGCCGACGATGACGGCGCCGCATGCGGCGTCGGCGGCGAGAGGGCGCAGCCGGCCGGGCCGCGGCGGCAGGCTAGTGATCGTAGTCCGACCCGGCGAAGTGCTCGCGGCGCTCCGCCGAGAGTACGCCGTTCACGCGGCGGATGTACTTCATCACCTTCTTGAGGTGGTTCAGGTCATGGACCTCGACCACGAACGAACCCGTCATCCCGCCTTCGTCGGACTTGATCTCCGCGGAATTGATGTTCGTTCCAGTGCTGCTGATGGCCGCCGCGATGTCCGACAGCAGGCCACGCCGGTCCGTGCCCTCCACGATGATCCGGACATAGAAGCGCTCGCCGGACTCCGCCTCCCATTCGATCTCGATGCGGCGCTCGGGGTGCTGGGACAGGTTCAGCACGTTGGGGCAGTCCGTCCTGTGGATGGAGATGCCGCGGCCCCGCGTGATGTACCCGATCACCTGGTCGCCCGGCACGGGCTGGCAGCACTGGGAGTACCGGACGAGGGTGTTGTCGAGACCCTGGATCCGCACCCCCCGGCCGCTGCCGCGCACCCGCTCGACGAGCCGCTCCAGCGCCGTCGGCGGCTTCGGCGGCGGCGCCTCCTCCCCGGGGAACAGCTCCTTCAGGATGGTCGACGGCCCGACCTCACCACGACCGAGCGCAGCGAGTACGGCATCGAACTCGATGTAGCCCAGACTCGTCGCAGCCTGCTGCAGCCGGTCCTCGGACGGCCGCTCCTTCCGGGCCTTGCGGAGCTCACGGCTGAGGAGCTCATTGCCGAGTTCCAGCGCGGAA
>DATHVO010000241.1:0-3876 GCA_035461265.1 Longimicrobiales bacterium
CGGGTCCTCGCCACCGCCGCCACCGCCGCCACCGCCACCGCCACCGCCACCGGAGCCGTCGCTGGTGGCCACGACGCCGCCAAGCTCGTCCTGGATGTTCTTGAGGGGGCTGAACACGAAGGTGCTGGACCCGCTGCCGCCCCAGAGGATGCCGATGAGCTCCACGTTGTCGCCGCTCGAAATCCGGAAGACCGGCGATCCGCTGTCACCACCGCCGACGATGGCCGCGCTGCTGTTGCTTACCAGCGTCTGGCAGAGGAGCTGGATGTTCGACCCGGAGACGTTCACGGTGGCGCAGGTGTTCGTCACGTTCCCCGACGACCAGCCTGTCGTGCGGCCGACCTTGTGGACGGTACCGCTGTAGCTCGTGGCCGTGTTGTTCTGCGCAGTGACCGTGAACGCGCCGCTCACGCTGAGACTCCCGTTGTTCACGCCGGTGGTCTTGGCGATGGAGCCGCGGGTCGAGGACGCGGCTTCCCGGTACTTGGCGCGGGCCGCGTCGCTGTACCGGCACACCTTCCCTCCCGAGCACCCCGTCAGGCGGGTGTACGCCGGGTCGTGCGCCTCGTCCGCGATGGGCGTCGAATCCACGCTGCTCGCGGGCTGGTAGTACGCCGTGTTACCCGTCGACCCCTGGTTCAGCGTGCAGTGGGAATTCGTGATGAACGAGCGGCCGGCGGCATGGTCCACGTTGAAGCCGAGGGTGCAGACGTAGTTGCCCCAGTGGATCTGCAGGCCGCCCACCGTGGGCCTGTGCCGGCTCCGCAGGTTGTCGCTCATGAAGCGGATGGGTTCGACGACCCGGACGCGGTACGCGGTGGCGGGCACGCCGCGACGGGCCAACGCGTTCTGCACGCCGAACATGGCATTCGCGTTCTCGATGCCGAAGACGAGGACGTTCCCGTTCTCGTCATGGTCGGCGAACACGGTCCCGGGCAGGGCCATCACGTCGGGCGCTGCGGCCCGGAACCACGCGGCCACGTCCTGGGCCCGGTGCAGGCCCGGCGCGCCCTGGGCATTGAACGCCGGATCCGCCACCGGCTCCGTGGGGGTCGGGAGGTCCTGGCAGGCGGCCAGGACGAGGGCGGCCGCGAGGGCCAGCAGCCCGGCCGGGGTGCTCCTGATTCTCATGTGCGCTCCATGATGCGGTGTCGGGCCGCCGGATTTCTTCCGAGCGGCAGCCCAGGATGGGGTACGCAACGTCGGGATCGTGGATGCGAGTGCGGGAGGAGCGGGAACACTCTCACCCGAAGCCACGCTACACCCGAGGCGTCGAAGGGTCAAGGAAAAATATGGATCGCCATTGACTTGCACCGCAGCACGTGGTGAATTGGGCAGTTCGGACCCGCGGCCCCGCCGCGATTCGCGACCCGCAACCACACCCGGTACGCTTGACGGAGACCCGGCTGACCGGCCGCGACACGGCCCGACGCGAAGCGACACCCGCCGGTTCCGGCGCCACTCCCCTGGCGCCGGGCCTGCCGGCCGTGCTGCGGCCGGACCCCGCCCTGCTCCGATACTACGTGCTGTCCTCCCTCATGGCAGGCCCGTTCTTTGTCTTCCCCCTCGTGCCCCTCTACTTCAGGTACCGTTCGCTGCGCTACGAGGTGGACGATGAGGGCATCACCATGCGGTGGGGGATTCTCTTCAGGCGGGAAGTTTCCCTTACGTACGCGCGCATCCAGGACATCCAGCTCACCAGCAACTTCGTGGAACGCTGGCTCCGCCTGGCGCGCATCCAGGTGCAGACGGCGAGCGGCAGCGCCTCGGCGGAGATGACCATAGAGGGCGTGCCGGCGTTCGAGGCCGTGCGCGATTTCCTATACTCCCGCATGCGTGGCGCGAAGGGCGACGCGGATCGGGGTGCGGGTGGCGCCGTGGTCGGGACCGGGACGAAGGCAGTGCCGGCCGCGGCTGCCGGCCCGCCGTCTGCCCACGCCGGAGAACTCGCCGACACGCTCCGGGAGATCGCCGCCGAGCTCCGCACCCTGCGTGGCGAACTGGCCGATGGCCGGCAGATCGGTCTGCGGCGTGACTGACGACACGAAACCCGCGGGCCGATAGTGCTTGACGCCCTCCGCTCGACCCTGCTCCGGATCCTCCGCGTACCGTCGGAGCCGGCGCCGCCCCCTGGAGACGCCGCCACCCTGAGGACGTTCAGGGCCGCGCCCCGCTACTTCCACTACCGTGTCGCCCGCTGGGTCCTCCAGCAGGCGGGCACGCTGGCCGGCCTGGTTTTCGGCTACATGTTCGCCCGCTCCGTCCTCGGACGTGTCGGCTTTACGACGGACTGGATCATGTGGGCGGAGGCCGCATTCATCGCAGGCTTCGTCATCCAGCTCCCCGTGAGCTTCGCCATCATGCGGCTGGACTTCGAGCTGCGCTGGTACATGCTGACGGACCGCAGCCTTCGCGTCCGGGAGGGGATAGTGTCCGTGAAGGAGAAGACCATGACCTTCGCGAACGTCCAGAACCTCGAGGTGCGGCAGAATCCGCTGCAGCGCCTGTTCGGCATCTCGAACGTGGCTGTCCGTGCGGCGGGCGGCGGGTCGAAGGGGTCGTCGGGATCGAGCGACGGCGGCGGCACTCACGAGGCCCGGTTCGAGGGCGTGGACAACGCCGAGGAAATCCGCCGGGTCATACGGGAGCGGGTGCGCCGTCACCGCGACGCCGGTCTGGGGGATCCCGACGAGCCAGCCGACCTCGCCCCGGTAACGGCTCTCGTGCGCCACGCCGCTGCCGGCGGGGACGACGTTCTGGATGCGGCGCGTGCGGTGCTGGCGGAGGTTCGGGCCCTCCGGGCGGCCCGGTCCGCCGGCTGACCGTGGCGATACGGACGGGCCGGCGGCCCGCCGGTCTCACGGCGGGAAGAGGACGGGGAGCAGCGCCACGGCAACGGCCAGGGACAGCAGTGTGAGGGGCGCGCCAATCTTGACGTAGTCGATGAAGCGGTACCCGCCGGGACCCATCACGAGGAGGTGGGCCGGGTGGGACAGCGGGCTCGCGAAGCTGGACGACGCCGCAATGGCCACGGTCATCATGAGGAGGTGCGGTGACGTGCCGAGGGCGCCGGCCGTGCTGAGCACCATCGGTGCGATGAGCACGACGGCCGCCGACGGCGGGATCAGGAGCACCTGCGTGCCCACGACCGTGAGCATGAAGAAGGCGGCGACGAGGGAGCGGGGACCGAGTTCGCCGACCGAGCCGAGCAGCGCCTCCGCAGCGAGCTGAGCCGCTCCCGAATGCTCGATGGCCGCGCCCAGCGGCAGCATGCTCGCCACCAGGAATACCACCTTCCACTCGATGGCCCGGTACGCCTCCTCCATGGTGAGGGCGCCGGAGAGCACCATGAGCGCCGAGCCGGTGAGGGCGGCAATGGCGATGGGCACGAAACCGAACAGTGCGGCGGCCAGGACGGCCAGCATGATGACCCCGGCGACGTGGGCCTTCTCCAGGCGCGGCGCCTGCGCCGCATCCCGGTCGAGGACCAGGAAGTCCGGGTCCCTCGACAGCGCGGCCATGCTGCGCCGGTGTCCGTAGACGAGGAGGGCGTCGCCGAACTCGAGGGGCATCTCCTGCAGCCGCGAACGGTACGCCCGCCCCTCGCGCCAGATGGCGAGGACGGTGAGGCCGTAGTGGTCGCGGAACAGGAGGTCGGCCAGCGTGCGGCCGACCAGCCGCGTCCGCGGCGACAGCAGCACCTCCGTCACGACGACTTCCTGCGACTCCAGTTCGGCGGCTAGCGCGGCGCTCTGCGGCGTGATCTCCAACTCCTGCAGACCCTGCAGGACCTCCAGGTCCCGGTCGGATCCCTGCAGCAGCAGCAGGTCGTCCGCCCGGATCACCTCCCCTGGCGAAGGCATGGCGAGGAGTTCG
>DATHVO010000242.1:0-1602 GCA_035461265.1 Longimicrobiales bacterium
CTACAGCCACGGGGGCATGGGCGTGGGTGAGATCTTCGCCGCCCGGGACTACATCGCCGGCGGGCTCTTCGACGACCGGAACCACGCCGAGACGTGCCCGGTCTACAACATGCTCAAGCTGAGCCGGAACCTGTTCTTCCACGACCCGCAGGCGAAGTACATGAACTATTACGAGCGGGGTCTGTTCAACCAGATCCTGGCCTCGCGGCGGGACCAGGACAGCACCGAGAGCCCCGAGGTCACGTACTTCATCCCGGTGCGGCCCGGCGAGCGGAGGAGCTACGGCAACACGGGCACGTGCTGCGGCGGCACCGGCATGGAGAACCACACGAAGTACCAGGACTCCGTCTACTTCCGCTCCGCGGACGGGTCCGAGCTCTACGTGAACCTCTACATCCCCTCGGTCCTGGACTGGGAGGAGGAGGGCTTCACGATCCGCCAGGAGACCCGCTATCCCCTGGAGGGCTCCAGCACCCTCACCGTGGACGGCCGCGGGCCGCTGGACATCAGGCTCCGGGTCCCCGAATGGGTGCGGAAGGGCTACACGGTCCGGGTCAACGGCGAGGTCCAGGACCTGGACGCCGTGCCCGGGGAGTACGTGACCCTGAGCCGACGCTGGCGGCGGGGCGACACCATCGAGATCGCCATGCCCTTCAGCTTCCGGGCGGAGCGGGCCATCGACGACCCGACGGTGCAGTCTCTCTTCTACGGGCCCACCCTCCTGGTGGTGGAGAACACGCCCGTGGGCGACGACCTCCAGGACGGCCTCATGGACTTCAGCTTCTACCGCGACGTGAAGCTGGATGGCGACCTGGAGTCGGCCATGACGCCGGCGGACGAGCCACTCTTCTACACCACCAACGGCCGCCGACTGGCCCCCTTCTTCGTGGCGGACCCCGAGGACGTGGAGAACCCCGAGGGCACCGAGGAAGGCCTGTCCCCGTTCGACCGGCGGCGGAGGGGTCCCCGGACGCAGCCGTACCACATGTACTTCCGGCGGAGCGAGCCGCAGGTGGTCTTCGGCTCGGTGGACGCGGGCGTGGCCAACCCCGCCCGGGAGGACGGCCTCACCTTCCTGGACGCGGTGTGGGGCCAGGCGCCCTTCGCGACCCACGCCGAGTTCGTGGCGACCGTGGAGCGGACCGCCGACGAGTGGTCCACGGCGGGCCACCTGCCCGCCAGCTCCCGCAACGCGGTGGTCGACGCCGCCCGGCGCGCGGAGGCGGATCTACGGGTCTGACCCGGCCCGTTTTGCGCGTATGCGGCTTTGCGTCAGACTCCCGGGGCGATCAATCTCCAGTTGACGCCCATCGTCCTCCCGCCTCCGAAATGCGAACGGCGGGGCGGCCGAACGCCTCCGAAGGCGCGACGTCCACCGCTCCCGGAGGGGGAGCGTGGAACGCACCTTTCGCTGGGGGGCAGAGCCAAGCGGCTGGTTCGGGCCAGTAGCGGGTGTGCGGGATCACCTCGTGCGTCAGGAGCGCCAGACCCCAGGCAATAATGAGAAGCGCCGTGATGTGGGCTGTAGCCATCCGCCGGCGCCAGGATCCGGCAGCGGCCCAGGCGCCCGCGATGGCAACGACGGCGGTGGCCCCGACCTTC
>DATHVO010000243.1:0-6955 GCA_035461265.1 Longimicrobiales bacterium
GGCGGCCGCGCCCGCACTTCGCGGACCACCCGTTCGACCTCGGCGGCGTGATGCCCCTGACGCTGGCGGGGATCCCGTCTGGCTCCACGAAGCGAATCCCAACGGAGTCTTCACCCCCTTCAATCCGAACATTTCCTGCAGTTGAAGACTGCCGAACGGATCCCCAGTCGACGTCCGCCACCGCGCAGGGGGTGGCGGGCGTCGGCTGCTGCTCCGCTCACCGCCGCCAGGTGAGGGATAGCACCGCGTAGTGCAGCCATGCGAAGTTGTAGACGCTGTCCACATCGGCGCCGCCCTCCACGGTGCGGTAGCCGGCGCTGAGGGTCAGGCTCTCGCCGAGGTCGTAGCCCGCCTTCACCGCGGCGTCCACGGCGCGGCCCGGGCCACCGGCGAGGGCGTCGGCGTCCAGTGAGAGCCGCCACCGGGGCGCCACTCGCCACTCCCCGGCCAGGTGGAGGAGGGGGACGAACCCGAGGTCGTCGCTGGAGCTCGTCGTCGCACCCTGCTCGAGCGCGATCTCCGCGTCCCGGATCTTGGCCGTAAGCCCCACCCAGCCCGTTGCCCGGTCCGTGGCGTGGAAGCGATACCGGTAGGTGAGGCGGTAGGAGTTGAACGTGTAGGTCGCGCGTGCCTGCCCCAGGGCATAGCTCGCCCCGGCGAAGTCCACCGGCCCGTCGAGGATGCCGTCCTCCGTCACGGAGAGCGGCGCCAGCAGCAGGCGCAGGCCATGGCGCTCGGCGAGGTTCCAGGTCAGGTAAATGCGGCCCGCCGGCCACGGACCGTTTCCAACCACGTCCTGAAGGGAAAAGCGGGTCGCCGTGCCGTCGTTCGGAATCTCCACATCGTTGCGGCTCTGCCAGGCGGGGCCGCCCTCGAGCTCCACGACGAAGCGGGGTGTTTGTGCGGCTGCCGCGATGGGCGTCAACAGGGCGAGCAGGACGACGAACAGGCTGGCATGCGCGGTCATTGGGAGATCCTGGTCGGATGGAGTGCACAACGGTGGAGGCGCTGCGGGGCGGTACGCCCAGCAGGGTGTTACGGTGTACGACGGGCGAGCGACGCGCCGGGGGCGCGCGCTCGCCGTTGACTGCGGAATCAGCGGATCGTGAACTCCTCCGTCTCCACCGTACGTCCGTTGAGCTGGATTTCGACCTTGTACCTGCCGGCCGGGAAGCCGCCCGGATTCGAGATGTGGAACTCCGTGACCGCCGGGCCGGTTGCCGAGAGCGTTTGCGTGGACTCGTCCACCACCTGTCCGTCCTCGAAGGTCCAGCGGGCCGTGAGCCGGCCGCCGGCGGCGGAGCCTTCCGTATTCACGGATACGTAGACGGTGTCGTTCCGGTTGAATTCATCCGTCTCGGCGTCATCGGGAATGCGCCCCTGGGCGTCGATCGCCCGGCCCAGCTCCACACCCGTGACGCGGACAGCCTGATCGATCGCCGCCTCGCTCGCCGGCGGGACGGCCGTCTCGTCGCGCACGTCCGCGTCACGGTTGCAGGCACCGAGCCCGGCTGCGACGCCGACGGCGAAGGCGAGCACGAACATCCGTGGGGTTCTCATCGTGCACCGCCTCCGGCCGTCGGGATCCTGAGTTCCTGACCGGGGTGGATGAGATCCGGGTTGTTGATCGTGTCCCGGTTCGCCTCGAAGATGCGCTTCCATTGACCCGCATCGCCGTACTCACGCTTCGCAATGCCGGAGAGGGTGTCCCCTGATTTCACGGTGTAGCTGCGTTCCGCAGCGGCGGCGGGCTGTGCCGACAAATCCGACCGCGTCGACGAGCCGCTCTGAACGTTCGAGAAATCCGCTTTGGGCTTCTCTTTCTTTCGGTCGAAGAGTCCCACACTGGCCTCCAACTGTTAGGGTATACTCCCGCACCTGGGGCAAGTAACTGGTCGCATTATGCATGCCGGGTCGGGCGTGGTGGTGGCGGTGGATGGCGCGATTGTGGCCCCCGTTCGCAGCCCAACGGCCGCCGCTCGATGGACGCCCTGCCCAGCATGCTGCTCGGCGTGCCGCGGTTCGCGGGCGAGTCCATCGCCGCATCCGCCTCCCAGGCCAATGAGTGGCTCGGTCTGGGGCATTTCCTGGAGGACGCCGCCTTCCACACGAGCAGGTTCCACGGTGCCGTAAAGGGGACGATGGACGTCGACGCCATCGCGGGCATGGCCGGCATCAGGGACTTCTCAACGTCAACCTCGTCGTCGCCCGCGAGGCCGCCGCTGCGGGCGCGCACAGCAACCTCGAATCGGTGGCGTTCGTGCTCGCCGCACAGGAAATCGACTTCTCGGACGTGCTGCTGTAGCGCGGAGGTTCTCCTGGCCGCGGCCGCCAGAAGGTCGACGTTCGGCTTCCCCCGGTTCGACGATTCAGTCGGCGCCCCCAGCCAGAGAGCCAGCGCGAATGCGCAATGACCGCCGGCCGCGGCCCGGGCCTGCCTGTTCCGCGAGCTGTACGGCGTCAGCCGCTGACGCGTACCGCGGCCTTCCGCAGGACCTCCACCGCCAGGTCGATGGTGTCGCGATGGGTTCGGAACTGGAGCGCGGCCATGCGCAGCGTGACGCGGTCATCGATAACGGTGCTGGAGATGAAGACACGACTGTCCCGTCGCACCTCCTCAGCGATTCCGCGATTGATCCGGTCCGTCTCCCCCGGGCCCAGTCCAGCGGGTGCCCAGCGGTAGGTCACGACGGAAAGGTGGGGCTCGGGTCCCGTCTCGTAGCCGGCGCGGGCGATCTCGCGGCGGAAGTAGCGGGCGAGAAGCAGTTTCTCGTCGAGCGCGGCACGGAACGGTCCGATCCCGAGCAGCTGGAGGGGCAGCCACATGCGCAGGGCGCGAAAAGGCCGCGTCAGTTCGGGCGAGACATCGGCGGGCGAGACGACACCCGGCTCGGAGACGATGTCGGCGAGGTACGCTCCGTGGCCGTGATGTGCACGGGCGAGATGCTGAACGTCGCGGACGAGGACGATACCGCTGCCCCACGGCATGAACAGGCTCTTGTGCGGATCCAGCACGACGGAATCGGACCGTTCAATGCCGGCCATGACCTGGCGTCCGTGCTCCGTCAGCAGGAAAAAGCCGCCGTAGGCGGCGTCGACGTGAAGCCAGCATCGTTCACGTTCGGCGACGTCGGCGATGTCGGCGAGGGGGTCGACGGCCCCCGTATCCGTCGTGCCTGCGGTAGCGACGACGAGCCACGGCCGCAGGCCGCGCGCCCTATCCTGGCGAATCGCGTCGGCGAGGGCATCGGGCTGCATGCGGTGCCGCTCGTCGAGGGGGACCGAGCGTGTCTGCGCATCGGCGAGACCTGCGATGCGCAGCGCTTTCTCGACCGCATGGTGCGTCTGTGTGCCCAGGTACACGCATGCCGACGAGTAGTCGGCGGCGCGCATGCCGTGGGCATCGCGCGCTGCAACGACTGCCGAAAGCGTGGCGAGACTGCCGCCGGATGCAATGTTGCCGCCCGCCGTCGCGGGGTAGCCGACGAGATCGGCGACCCAGCGGATTACCATGTTCTCCATGCGCACGGGACCCGGCCCCGTGAAGAACAGCCCCGAGTACTTGTTGGTGACGGCGGCGATGTAGTCCCCGAGCGCTGCGTGCTGGATCGCGCCGCCCGGAATGTAGGCGAGGTGCGCGGCGGAGGCGGTGTGTGCGCCGGGTCCGAGCACGTCACGCTCCAGGTGCTGCAGCACCCGCTCGATGGGCGCGCCAGCCTCGCCGAACGTCAGATCGAGCAGGCCGGCGCCCGGGCGGGGCACGTCAGCGAACGCGGGCGCGTCCTCCAGCGACGCGAGATAGCGCTCCGTCACGGCGTCGATGGCGGCGAGCAGCACGCCGCGCGCCGCAGTGTCCGGCTCGAGTCGCCGTGACTCGACCTCGAGAGTGGCGATCCGCTCTTCGAGGGAGTTGGGAGGAACTATCCTGGTATCCGGTTCCACGGGTCATCCCGGCGATGTTCGCCGCGCAACATACGCGGCAGGCGGGCGCGACGGAACAGGCCCGCGGGGAACCGCCCGGCCCCGCCATTCCGCGCCCCGGCCGTGTCGCGCAGCGCGTCGCGATGCAACGGAGCAGGCGTCCTGCGTACGCGCTTCATCTGCCGGCCCCTGCGTCGCCGGCCTGCGGCGGATGGCGCGATGGCGCAGCATCAGCCTGCCGCGAGGGGCCGCCATCGGCGGGTACGGGCAGCCAGCGCAGCCAGAGGTCGGCGTACTTGACGAAGACCGAGTGCGACGCCAGCACGGCGAGCAGTAGCCCGATGCGACCATCACGGAATCCGCCGCGGAGCACGTACATCTTCAGGAACTTCGCCAGCGCATGACCCACGGCATCGGCCAGGCCGGCCTTCCTGCCCCGCCGGGCCCGGTCGTCGGCCCAGATCGCGGCGTACGAGGCGGACTTCGTCAGGTAGTGCTCGAGGTCGCGGTACGTGTAGTGGACCAGATCGCCCGGAAGGTTCGCGACCCTCATGCCGGCGGGGAGCCGGACGCCCTCGTGCACCCGGGTGTCATCGTACCCGGCCCGTTCGCGCGGATATAGCCGCACGACCCGGTCAGCGTACCAGCCGCCATGACGGATGATCCGGCCGAAGCAGACGGGCAGCCGCGCCACGGCACCGGCGATGTTGCGGTCATCATCCCGCACGACTTGCGCAATGGCGCCGCGCAGCTCCGGCGTGATTCGTTCGTCCGCGTCCAGCATCAGAATCCAGTCGCCCGACGCCATGGACTGAGCCCGCTGACGCTGCACGCCGAAGCCCTGCCAGTCCGCGTTCACGTGGACGTGGTCGGTGAACGTGCGGGCGATGGCCACGGTGTCGTCGCGACTGCCACCGTCGAGCACGACGATCTCGTCCGCCCACGACGCCGTCTCGAGACACGCCCGCAGCTGTGCCGCCTCGTCCCTCACGATCAGCACCACCGAGAGACGCGCCATCCGCACCCCCGCTCGCGTTGTTGAAGTTGTACCGAAGGTCGCGTCCAGGACGAAGTCAGCCCGCCGCGACGACGCAGAATCCACGGTGTAGCGCCCGGCGGGAACCGGCGCTCCAGGATAGGCCTGGGCGGCCGCGGCTGCAACGATTCCTCGCCCGCCCCTCATCCCCCTCCACGCCGCTTGACCGTCGGGTCCGCCAAGTAAACATTCACGTGCCCTGTCCAGTCACGGCGGCGGCCATGGCGTCGCCGTGCCGGTTGTGACCCACTCCGGAGCAGAGCCCGATGAGTTCCCCAGCGGACGGCGCGCCGCTCCGTCCCGACCACGCCGGCGCAGCCGCCGGATCCGCGCGCCTGCCCGTCCAGCTCACCAGCTTCGTGGGGCGGGCACGGGAGATCGCCAGCGTGCGGGAGATGCTGGGCGCCACCCGCCTGCTCACGCTCACGGGCGCCGGCGGCAGTGGCAAGACGCGCCTCGCACTAGAGGCGGCCACGCAGGCGGCGGCGAAGTACCGCGATGGAATCGCCTGGATCGAACTCGCCTCCCTCACCGACCCCGACCTTCTTCCCCGGCAGGTCAGTGCAGCCCTGGGAATCCGGGAGGAAGGGGGAAGGTCGGCGCTCGACGGGCTGCTCGACTTCCTGCACACGCACCATATGCTCCTCGTGCTGGACAACTGCGAGCATCTCGCCGACGCCTGCGCGGCACTGGCCGATCGCCTGCTGCGCGACTGTCCGGAGCTGACCATCCTCGCCACCAGCAGGGAAGCGCTGGGCGTGGCGGGAGAACGGGCGTGGCTGGTGCCGCCCCTCACCCTGCCCGATACCGACGCCGGGACCCGCCCGGACCGGATCAGCGGCTTCGAGGCCGTGCAGCTCTTCATCGAGCGTGCGCAGGACGCGCTCCCGTCATTCTCGCTGACCGACGGGAATGCAGACGCCGTCGCGCAGATCTGCAGGCGGCTTGACGGACTGCCCCTCGCCATCGAGCTGGCGGCGGCACGGTCGAAGGTGCTCCCGCCCCGGCAGATCGCGGAGCGCCTGGACGACGCGTTCGCACTCCTCACCAGCTCCAGCCGTACCGCTCTCCCCCGTCACCGCACGTTGCGGGCGACCATCGACTGGAGCTATCAGCTCCTTACGAAGCCGGAACGACGGCTTCTCGGGTTCCTCTCGGCCTTCGCCGGCGGATTCTCCCTGGAAGCCGTGGAGGCCGTGTGCACCGACGATGCCATGGAGGCGTGGGAGGTGCTCGATCTGCTCACGGCGCTCGTGGACAAGTCCCTTGTCGTGATGGAGGAGCACCAGGCGACTGCGCGGTACCATCTGCTGGAGACCGTCCGCCAGTACGCGACTTCGCGGCTGGAGGAGTCGGGCGACCGACCCCGGGTGCAGCGGCGCCACGCGGAGTTCTTCCTGGCGCTCGTCGAGGAGGCCGAACCCGAGCTCGCCAGTCCGAGGCGCCACCCGTGGATCGAGCGCATGCGGCGCGAGCACGACAACCTGCGCGCGGCCCTGGCCTGGAGCGCCCGGGCAGCCGCGGAGATGAATCTCCGCATGGCCGGTGCCCTGTACTGGTTCTGGTTTCACCTGGGGTTCTGGTCGGAGGGACGACGTTGGGCTGGGGATGCTCTCGCGCTGCCTGTCGGGAAGGACCGGGATCCGGCGCGTGCGAAGGCGCTGTTCGCCGCGGGCACCCTCGCTTTCTGGGATGGCGATGCGGCCGCGGGACAGCCGCAGCTGGAGGCGAGCCGCGACCTCTGGGCCGCCCTCGGCGAGCCCCGACGCCAGGCACATGCATCGCTCTACCACGGCATGTGCACGCTGGCGCTCACGCAGGATCCCGCCCTCGCCCGGCCCGCCGTGGAAGCCGCGGCAGCGGGGTTCGAGGCCGCGGGCGACCGCTGGGGGCTCACGCACGCCTGCAACGCCCTGGGCGGTGTGCTTCTTCTCCAGCAGCAGGTCCCGGCTGCCCGCGAGCTGTACGAGAGGAGCGCCGCCATCGCGCAAGACCTCG
>DATHVO010000244.1:0-2523 GCA_035461265.1 Longimicrobiales bacterium
CGTGGGCCGGATCGACATCGGTATGCGCGGTAAATCCAGCAACCCACCTGGCGCGTCGGTCGAGTGCGGCGATTTTCTGCGCCCGCCGCGCCAGCCGCGCCACGCGTCGACCGCGCCACGCGTCGACCGCCCCGCGCGTCGACCTCCCCACGCGCCGACCTCCCCACGCGCCACGCGCGCCGGAGGGTGTGCACCGCCGCGGCCCGCCGGTTAGCTTTCCCGCGTGAACCCTGGAGATCAGCCGGAACCCGGTCCCGCCGCGCATCAGCGCGCCCTCGTCATCACCCCAGCCGGTGTCCTGGGGACGGTGTTCCTGGTCCTCGCCGTCGTCTTCTTCGTCCGCCTGGGGTTCTGGCAGCTCGCCCGCCATGACGAGCGGCGGGACCTCAACGCGGCCGTGGCCGCCCGCCTCGCGGCGGCGCCCATAGAGGCGGCCGGCGCCCTGGAGGACACCACGGACCTGGTCTTCCGCGTGGCCGCCGTCGGCGGGACCTGGGACACGGACCGCTCCATCATCCTGCCGGGACGCAGCTACCGCGGCGTGCCCGGCGTGCACCTCGTCACGCCGCTCCTCCTCGACGGCCGCGACGACGCCGTCCTCGTGAACCGGGGCTGGGTCCCCGCAGCGGACGCCGCCACCATAGACATCCTCGATTTCGACGAGCCGGGCCGCGTGGCACTGCGCGGCCTCGTCCTCCCGTTCCCCGGCGCCGCCGAGTCCCTCGCCCAGCGAGCGCCCCGCCCGGGACGCGAGACTCCGGGCTTCCGCAGGGTCTGGTTCATCGTGGACGAGGACGCCCTCCGCGCACAGTTCCCCTACCGTCTGCTCCCCGCCCTCCTCCAGGCACTGCCTGAAGCCGACGGGGTCGCGGCCGCCGCATACGGCCGGGGCACGGGCCTGGGCGCGGGGCCCGGACCGGGCCGCCGCTATCCCGCGCGACTGGAACCGCCGCCCCTGGACCCGGGGCCGCACATGGGCTACGCGCTGCAGTGGTTCAGCTTCGCGATCATCGGCGTGGTGGGGTGGATCGCACTGGCCCGGCGGGGCCGCGGCCCGTCCCGGGCGGCGCCTGACCTGCCCGCACCGGGACCGCCCCAGCCGCCCGCCGCCACATAGGCGTCACGCGCACAGAACGCATACGACACGCGCACGACACGCGGACGGCACGCGGACGGCACGCGGACGGCACGCGAACGGCGCCTCAGCGACCGGGAGTCGATCCGTTGGGGAAGCCGCTGGCCCTACGGACCAGCCAGGCCTGCCAGAGGTGGCGGCGGCCGTGAGCCAGGTTGATGGCGAAGGTCTGCCGGAGCGTGAGCCGGAGGATGGGCAGGAACGGCGAGTTCATGCGGGCATGGTACAGGGACACGCCATCAGCGGCGACCATCAGTTCGCCGAAGCGGGCATGCAGGTCGTCGAACGCGGCGGTGACGGTCGCGGGGTCCAGGTCGAGGTCGGGCTCCACGCGGCGGGGCGAGCGCACCCGGAGCTTCGGCGGCGGCTCCATCGTCCCGATGAGCCAGCGGGAGAAGATCCCCTCGCCGTAACCGCGGTAGCCCCTGGCCTTCCGCTTCGTCGATTCCTCGATCATCCGCTCGATGGGGTCCGGATAGAGGCGCGCCGTGAGAACGACGTGCTGCAGGCACTGTCCGATGGACCAGCGCCGGGGGGCGGGTCGCCAGTTGAACTGGGTCCGGTTCAGGCCCGTCGTCAACTCCCGGGCGTCCATGCGGAGCGCCTCGAGCTGCTCGAGGAAGTCCTGGAGGACCGGGTTGCTGACTGCGGGAACCTGCTGATCATGCACGACCATACGCCTCCCGCCGTTTCTGCGCGGTCCGCGAGGTGGGCGGCCGTGGACACGGCGCCACCGGGGTTGGGCCTCTGCGGTAGGCCTCCACGATGCGGTCTCCGACGCTGCCCCGCAATGGTGGCGGGCGCTTCAGGGCACGCCGGTGGCGGCCAGAAACCGCATCATGCGGCGTTTTTTCGACATGCGTCCGGGCCACCCATGGCGGTCGCGTTGACTCGGCCGCGTCCCGCGCTATCCTGTTAGCGACACGTCCATGCACGCGCAACGGGAGGCGATGATGCGGCGCAGGTCCTTCATCCGCGGCGGGATCGTGGCGGCGGCGGCGCCGTCCCTGCTCTGGGACGGACTCCTCCTGCCTGCCCCCGCCCGTGGCGACGGGGTGGATCAGCCGGGGCTTCCCCGGCCCTTCCGCGACGGCCCCATCCGACTCACCCAGAACGAGAATCCGCTGGGCATGCCGCCTGGCGTCCTGCGCGCGGTGACGGAGGCCGCCACGGACGGCCACCGCTACCCCCGGCTGGGCCAGCAGCTCGTACGGGCGCTGGCCGCACGGAACGGTCTCCCCCCCGCCACCGTCATGCTCGGCAACGGGTCCACGGAGATCCTCCGAGTCGCCGTCCACGCCGCCGCCGCGCGGGGACCCGGTCGCCTGGTGCTCCCCGACCCGACCTACGAGGCCGTCGGACGCTTCGCGGTGCCCTGGGCCACGGAC
>DATHVO010000245.1:0-8467 GCA_035461265.1 Longimicrobiales bacterium
AGGGCGGAGCCCCGACAGCGGCACGACTCCCCCGTCGTCCGGGGGGTGAGGCGGCCCGGCAGCATGGAGCCGCTGCGGGACCACGTCTCCAGCTGCTCCCGTACCCGGTCCGGCGAATCCGTCACCCGGGCCGCCAGGTCCCGTGCGGGACGGATGCCGGACTCGAGTCCGAGCAGGCGAGCCGCCGGCGCATTCGCCGCCACGATCCCGCCCTCCGCCGTCAGGACGACGTGCGGCTCCGGGAGCGGCCGCAGCAGGGCGGCGAGATCTTCCGCCGTCATCCCCGGGCGCCGAAGTATTCGCGGCCACCGGTCGCGCCACCGGCGTCCGGCCTCAGGTGTACCACCACCCGGCAGCCGGGCGCGCCCTCCGCAATGGTTTCCTCCAGTACGACCCTGGCGTAACCGAGATTGTCCGCCGTGATGGACCCGAACACGTTCGACGTCATCATGCACATGGCCGGACGACCGATCACCTTTTCCGCGAATGGACAGGCGCGATTCCCCAGCACGATCCGGTCTTCATCCTGCGCGACAACGTAGAAGTCTCCGCGTATGCGCCGTTTGAGGTCCACCAGGACGGCCCCGACCTGCTCGGCATCGAGGCGCTCCTGGCCCAGGGCTTCGCGGTACATCCCGTCGATCTGTCGGCCCATGGCCTGCCCCACCACGCTCACGAACCCCGCGGCTTCCTCCAGGCCCACGACATCCTGCAGCGTGCCCGACAGCTCCCGGATCAGCGTCCGCAGGAATACATCCCTCTCCAGGTCCACCGCGGCGTTCGCCACGGCCCCCGCCGCAACGCCGCCGTGCGCCGACTCGTTCATCTGCTACCCGCTGTTGTTCGTGTGAC
This sequence comes from Longimicrobiales bacterium, assembly GCA_035461265.1. Taxonomy (GTDB): domain Bacteria; phylum Gemmatimonadota; class Gemmatimonadetes; order Longimicrobiales; family RSA9; genus SH-MAG3. The sequence goes on from DATHVO010000245.1 coordinate 853, forward strand.
GCGACGTGCCCCGGAACCGTCCGGCACGCAATGACCCTGCCAGCGGAAGGGGCAGGTGTCAAGGGTTTGCCGACGGGCACTCCGTAGAGTCCCCTACGGCGCCGGCGGTCGGGGCACCGTATCGTCACGTGGCTGTGTACGGCCGCCGCCCCGGGGGACGACGGCGGATACCTGACGGAAGGGAGGTACCGGATGCCACACGACAACGCGGTAGTCGATGAGCTGAACGTTCTGCTCGCGGATGCCACGGTATTCTACCAGAAGCTGCGGCACTACCACTGGAACATCGAGGGTCGCCATTTCTTCGAGCTGCACGCGAAGTTCGAGGAGCTGTACGACCGGTGGGCGACGTCCATCGACGAGATCGCGGAGCGGATTCTCATGCTGGGTGGGGTGCCGCTGCACACGCTGAAGTCCATGCTGGACGCGGCGACGCTGGCCGAGGATGACACCACGCCGGCTGCGGCCGGGATGGTGGACGCCGTCGCGGGCGACCTGGAGGCGCTGCACGATCGGGCAGGCACGCTCATCGCCACGGCGGAAGAAGCGGATGACCGCGGCACCGCGAACATGCTCGATGCGCTGAGGGACGCGATGGAGAAGGACCTGTGGATGCTGCGGGCGTGGAAGAAGGAAGGCGCCGGCGCCTGGCGCTGAGTCTTTTCATACCCGCGTAACGCTGCAGGGCCGGCGATCCCCTCGCCGGCCCTTGTCACGCCTGCCGCAGCGGTACAGCTTTCGCGGTCACCCCTCCGGGCACGCCGCCCTGACCGCGCGGCGGACGATCCATCAACGATCCACCGAGGAGCGCGTCATGTCGAGCCGCGTGGACATTTCCCCCGACGTGCCGGCGGCGGCGCCGCCCGCGCCGGGCGTGGCCCCCGCCGCCTCGCCCGGGGACCTCGCGGGCCGGTACGCGGCCGTGCGTGCGTTCAGCGAGTCCCTCTGCGACGGACTCGCCACCGAGGACTACGTCGTGCAGTCCATGCCCGACGTGAGCCCCACCAAGTGGCATCTCGCCCACACGAGCTGGTTCTTCGAGACGTTCATCCTCAGGCCCCACGCTTCGGGGTACACGCCCCTGAACGAGACGTACGCGTTCCTTTTCAATTCCTACTACGTCCACGCCGGCGAGCGGCACTGCCGGGCGCAGCGCGGCTACATCTCGCGGCCCACTGTAGCGGAAGTCCATGCGTACCGGCGGTACGTGGATGCCGCGATGGAGGAGCTCATTGCCGGCGCGGACGACCACCTGCTCCGGGTGCTCCAACCCCTGGTCGAGCTCGGCGTGAACCACGAGCAGCAGCACCAGGAACTGATGCTCACGGACATCAAGCACGTCTTCGCCGTCAATCCGCTGCGGCCACCCTTCCGCCCGGCGCCCGGCGGCGGCCGGGAGGTCCAGGCGGGACGGGCCGAGGAGGGGACGACCCGCTGGATCGAACATGACGGCGGCCTGGTCCACATCGGCCATGACGGATACGGCTTCGCCTACGACAATGAAGCCCCCCGCCACGAGGTGTACCTCCAACCGTTCGCACTGTCGGACCGGCTGGTGACGAACGGGGAGTACCTGGCTTTCATGGAGGACGGCGGCTACCGCCGGGCGGAGCTGTGGCTGTCCATGGGTTGGGCGCACATCACGGAGAACGGCTGGACGGAGCCGTTCTACTGGGAGCGCCGGGATGGCGCCTGGTGGAGCTACACGCTCGGAGGCATGCGCGAGATCGACCCCGCCGAGCCGGTGGTGCACCTGTCGTACTACGAGGCGGACGCGTATGCCCGCTGGGCAGGCGCCCGGCTGCCCACGGAAGCGGAGTGGGAGACGGCCGCCGCAGGCGTCCCCGTCGATGGCAACCTCGCGGATGCCGGACGCTTCCATCCGGCTCCGGCGTCCGCCGCGTCCGGCGGAAGCGGCCCGCTGCAGATGTACGGCGACGTGTGGGAGTGGACGCGAAGCCAGTACTCTCCCTACCCCGGCTACCGTCCTGCCGAGGGGGCGCTCGGTGAGTACAATGGCAAGTTCATGTGCAACCAGTTCGTACTCCGGGGCGGGTCGTGCGCGACGCCGCGCAGCCACATCCGCGCCACGTACCGCAATTTCTTCCCACCGGATGCCACATGGCAGTTCACCGGCCTCCGGCTGGCCCGGGACCCGTGACCCGGGCCCATTCCGCGGAGCACCCGGCGCGGACCGGGCCGGTGCCAGCCGGCACCGGGGACCTGCGAGCCGAGGTGCTCCGCGGCCTCACCGCAGCCCGGAAGACCCTCCCGTGCAAGTTCCTGTACGACGAGCGGGGCGCCGGCCTCTTCGAGAGGATCTCCGAGCTGCCGGAATACTATCCGACGCGAACGGAGCTGCAGATACTGCGGCGCTACCTGCCGGAGATCCGCGACCTCGCCGGTCCGCGCGTCCGGGTCATCGAGCCCGGAAGCGGCAGCGGCGCCAAGACGCGGCTGCTCCTGCATGGCCTGGATTCGCCGGTGGAGTACGTCCCCATCGACATCTCGGAGGCACAGCTCCTCGCCTGGGCGGAGACCCTGAGGCGGGAATTCCCCGGGCTCGGCGTGCACCCGCTGTGCGCCGACTACACGGCCGAGTTCGTACTCCCGGCGCCTGACCCCGGTGTCCGGCGGACAATCGCGTTTTTCCCGGGGTCCACAATCGGCAACTTCGAGCCACCCGAAGCGAGGAGCTTCCTCCGGCGCCTCGGCGGCCTGTGCGGCAGGAACGGCGCCATCCTCATCGGCGTGGACCTCCGCAAGTCACGGCGCCAGCTTGAACAGGCCTACGACGATGCTCAGGGCGTAACGGCGGAATTCAACCTCAACCTGCTTCGCCGCATCAACCGTGAGTGCGGCGGTGACTTCGACCTGTCGGCATTCCGCCATCGTGCGATCTACGACGAGGACAGGGGCCGCATCGAGATGCACCTCGTCAGTGACCGCCCCCAGGTCGTGCGCATCGACGACGACCGTGGCGGCGCGCACACCCTCGCCTTCGAGGCCGGGGAAGTCATCGTCACGGAGCATTCGTACAAGTACAGCGTCGAGGGATTCACGGCGCTGGCTGCGGAGGCAGGCTACGCGTCGAAGGCCGCATGGGTGGACGACGAGTTCCTGTTCAGCGTGCACTGGCTGCAGCCGCGACACACCGGTTGACGCACGGGCCGAGATCCTGTATCGTGGCCGACGATTGCTGAACGCCACGCGACTGTCTGCGGGTTCCCCGCCTGCGTATACGACAGTCTCGACACCGTGGCGCTCTAACGACAGACACGCTGGCACCGTCTGCCACCCGGAGGCTGCATGTATCCCGCAGGACCCGTCCGCGCCCTTGCCGTTCCTGTCATGTTCGCCGCGCTCATGGCATCGGCGGCGGACGCCCGCGCCGCCGATGATCCGCGACTGCTGGCTACCGCGTCGGCGCTGTCCCGTCTTGCGCCGCATGTGACTCCGTCCAGCCACCCGGATGCGCTCCGCATCGCGTTCCAGGCGTACTACAACTACCGGGCTGCGCGGCCGCAGGAGGTGCGCAAGCCCTACCTGTACTTCGTGGACCTCGGCCTCGACAACCGCACCCCGCGGGGGTACGTCTTCGACATGGAGAGCCTCACCCTGGTGGACGGCCCCTTCACGGTGGCGCACGGCGTGGGTTCGTCAGGACAGCGGAACGGCGTGCCGGCCACCTTCTCGAACCGGCCGGGCAGCCTGGCCTCGTCGCTGGGTCTCTACCTCGCGGAGGAGACGTACGACTTCCGCGGCCGAACCGGCGCGGGCACGTACAGTTCCGTCGGACTGCGGATGCGCGGGGAGTCCGGCCCGTTCAACGACGCAGCCCGCCGCCGCGGCATCGTCGCCCATGGGGCGCCCTACGTCAGCGGCCGGGATGCCGGGCGCAGCGAGGGGTGCCCCGCCATGGAGCAGCATCGCGCCCGGCGCCTCCTGCCCATGCTCGCCGACGGCGGCGTCGTCTTCATCTTCTCGCCGAACGACCGGCACTGGCTGCGCTCGGACCCCTGGCTCAGTGGCGGGTGACGCGACCCGGCGCCGTGGCCGGATCGCCCCCGTCCCTGCTGGCGACGCCGCCCGCGGAGTTTCGCATCACCTGGACGTAGAACCGGACGATGCGCTCCAGATCGGCCACGGCGATCCGTTCGCCGGTGCCGTGGATGCGGTCGAGGGCGTCGTTGTCCGCCACGAGGGGAAGGAAGCCGTAGACGTCGTCGGAGAGGCTCGTGAAGTGTCGCGAGTCGGTGGCGCCGAGGGACAGGTACGGCGACACGCGCACGTCCGGCGCGACTTCGCGGATCGTCCTGCCCAGCAGCGCGTAGTTCCCGGATGCGGGGTCCGAGGCGGGTGATGGCTCGACGGCCGTGACCACGTCGATGTGGACGCGGTCGTCGGCAACGATGCGGCGTACGCGGTGAAGCACGGCCGCCACGCTGTCGCCCGTGAGCAGCCGGAAGTTGACGATGGCGCTGGCCCGCGACGGCAGGACGTTGTCCTTCGGGCTCGCCTGGAGCATGGTCGGCGCCATCGTGGTGCGGATGCTGGCGTTTGAGCTGGGGTCGGCCGACATGCGGCGCAGCAGCATCCCGTTCAACAGCCACCTGTTCGCGAAAGCCACCCGGGCGGCACCGCCCATGTCCGGCGCCAGCGTTGACACCATGTCCAGGGCCGGCCCCTCGAGGCGCGCCGGGAACGGGCTGTCCTCGAGGCGGACGATGGCCCGGCTCAGGATGCCCACCGGCGTTTCCCGGGGGGGACGCGAGGAGTGCCCGCCCGTGCCCCGGACGCTCAGCTCCACGGTGAGGTATCCCTTCTCCGCCGTCTTCACGAGGGCGATGGGCGCACTGGAGCCGAACACTTCCGGGTGCAGGATCATGCCCCCTTCGTCGAGGACAAACTCGAAGCGGATGCCCCGCTCCGCAAAGAGCGCCGCCGCGGCGGCAGCGCCGTCGCCGCCCACCTCCTCGTCGTGACCGAACAGCAGGTAGACCGTCCGTGACGGTCTGAATCCCTCCGCCAGCATGTGCTCCGCGGCTTCCAGGAGGCCGATGACGTTCGGCTTGTCGTCCATGGTGCCCCTGCCCCAGACGTACCCGTCGGCAATGACGCCGTCGAACGGGCCGTGGGGCCAGGCGTCTTCCGTCCCGGGCTCAACGGGGACCACGTCCATGTGGCCCATGAGCAGCACGGGGGGCAGGTCCTCGTGCGTGCCCGCCCACCGGTAGATGAGCGTGTGCCCGGCCACGACCTCCCGCTCGAGGGCGGAGTGGACGAGCGGGTAGGTCTCCGCGAGGAATCCGCGGAAACCGGCGAACTCGTCCGCGTACGCCGCAGCGTCGCCATCCACCGCCATGGTCCGGTACCTCACTGCGGCCGACAGGTTGCGTACGGCCCGGTCCGTGTCGACGGCGAAGTCCACCGGCTCGACGTGCTCCTGCGACGGCAGCTGCAGGGACGCGCTGCGGACGCCGGCGACGCCCGTTAGCGCCGCGACGGCCACGACGAGGACGATGACGATCTTCTTCATCACCACTCCCGCTCCGGAATTCGTCACCAGGCGATGCCGTAGTCCTCGCCGTGATGGCTGGAGCCGCCCCAGAAGGTGCCGTGGCGGCGATCGAAGAAGATGGCGTTGATGGGCCCCGACGTGATGGCGCCTGTCTCGACCCGGTACCCCATCCGCCGCAGCTCCGCGACGACCCACGGTGGCGTGAGCTCGTGCACCAGGAGGCGGCCGGGCTCGGACTTCTGGTCGCCGAAGCTGCTCCGCATCTGGTAGCTGTTGATGTTCGCCGCCTCCGCCGCCTGCTGCACGTTCATCCCGAACTCCACGACGTTCAGGAGGAACTGCAGGAGGTTCTGATCCTGGCTGTCGCCGCCCTGGACGGCGAACGACAGGAACGGCTCGCCATCCTTCAACGCCAGCGTAGGCGTGAGCGTGACGCGGGGCTGTCGGCCCGGGGTGAGGACGTTGTACGGGTTGTCCGCGGGGTCCATCACGAAGCTCTGGGCACGCTGGCTGAGACCGATGCCGGTCCGCCCGGCGATCACTGCGGGGATCCAGCCGCCGCTGGGTGTCACGGACACTACCCAGCCCTCCGCGTCCGCCGCCTGGACCGTCGTCGTGCCCAGATGGAACGGGTCGTCGGCCGTCCACGCCGCGGTCGACGACACATCGCTTCCCTTCTCCGCTTCGGGCCGGACCGTCCGCCAGCTCTCCAGCCCGGTCGTGAACGGGTTGGTTCCGCCCTGATGGGGGTAGGGGTCGCCCGGCCGGACGTCGGGGTCGTTGCGCTCCCAGCCGATGGTGGCGGCCCGATCGCGGGCATACGCCCTGGACAGGAGTCCGCGGATGGGTGTCTGATGCTCCTGGTTGGGGTCTCCGTAGTAGAAGTCGCGGTCCGCGAAGGCCAGGTTCATGGCCTGGTAGAGCGCGTGGATGTAGCGCGCGCTGTTGTAGCCCATGGACTTCAGGTCCATGGTTTCAAGGATGTTCAGGGCCTGCAGCAGCGCCGGACCCTGCGTCCAGTGGGTGAGCTTGTAGACCTCGACGCCGCGGTAGTTCGTGGAAACGGGCTCCTCGATGGCGACGCGCCAGTCGGCCAGGTCCTGCTTCGTGATGAGGCCACCCTGTTCCTGCACGCTGCGGGCGATCTCGTCCGCGATGTCGCCCTTGTAGAAGCGGTCGAACGCGGCGTAGATGGCATCCCGGCGGCCCGCACCACGGGCGATGGCGTCGCGCTCCGCCTCCACCAGCTTCCGTAGCGTGGCCGCCAGGTCCGGCTGGCGGAACACCTCGCCCGCCCGGGGCGCCTCACGCTCCGATCCGGCATGCGGCAGCATGACCGCCGCCGAGTAGCGCCATTCCTTCAGCCGGTCGCGGTTGCGCTCGATGGAGTTGGCAGTCTGTTCCTCTATCGGATAGCCGTCGGCCATCCGGATGGCGGGGGCGAGGACCTGCGCCAGGCTCAGCTTCCCGTACTCCGCAACCATCACGATGATGCCGCCGGGCGTTCCCGGCGTGACCGCCGCCAGCGGCCCGAACTCCGGGACGCGCTCGTGTCCGCGTGACCGGTACAGCTCCGGCGTCGCCCCGGTCGGCGCGACGCCCAGCGCGTTGATCCCGATGACCCGGCGGGCGTGCGGGTCGTAGATGAGCGCCTGCGTCTCGCCTCCCCACGACAGGACGTCCCACATCGTGGACGTCGCTGCGATCATGGCGGCCGCAGCGTCCACCGCATTGCCGCCCTGCTGGAAGATCATCGCGCCGGCGGTGGCCGCCAGCGGCTTCCCCGTGATGGCGATCCACTCGCTGCCGTGCAGCACGGGCTTCATGGTCCGCTGGGCGTGGACATGGGCCGGCGCCAGGGCCAGCACGAGGGCGAGGGCGGCGACAGCCGCCATGGCGGGGTCGGTCCGGGACATCCACCTCATCCGTTCTCCTCCGGGAAGTGTCGGGATGAGGAAAGGATGCGTGCTGGGCGGCCGCCGGACAATGCCGGACGGCGGCCGGGCGTCGGTGCCCTGCGGCTGCCGGAGAGCGAGGGTGGAGCTGCCGGCAGCGCGTCCGTCGCACTGCCGGCAGCCGGCGCGGGCCCTACTC
>DATHVO010000246.1:0-7051 GCA_035461265.1 Longimicrobiales bacterium
GAGATGTCGAGATCGCGCTCGATGCGGCGGGCGAGGTCGCCGAGGTAGTCGGTTTCGAGGCGGACCTGGGCGTCCTCCCATGCGTCCACCGCGTCCCGCAGGACCAGGTCCGTGGTCACGGGGCTCTGGCGGGAGTGGACCAGGACGACCATCAGGGCCGCGCCGGTGCTGCGGGCGGCATGGACCGCAAACGGCAGGGCGTGCTCCGAGAACGTGGAGCCGTCCACGGGTACCAGGATCCGGCTGAACATGGCGCACCTCAGGCTGGCGGTGGTGCCGCCGCGGCGCCTCCCTTCCGGCCGTCCGCCAGTGGCAGCCGGAGCGTGAACGTGCTGCCCGCGCCGGGCTTGCTCCGCACGGTGATCTCGCCGGACATCCCGCGTGCCAGCTGGCGGGCGATGGACAGGCCCAGGCCCGTGCCCTGCCGCATGCGCGTGAGGTCCGCGTCCACCTGCAGGAACGGATCAAAGATACTCTCCGTGCGCTCGGCCGGCACGCCTATTCCCGTGTCCCTGACGTCGATCAGGACCTCGTCCGGCGTGGTGCTCCAGCTCATCTCCACCGTGCCGCCGGCCTCCGTGAACTTCACCGCGTTCGACAGCAGGTTCAGTAGGATCTGGCGGATCTTCTCCGGGTCGCCCAGCCCGGCCACGTCGGGGCCCGGGACCGACGCGAAGTCGAGTCCCTTGTCCCTGGCCAGGGGCACGATGAGCGACTCCGCCTCGCCCACGGCCTGGGGGATGGACACCGCCTCCATGCGGAAGACGACGCGGCCGGCGTCCAGCTTCGCGTAGTTCAGGACGTCGTTGATGAGGCCGAGGAGGTGCTGCTGCGCGCGCTGGATGCGCCGCAGGTAGAGCTGCTGCTGGTCCGTCGTGGGCCCCGGTATGTCGAGCTGGATGAGGTCCACGTAGCCGCCAATGGCGTTCAGCGGCGTGCGCAACTCGTGGCTCATGGTGGCGAGGAAGCCGCTCTTCGCGCGGTTCGCCGTCTCCGCCGCGTCCCGGGCCCGGGCCTGGCTCAGGGCGAGGCCGAAGAGCCAGATGCTGGCGATGAGGCCGGCGAGCATGACGACGGGGAGCGCGCCACCGGCGGACGTCGCCTCGAACTCGGGCTGCGACTCGAAGACCACGGTCCATTCCCGGCCGGCGATCCGGACCGGGTTCGCGACGTGGAAGCGGGGGGTGTGGCCGGGGACCCGGTCGGAGGCGTGGAGGAGCGACTCGGGGCGGATATCGTCGCCGTCGTACACCGAGAAGCTCACCCGGGGGAACTCCTCGGTCCCGAAGATGCCGAGGAACAGGTCGTTGGCCCGGAAGGGGGCGTAGACGTAGCCGATGAGGGATGCCCGCCGCTCCTCCACCGTTGCCGGCACGTCGCCCGACGCGTAGACGGGGACATAGATGAGGAAGCCGGGCTGCTGCGGCCCGAAGATCTCCTGCACGAGGGTCACCCGCCCGGAGAGGGCGGGCTCGGCCTGGTCCCGTGCCCGTCGCATGGCCTGCCGCCGGACGGGCTCGCTGTACATGTCGTAGCCGATGGCCGCGCGGTTGCGCTCGTCCATCGGATCGAGGTACTCGATGGCGTGACGCTCATCGGGATCGCCGGGGAGTCCGTGCGCGATGCGGCGGGTCCAGCCGACGCCCTGGATGCCGGGATACCAGCGCTGGATCTCGAGTCGGGCAACGTACCCGCGGAACTCGTCCGCGCTGACGCTGTCGTCGGCGGCGAACAGGGCCGCCGCGCCACGGAGGGTGGAGATGTAGACGTCGAGTCGGCCCACGATGCGGTCCGAAGCGCTCTGGACGGCGTTGTCGAAGCGGGCGCGGTCGCGCTCCCGGGTGCTGATGAGGACGAAGAGCGCCGCGGCGGTGGAGAGGGCGAGGGAGCCGGCGAGGACGAGCCATGGCGTCCACGCGCCGCGGCGGCCCGCCGGCCCGCCGCCCCGACGCTCGTTCGTCGCCGCGTCCCCCGCGTCCCCCGCGTCCGTCCCGGCCACCCGCCTGTCGATGGCCCCCCAACGCCGTCCGCCTGGCATCCGTCCGTATTCCGGAATCCGCGTGTGATGAACAGTCGCAGCCACTATCTTGCGTGCCTGCCGGCATGCCGGCGAGCGACGGGACGGCGGCCGCGTGGCCGCCGCTATCTTATGGACCGGCGGCGCATAATGCACGCGCCCCGGAACCGAGAAGGGACGTGGATTGAGCCAGATCACGCTGTCGGGCGTCGCCGTGGATTTCGGCGGCGGTCCCGTCTTCGAGGACGCGACGTTCGGCATCGAGCGTGGCGAGCACTGGGGCATCGTGGGCCGCAACGGCAGCGGCAAGACGACGCTCCTCAACGTCATCACCGGCGCCGTGGAGGCGACCCGGGGCACAGTCACCCGGGCGGCGACGCTGCGGTTCACTGTGCTGGACCAGCACCGCGACTTCGGAGGCGCCGCCACGGTCTGGGACGCCGCCGCCGTGCCGTTCGCCGGGCTGCGCGCGCTGGAGGCGGACCTGGCGAGACAGGCGGACGCGCTGGGCGTCGCCGGCGAGGCCGCGCCGGACGAGGCGCTGGCCCGGTACGACCGCGACCTGGAGCGGTTCGCCCACGAGGGCGGATACACGTACGAGGCCCGGGTGGACGCCGTACTCCAGGGACTGGGCTTCGACCCCGCCGCAGCCCGCTCGCAGCCCCTCGACCAGCTGAGCGGCGGCGAGCGCGGCCGCGTGGGGTTGGCCGCGCAGCTCGTGGCGCCGGCGGACGTGCTGCTCCTGGACGAGCCGACGAACCACCTGGACCTCGACACCACGCGCTGGCTCGAGGAGTACCTGTCGGCGCTGGACGCAACGGTCCTGCTCATCAGCCACGACCGCGCGTTCCTCGAGGCCGTCGTGGACCATGTGCTCCACGTGGAGAACGGCACCGTCATCCCGTACACCGGCAGCTACAGCGCCTTCGTCCGTCAGCGCTCGGAGCGCCGCCTCACCCAGGAGCGGTCGTTCGACGCGCAGCGCAAGGCCATCGCCGCCGATGAGGACTTCATCCGCCGCAACATAGCCGGCCAGAAGAGTCGGCAGGCGAAGAGCCGGCGCGTGCGGCTGGCCCGGCTGCCGAGGCTCAGCCCGCCGCCCACGGAGGAGCGCGCCATGTCCCTCCGGCTGGAGGCGGGCGCCCGGGGCGGTGACCAGGTCATGGTGGCGGAGGCGGTCCGTGTGGAGGTGCCCGGACGGGTGCTGCTCGACGGCTTCAGCGCGCTGGTCCGCCGCGGCGACGTCATCGGATTCGTGGGCGCGAACGGCTCGGGCAAGTCCACGCTCCTCAGGGCGATCGCCGGCGAGGCGGCGCCGGCGGCGGGGGCGGTGAGGGTGGGCGAGTCCGTGGAGGTCGCCCACTACCGGCAGGACCTGACGCAGGTCCCGGAGGGCCTGACCCTGTTCGCCATCATCCACGACCTCAAGCCGCACTGGGACCGGGGCAAGGTCCAGGGCCACCTCGGCCGCTTCGGCTTCTCGGGCGACGCCGTCCAGCGGAGGGCGGAGACGCTGTCGGGCGGCGAGCAGGCCCGTGTCGCCCTGGCCATGCTCATGCTGAGCCGCGCCAACTTCCTGCTGCTGGACGAGCCGACGAACCACCTCGACGTGGAGTCCATCGAGGCGCTGGAGGACGCCCTCGACGGCTTCGACGGGTCCGTCCTCCTGGTGAGCCACGACCGGGAGCTGCTCCGGGGGGCCGTGACCCGGGTGTGGTCGCTGGAGGACGGCCGGATCGAGGACTTCCCCGGCGGCTTCGCGGAGTGGGAGGAACGGCGGCTCGAGCGTGAGGAAGCCCGCGCCCGGGAGGCCGCGACCGCCCAGGCCGCCCGGCGGCAGGAGGACCGCCAGCGGGCGCGGCAGCGGGATGCCCGCTCCCGGCAGGACCGCGACGCGCTGAAGGCGCTGCGGACCGCCGTCCACGACGCCGAGGCCGAGATCGCCCGGATCGAGGAACAGATTACCGACCTCCGGGCACTCCTGGAGGACCCCGAGCTCTACGCCGACGCCGCCGGCGTGCAGCGCTCCGTGGAAGTCACGCGGGAGCTGCAGGACGCCGAGACGGAGCTGGAGCACGCCATCCAGCACTGGACCAACGCCACCGACGCCCTGGAGCTTGCGCAGAACGGCGATTAGCCCGGGCGGCAGGCCGGGTTCCAGGCGCCCAGCGGCATCTGTTCGCCGCCGCACCGGCGGAAGAATCAAGCGACGATGCGCCACGCCAGGCGGCGTCGGTCCGCGGGCTATTGATCCAGCCGTTTCCCCACCGCACATTGTCCCGACGCAGCCGGACACACGGCCGGCCCATTCCGTTCCACTCGCGTTCCACCGAAGGCGCAGTCCAGGGCTCGCCACTGCGAACCCCCGCATCAGTCATCCCGCCGGAGCTCCCGGCCGCCCGCACCAGGCGAGTATGGGAGTGAGGGGCACGAAGTGCGTCCGGGGGGAGGGGATGCCTCGTGTTCCGGCGGAGAGCCGGCTCACCGTATCGCCGAGCCACCCCTCTCGCCGAGGCCGTCTCAAACGGGAATTCGATCGGCCGAGCTGGCTATGGCCTGACTGTGGGGCCGTGGCGATCGTCGGGCATGGCGACGACGGGAGGGCCGAAGCTGCTCGCCCAGGTGCGGATCGCGTGCCGGGCGCGACAGTTCAGCCGGCGGACGGAGAAGGCATACGCGGGGTGGGTCCGGCGGTACGTCGTATTCCACGGACGGCGCCACCCCACGGAACTGGGCGGCGACGCGGTCACGGCATTTCTGTCGGCCCTCGCGGATCGCGATTCCGTAAGTGCGTCGACGCAGAGGCAGGCCGCCAGCGCCCTGCTGTTCCTCTATCGCGAAGTCCTGAACATTGACGTGGCCCCGGCGCCGGGCGTCATCCGACCGGGCCGCCCGCGCCGCCTGCCCGTGGTCCTGACGCGGTACGAAGTCGCGGCCGTCCTCGGCGAGATCACGGGCGTGAAGCACACCGTCGCCGCGCTACTGTACGGTTCCGGGCTGCGGCTGATCGAGGCACTGCAGCTACGCGTGAAGGACGTGCACGTCGAGCGCCGGGAAGTGACGGTCCGGGGTGGCAAGGGCGGTCACGACAGGGTGACCATGCTGCCGCTCTCCCTCGGAAGTAACCTCTGCAGGCAACTGGACAGGGTCCGGGACCTGCACGCTGCCGACCTGCGGGCCGGCGCCGGGCGCTGCACCATGCCGCCGGCGTTGGAGCGGAAGAGCCCGCGCGCAGCGCATCAGCTCGCCTGGCAGTACGTTTTCCCCGCCAGCCGGCGGGTGCTCGACACCACGTCCGGCGACGAGCGGCGCCACCACCTCCACGAGTCCGCCATGCAGCGGGCGGTGACCGAAGCGGTCCGGCGCAGCGGCGTGCCCAAACACGCCACGTGTCACACCTTCCGCCACTCCTTCGCTACGCACCTGCTCGAGGACGGCTACGACATCCGCACCGTCCAGGAACTGCTGGGCCACGGCAGCGTGAAGACGACCATGATCTATACCCACGTGCTGAACCGCGGCGGGCGTGGCGTCCTGAGCCCGCTCGACCGGCTTGGCGCGAAACGCGCGGATTACGCGGGATAACATGTCGACCTTTCACGGCGTGTCCTGCAGGCCATCACTGGGAGGCGGGGTGATTATGCCGCGCCAACGGCAGCAATGCGGGCCGGCGGACGGGTGGCGTATCCTGCAGAGGTGGCGGATCGCGGCGGCGGCGGTGCAGGATAGAGGTAGTTAGGCAACTTCCTGTTGAGTAGGCACGCGCGCCTGCCGGCAGTGCTTCGCAACCTTTCAGACACGCACGAGGAACGGGTTTGATGGCACTTGAGAGCTGGGCATACCTCGCTGAGATCATCGGGGCGGGAGCGGTAGTCGCCTCTTTGGTCTACGTCGGAATCCAGATCCGTGGCAGCAACCGAGTGAACCAGGCCAATGCGCGCCATCAGATCTCGGAGTTCGTGCTGCAGGTCTCGATGTTTCAGGCCCAGCACGCCGATCGCCTGGCCGAGATCCAGCAGAAATCAGAGCTAGGGGAGGCAGACCGTCTCTTCAGATGGTGGAACCACATGCTGTTTATGCTTCACGCCGAAACGTACTACCACCACTACGAACTCGGGTTGATGCAGGCCGGTCACTGGAAAGGCTATGTGCGATACGTAGAGGGGTACGCAACGTCACCGGGGTTCGTCGAATTCTGGAGTGACGTTGGGCCCGCATTCTCGAGAGACTTCTCAGACTGGATGACCGAGATCGTGAATCGTCGCAACGGGGTGAGCCTGCCCGCTCACGGCGAGGCAGGACAGGCTGTTTCACCCCGAGACAGCAACGTCTGAAATGGGCAGGCGTCGACCTAAGCACCGGAAGTTGCCTAACAGATGGGTGCAACTGTCACGCAGATCAGTCAGTGTTACCGCGCTGGATAGAATGTCGTAGTGACTCACATGCAGACGCTGGACGGGCGCGCAGCTCAACTCAATGGCGTTATGCGCCAATCCGCCGTTCATAGACCGCCGAAATGTTGCTGAATGCGGAAGCAGCCGAGCTGTCTACCGCCAGCCCGCAGGTTCGACTGCAGCGGATAGTCCTAGCTATCCGCGCAATAGCGCGAGCGCTCGACCGATCTGACTAGATCCTGCCTCTGGAGGACGCATGAACCGCTCGATTGCATGGGTTGTAATCACGTCCGTGATGCTGGGCGTATGCGCCAGCGATGCCGTGGCCCAGAACACTGTCGTGGCGGAGTTGGTGCAAATTGAAAGCGACTGGTGCCGCGCGGACATTGAGGCGGACACCGTCTTCTTCCGCCGTGTGCTAGCGGATGAGTTTACTGGCGTCGGGAGCAGAGGAGGTAAGGATACAAAGTCCTCCTATATCGCGTCACTTCCCGGAAGTCTCGGTTCTCTTACTGCCTGCAAGGACGACGACCTCCAGGTGCGGGTATACGGGGACGTCGCCGTTGTGACAGGCGTAGCCACTGTGAGCGGTGTCCGAGGAGGCATCGCCTACACTGATCGGCGCGTGCTGTTCACAAAT
>DATHVO010000247.1:0-7133 GCA_035461265.1 Longimicrobiales bacterium
GACTTCGTCGCCAACGTCAGCCACGAGCTGAAGACGCCGCTGACCTCCATTCGCGGCTACATCGAAACGCTCATTGCGGACGACGATCTGCCGCCCGACATGCGGCGCCAGTTCCTCTCCGTCGTGCACAGCAATGCCGACCGCCTCGCCCACATCATAGACGACCTCCTCGACCTGTCCCGCCTGGAGTCCGGCGGCTGGCGGCCGGAGCTGCGCGTGGTGGACGCCGCCGCGACCGTGGAGGACGTATGGTCCGCGTGCAGCGAGCGAGCGGCGCAGCGCGGCATCCGGTTTACACCGCCCGCCGCCACCACCACGGTCCGCGCAGACCCCGCGGGCCTGCGCCAGGTCCTGGCCAACCTGCTGGACAATGCCCTGCGCTACACGCCGGACGGCGGCCGCATCGAGGTGCGGGTGAGAGGCGGTGGCGCCGGACCGGCGAACGGCGGGCCCGCCCGGGCGGAGGGCATGCCGGGCGAGCGCGGAGACGCCGCCGGCTTCGTGACCTTCGAGGTGCTGGACACGGGCGCGGGCATACCGACGGACGCGCTGCCCCGCATCTTCGAGCGGTTCTACCGGGTGGACCCTTCCCGCTCCCGGACGGACGGCGGCACCGGCCTCGGTCTCGCCATCGTGAAGCACCTCGTGGAGCGCATGGGCGGCGACGTCCGGGCCGAGAGCGAGCTGGGCAAGGGCACGACCATCCGGTTCCGGCTGCCCGCACCTGCATGACCCGTACGCTGGAAGACTGATGCACAACGCCGTGCCGCATACCGACAGACCCGCACCGGACCGACCGCCGGCCTCCAGAACACCGGCCATCATCGGATTCCTCGTTGCCGGCGCCGCCATCCTCGGCCTCGGCTTCCTCGCCGGCCTCCGGCGCGATGCCGGGCCGCCGGCGGACGGCATCCCTGAACTTCGCATCCTGGACCCCGGCCACGGCGACAGCGTGACGAACCCCGTGACCGTGCGATTCGCCACCTCCGCCGATCTCCGCCTCGGGCGGGCCGGCTGGGCTGCCGGCGACCTCCACCTCCACGCCATGGCCGACGGCGTGGAGATCATGCCCGCCGCCGCCGATGTCACGGTCGGTGACGGAGACTTCGCGTGGCAACTTCCGGCGCTGCCAGCCGGCGACCGCCGGCTGTACCTGACCTGGGCCGGCCGTGACCACCGCAACATCGCCGGCCCCACGGACACGGTCACCATCCACATCCTGCCCTAGGCATTTACCGCCGCGTTACCGATCCGGAGCCGGTCCGTGATCGAGCCGGGCTAGACTCATCGCGGCACCGGCTACCCGGGGCCGTGACCCGGTCCCGGGCCCGTTACACGACTGTTACTGCCCCGTCACGACGACGTCTCCAGACCGTCGCTATCGTTGCGCCGTATCGTAACGAAGACGAACGCTCTCGTGGAGGCGTGATGAACGTTGGACGGGCGGTCGCCGTAAGTGCTGTGCTGTGCGCAGCGGCGGCGCCGGCATGGTCACAGAGTGCGCCGGTACGGGTGAACCTCGGCGGGCGGATGCATTACCAGTGGAACAGCACCAGCGTGTCGCCGGACGACGCCCGCACGGACGCGCCCATCGCGGCGAGCACGTTCGAGACGCGTCGCGTGCGCCTGTCCGTGGACGTCCAGGTGTCCGACTGGATACGCGGACTGGTGGAGCCCGAGTTCTCCATGGGACGGCTGGCGCTGCGGCACGTCTGGATGTCCTTCGAGCTGGACAGCGCGTTCGTGGTGCGGGCGGGCCAGTTCAAGAAGCCGTTCGGTCTGATGCTCCTCACGTCGTCCACCCGCCACCCGATGATCGAGCGCGGCGTGCGCATCCGCGGGCTGGACGACGCGCTGCGCAATGCGACGGACGCACCCATGGGCGAGGTGCGGGGGGCGTTGCTGGTGGGCGAACAGTTCGCGCTGCTGGAGAACCAGGGCTACAACGCGTACGAGATGGGCGTGTCGCTGGAGGGCCGACGGGGACCGCTGTCCTGGGCCGCCGGCGTGTTCAACGGGTCGGGCACGGACCAGCGTGACGAGAATTCCGGCAAGTCCACGGCGGCACGGGTGGCATGGGCCACGACGGCGGGTCCGCCGCTTACGCTGGGCGCGGCGTGGAGCCGGCGGGAGTTGAACTGGCCCCTGCCGACATCGCTGGACCGGCGCGCGGGCAATGCCTTCGCAGTGGACGCCGAGCTCGGCGGGTTCCGGCGGGGTCTCTGGGTCCTGGCGGAGGCGGTGACGGGCGACAACCTGGCCAGCGAGGAACGCTTCGCGGCCGCCCAGGCCGTGGTCGCCTTGTTCCTACCCACCGGCGGCCGGCGCGTGGAGGGCTGGGAGCCGGTGGCACGGGTGAGCTGGGGCGACCCCGACGACGCCGTGGACGGCGACGCGGGCCTCCTGCTCACGCCGGGCGTCAACATCTACTTCGCCGGCCGGAACCGGTTCATGCTGAACTGGGATGTCTTCGTGCCGCAGGGCGACGGGGTCGGCACGCAGCACGCGGCCCGGGCGCAGGTCAATCTCTCCTTCTGATGACGAGGATCACGACGATGATCACGAGACGGTGGTATGCCGCGGCGATGCTGCCGCTGATGGCCGGGCTTGCGCTGACTGCCTGTGGCGGCAGCGATGCCGGGCGCCGCAGCGACCTGGGTGGGACCATCGAGATCGATGGTTCCAGCACTGTGTACCCGGTGACCGAGGCCGTGGCCGAGGAGTTCGGCGCGGAGACGGGTGGCAGTGTCCGTGTCATGGTGGGCTTCTCCGGCACCGGCGGCGGGTTCCGCCGCTTCTGCGCCGGCGAGACGCAGATCACCAACGCGTCACGGCACATCGGCGCGACGGAGCGCGAGCTGTGCGCACAGAACGGGATCGAGTACGTCGAGATGCAGGTTGCCATCGACGGGCTCGCCGTCGTGGCACACCCGGACAATACGTTCCTGGAATGCCTGACCGTGGAGGAGCTCCGCCGCATGTGGGAGCCCGGCAGCCAGGTCGACAACTGGTCGCAGGTCCGCGCCGGCTTCCCCGACGCGCCGCTCAAGCTCTACGGACCCGGCACGAACTCCGGTACCTTCGACTACTTCACCGAGGCCATCATGGGCACGGAGCGGGCGAGCCGGTCCGACTTCACCGCCAGCGAAGACGACAACGTGCTGGTGGCGGGCGTCGAGGGCGACCGCACCGCCCTCGGCTACTTCGGCTACGCGTACTACGCCGAGAACGCGGGACGTCTGAAATCCATTGCCATCGACAACGGCGACGGCTGCGTGCAGCCGACGCCGGCGAACGTCGAGGCCGGAACGTATGCGCCGCTGGCGCGGCCGCTCTTCATCTACGTCAGCCGATCCGCCCTCGAGCGGCCGGAGGTCGCCGAGTTCGTGCGGTTCTACATGGAGAACGCGCCCGCCCTCGTCGGCGAGGTGGGATACGTGCCGGCCGACGCGGCGGTCTACCAGGCGAACCTTGCCCACATCGGACAGCGTGGCGACTGAAGCAGCACCGGCCCGCGCGGCCCGTCTGGTACCGGACCTGCGCCGCCGCCATCGCAACGAGCGCATCATCGGCGGGGTCCTGGTCCTGTGCAGCGCGGTGTCGATCCTCACCACGGTGGGGATCGTCGCCGTCCTGCTGTATGAGTCGGCCGCGTTCTTCCGCCACGTCCCGGTTCTCGAGTTCCTCACGGGCCGCAAGTGGACGCCGATGTTCATCGACCAGAGCTTCGGCGTGCTGCCGCTGCTCACGGGGTCGCTGCTCATCGCGGCAGGCGCCGCCCTCGTGGCGCTGCCCCTCGGCCTCGCCGCGGCGATCTACCTTAGCGAGTACGCGAAGGAGAACGTCCGGCGCGTACTCAAGCCGGTGCTGGAGATCCTGGCCGGCATCCCCACCGTGGTCTACGGCTTCTTCGCCCTGACGTTCGTCACGCCCATCATCCGGACCATCTGGCCGCAGACGGACGTGTACAACGCCCTGAGCGCCAGCATCGTCATGGGCATCATGATCATCCCCATGGTGTCCTCCCTCTCCGAGGATGCCATGAGCGCCGTGCCGCGCTCACTGCGGGAGGGCGCATACGCCCTGGGCGCAACGAAGTTCGAGGTGGCGACCCGCACCGTTCTGCCTGCCGCCCTCTCCGGCGTCATCGCGAGCTTCATCCTCGCCGTGTCCCGGGCCATCGGCGAGACGATGATCGTGACCATCGCCGCCGGCGGCCAGGCGAACCTGACGCTGAACCCGCTGCGCAGCGTCCAGACCATGACGGCCTACATCGCCCAAACGGCCACGGGTGAGCTCGCCCACGGCTCCATCGAGTACCAGACCATCTTCGCGGTGGGGCTGACCCTCTTCGGCATCACGCTGATCATGAACATCATCTCCATCGCCGTGCTGCGCCGTTTCAGGGAGGTGTACGAATGATCCGACCGAGGGCGGGCCAGCCGCTGCAGGGCGTGCCGCCCGTCTCGCCGGCGCCTGCGGTGGGCGGCGGGGGTCCGGAACCGCATCCGGCCGTGCAGCGCGACCCGTCGCGGTTCAGCGCGCGGCTCCGGCGGCGCTCGGCGGCGGGCGTGGTCTTTCACGTGGTCTGCCTGCTGTCCACGCTGGTGGGGGTCGTCGTCCTGGTCGTGCTTCTCGTGGACGTGGTGGCCACGGGTGGAGGCCGCCTCAGCTGGGAGTTCCTGAACGGGTTCCCGTCGCGCTTCGCCGCGCGCGCCGGGCTCAAGCCGGCCATCGTGGGGTCGATCTGGACACTGGCCCTTACCGGTATCATCGCCTTCCCGCTGGGCGTCGGGACCGCGGTATGGCTGGAGGAGTACGCCCCGGCCAGCCGCCTGAAGACCATCGTGGAGACGAACATCTCCAACCTGGCCGGCGTGCCCTCCATCGTCTACGGCATGCTCGGCCTCGCCGTCTTCGTCCGCTACCTCGCCCTCGGCCGCAGCATCCTCGCCGGCGCCCTTACGCTGGCCCTGCTCGTGCTGCCCGTCATCATCATCGCGTCGCAGGAGGCGATCAAGGCGGTCCCCGGGTCCATCCGCCTGGGCGCCTACGCCCTGGGCGCCACGAAGTGGGAGGTCATCCGCCACCACGTCTTCCCGCTGGCGCTGCCCGGCATCCTCACCGGGACGATCCTCGCCCTGTCCCGGGCCATCGGCGAGGCCGCGCCACTCATCGTCGTCGGCGCGCTGGCGTTCGTGCCGTTCGTGCCCACGAGCCCGACGGACCCGTTCACCGTCATCCCGATCCAGATCTACAACTGGGTGTCGCGCCCGCAGGCGGAGTTCCAGGAGCTCGCCGCCGCCGCCAGCATCGTGCTGCTCGTGCTGCTGCTCAGCCTGAATGCGGCGGCGATCCTGCTTCGCAACCGCTATTCCCGACGGAACTAGACCCATGACCGAACCCATGTTCGAGCCGGATACCACCATCGAGCTGGAGGCCCGCGACCTGAGCGTGCTCTACGGCCCGACGCGTGCCGTCAGATCCGTGAACATCCAGGTGCCGGACCGGCGCGTCGTCGCGTTCATCGGGCCCTCGGGCTGCGGCAAGAGTACGCTCCTGCGGTGCTTCAACCGCATGAACGATCTCGTGCCCGGGGCGCGGGTGGAGGGCCAGGCACTGTTCCAGGGGCGCGACCTGTACGCCGCAGGCGTGGACGCCGTGGACGTGCGCCGGCGCATCGGCATGGTGTTCCAGAAGCCGAACCCGTTCCCCAAGTCCATCCACGACAACGTCGCCTTCGGTGCACGCATCAACGGCTACCGCGGCGACATCGAGGACCTGGTGGAGCGGTCGCTCCGGCGGGCGGCGCTGTGGGACGAGGTGAAGGACCGCCTGAAGGACAGTGCGCTTGCGCTTTCCGGGGGCCAGCAGCAACGTCTCTGCATCGCGCGGGCGCTGGCCGTCGAACCGGAGGTCCTGCTCATGGATGAGCCGGCATCCGCCCTCGACCCCATCGCCACGCAGAAGATCGAGGAGCTGATCTACGACCTGAAGCAGGACTACACCGTCGTCATCGTCACGCACAACATGCAGCAGGCCGCACGGGTCTCCGACTACACGGCGTTCCTGTACATGGGCGAGCTCATCGAGTACGGCCCCACCGAGCGGCTGTTCACCAACCCGGTGGAGGACCGGACCGAGGCATACATCACGGGGAGATTCGGATGAAGCACTTCCAGGACGAGCTGGACCGCCTCAAGGCCTCCCTGGTGGGCATGGCGGGGAAGGCGGAGGAGCAGGTCCGTCGCGCCATGGAGGCGCTGCTGGACCGGAACGTCGAGCTGGCCCAGCAGGTGGTGGACGGCGACAACGAACTGGACGAGCTGGAAGTCGAGATCGATGGCAACGCCATCAGCCTGCTCGCGCTGCAGCAGCCCATGGCCCGCGACCTCCGCTTCATCACCATGGCCATGAAGATCTCGAGAGACCTGGAGCGGGTGGGCGACCACGCCGTCAACATCGCGGACGCCGTGAAGTACATGGTGGAGGCGCCGCCGTTCCCGGTCCTGCCGGAGATCGAGGAGATGGCGCGGCTCTCCACGGACATGCTCACGGACTCCCTCACGGCATTCGTCCAGGGCGACGCCGCCGAGGCCCGCCGCATCCGGGAGCGGGACGACCGCGTGGACGAGCTCCACGACAACAACTTCCGCATCCTGCTCACCCACATGATGGAGGACCCGCGCCGCATCACCGCGGGCATGGACCTCCTGCTCATCTCCGGGAACCTCGAGCGGATCGCCGACCTCGCGACGAACATCTGCGAGGAGGTGGTCTTCCTCGTGGAGGGCCGCACGCTGAAGCACGGCGCGGAACAGTAGCGCCGGACCCCCGGCACGCCGACGGTGCACGGAGCCGGCAGCCGGGCCCGGTTCCGCGGCCCCCCTTCGCTTGACATTGCCGTTACCGGCAGGGCATTCTCCGGAGTTACGCGCGGGCGGCCACCCGGCCGCCGCTGCCCTCCCGGCCAGGGGTGCAGCCAGAGCGATCCACTGGAGACGCTGCCGGAGGACAACCCCTTGGACGCACGCCGCCGGAACTCGCCAGAGGAGTACGGTGAGACGCCCGGTCCGCAGGTGGCCGACGACGCCGTCGAGCAGCTGCTGGCCGAGGTGGTCGAGGAGACGCAG
>DATHVO010000248.1:0-1933 GCA_035461265.1 Longimicrobiales bacterium
CGGCCCGCCGATTCGCCGGACGACACTGTCCCGCCCCCCATGCCTGCCGCCGATTCGCGCGCCGGGGCGCAGGTCGATGGGGACCACATTGTGCCCGGCGTCGTGCCGGGCGGCGCGGTGGTGGAGCTCGTGGACCGGACCGGTCAGCGCGTAGGGGGCGCGAGGCTCGAGGATACGGCGCAGGGCGTCCGGATCTCCATCCGTGTCACCGGTCTGTCGGAGGGCGAGCACGGGCTGCACTTCCACGAGGCGGGACGCTGCGATCCGCCGGACTTCCAGTCGGCTGGCGGGCACTTCGCACCCCACGGCCGTCAGCACGGCTTCGAGAACCCGGCGGGTCCGCACGCCGGTGACCTGCCGAACCTCCGGGCTAACGCGCAGGGCGTCGCGGATACGAGCTTCGTGGCCGCTGCGGTGCGTCTCAGCGCAGCGGCAGCGGAGGGCCTCCTGCGCGAAGGCGGCACGGCACTCGTCGTGCATGCCCGGCGTGACGACTATCGCACCGACCCGTCGGGCGATTCGGGCGACCGCATCGCCTGCGGCGTCGTGCGCGCCGGCGGCAGCTGACGGGCGAACATGAGATTCCTGCTCCGTCTCCTCGCCACGGCCGCCGCCCTCTGGGTGGCGGTGGCAATCGTCCCGGGCATCGACTTCGCCGGGCCCTGGGTCGAACTCCTGGCCGTGGCCCTGGTCTTCGGTCTGGTCAACGCCATCGTCCGGCCCATCCTCGTCTACCTGTCCTGCCCGCTCATCGTTCTCACCCTCGGCCTGTTCATGCTCGTGCTCAATGCCCTCATGCTCTGGCTGACCGGGGCGCTGTCCGGTGCACTGGGCATTGACTTCACCGTGAGCGGGTTCCTTCCCGCCCTGATCGGCGGTCTCGTCGTGGGGATCGTGAGCGCGGTGCTGAACATCTTCGTGGGCCGTCGCCCGGAGCGGAGACGCTAGGCAGCGAACCACGGCGGTTGTGGTGAACGGCCGGTGCCGCTATCCTTGGCCCGGCCGTTTTCGCGTCGTTACCCGAAGCTCCGTGTCATGAACCTGACCAGTCCCATCGGGCGCCTGCGTGTCGTGGGCGTCATCGAAGGCGCGTCCTTCCTGTTGCTCCTCTTCGTGGCCATGCCCATGAAGTACCTCGCCGGCCAGCCCCTGTACGTGAGTGTGGTCGGCGCGCTCCACGGCGGGTTGTGGCTGGCCTATCTGGCTGCCCTCGCCGATGTCCGGCTGAACGTCGGATGGAACTGGAGCCGTGTGGGCGTGGCACTCCTCGCCTCCGTGCTGCCCTTCGGGCCCTTCGTGCTCGATCCCAGGCTGAGGGAAGAGCAGGAGCAGGCCGCCCTCGCTCACGGACGCTGAGCAGGCCGCACCGACGGCCCCTCGCGGCGCCACGCACACAGCACGCGGTCACCCGGCTCCACCTGGCGGAAGCGCTCCGCGCTCACGGTGCATTCCGTGCCATCAACGGCGACGAGATATGCGGGCGGCCGCTTGTCCATGATGATCTTCCAGCCGACGCCAGCCGCGGGCGACCTCTGGTAGGGGTCTCCCGACCGGATGCAGGCGGAAAGCAGGAGCAGGACGAGGAACAGGAGTACGAGTCGGGTCGGCATGGTGTGTCTCCCGGTCCGGGCGGGTGCCTCCCGCGAATGAAGCGGCTCGATTCAACGATGCCCGCCCGGCTGGAGGGAGACAAGGGCCACAGTCGGACGCCCTGCGGCGTCGCGGGACTGTCGGGTCATGTGGCGGCCGTGGGAAGGGATGCGAAGCGGGGCAGGCGCCGTGTCGGGCGCCTGCCCCGTTTGCCGATGATCCGGCCGGACCTCAGATCATCAGCATGATGGCCAGGAGTGCGGTGGCATGGGCGAGGAGTGCGGTGGCGAAGCCGCGCTTCCAGTAGAGTGCGCCGAAGACCACCGCGGGCAGCATGACGGTC
>DATHVO010000249.1:0-2059 GCA_035461265.1 Longimicrobiales bacterium
GGCGAAGAGCAGCAGCTTCTCCCGGAGATTCACCTTCTCCATACTCGCCTCCGCCGTACAGCGGTGCAGGAGCCCTTTCCATCTCCGCCGCGATGCGACCTCGCCGGCGCCGGTGGAAGCATGCGTCGTGTATAGCCGGCAGCCATCCGGTTCGCAAGGAAGTCGGATGCCGGACGGGTCAGCCTCAGGGCTTCCGTTCCATTCTGAACGGGGGCGTGCCCGGCACGGAGATCACGACTGCCGCGGCGCGGTCTCCTTCGAACACGAACTCCACCGTCGACCCGGGCGGGGCGCCCGCCATGACGAACCGCGTGGCGGTCATGGGAGTGAGGACGTTTCGTTCGCCGTTCGGGTCGATCGCCACCAGCGCGAGGCCGTCCCGTTCCGTGCGGATGGAGAATTCTGCGCCCGGCGGCGCCCACTCCCCGACGAGGCGATCGAGCTGTGTCGGCGTGAGCACCACAGCGGGGGCTCGCTCGAGCCTCGCCAGAACCGAATCGCCATCCAGGATTTCCACCGCGTCGACGGGACCGTCCGTCTCCACGAAGCGTACCCGGCGGCTGGCGTGCACACCCGCGATCACGCCATCGACGAGGCTGCCGTACGCAAAGAGATGATCGCCGAGGGGGATCATGTAGGGAGGTCCGGCAGCTGCGCCGGACGCGGTCGTGTCATCGGCGAACAGCATGCCGTCGCGCTCGGAGAACCTGACCCGCATCATGCCGGCCCCGTCGGCCGCGGTCCCCGTGCTGAAGAGGCCGGTGTAGCGCCTTACTGCTTCCGGGGCGAGGTACACCACCGGCAGGTCCGTACCGCGGACGGCCGCCGTGAGGGCGGCTTCGGTCACGGCGCCAACGCCGAATGCCACCCGCTGGACCTGCGCTCCGCCGCGCTGAGGGTAGTAGGTGGTGCGGATCTCGAGCAGGTAGACGCCCGCTTCCGAGGGCGTCCACTCCACGTCGCGCGTCTCGCCCACGCCTATGTCGAAACGTGCGGGCACGGACACACGCTGCTGCGCGGGAAGGTCGGCGCCGTCGCGAGCGCGCAGTCGCCAGTGCACCGGCACTCCGTCCCTCAGCAGGCGGACGGTCTTCAGCTCGTCCGGACTGATGTGGGCGAAACGCAGGCGCACTTTCTGGCCCTGCGTGAACGACTCGTGGGGCGGCTGTTCCCGACCGTTGATCGCGGGGGGCGCATCGATCACCGCGCCCCGGGACGAAAGCATGAAGAGGCGGTCACGCAGCGGATTCAGCTCCTCGTCCGCTTGCAGCACGAGGAACCCGCCGTACAGCCCCTGTGCGAGTTCGTGCCCGGGCTCGCCGTGGGTGTGGTACATGAAGGTGCCGGCACGGGGTGGGGTGATGATGACCGCCACCGAATCGCCGGGCGGGATGGGAGGGCGCGTCGCGTCCGGGTGTCCGCTCCAGTGGCCCACGCCGTCGTAGAGGCTGCGCAGCTCGAGACCATGCCAGTGCACCGCAAGCGGGAAATGGAGGCGGTTGTGGACCACGATCCTCGTCGGCTCTCCCTGGCGGAGGACCAGCGTGCTGCCTGGCACCAGTGTCGAATCCGGCGGCGGGACCGCCCCGGCCTGGACGACGAAGCCGAGCTCCGGATGTTCCCCGTGCACCCCCGGGCGTGACCCGGTCCAAAGGTCGATCCGCCGCCGTTCCTCCGGGTCCGCCTCGACGTGACCGGGGCGGGGCCGCACCGTGATGCCCATGACGAGTCCCGCCATGTCGTGCTCGTCATGGACGTGCGCGGAAGTGGACCTGCGCTCGCGGTCGACGTTGAAGAGCTGCGGCTCGCCCATGTGCCGGATGAGGTGGCAATGGAACAGCCAGTTGCCCGCCTCGGTGGGCACCCAGGTCATGCGGACCGAGGAGATCTCGCTCATGAGCTCCGTCACCGCGAGCTGCCGGTCGCCGGGAGCGAAGAGCGTGTCCGCACCGAGGTCGCCCCGGGCGTCGATCATGAAAAAGAAGCCGTGGAGGTGCATCGGGTGCTGGACGCCGGACAGGTTGATGACCCGCCAGCGAACCGTGTCGCCCACCGTATA
>DATHVO010000250.1:0-1592 GCA_035461265.1 Longimicrobiales bacterium
GGGGCCCGGGGCACGCGCCCCGGACCCCGTCGTCATCCGATCGGATCCCCCTCCGGCCCCGTACCTGCGGCGTCCCGTGCGGAATCCACGGACTCCGCGCCAGGCCGGTCATCGACATCGTGCGGCAACCCTGCAAGCTCCCAGACCGCCTGGATCGCCTGCTGGTTCAGGGCCACGTCCCCCAGCTCGACATTCACCGCTTTCGGCGGCCGCCCGCTGCGCAGGAGCTGTGCGTTCGTCACCGGGATGAACACGCCCGCCGTCTCGAGATAATCGCTCAGGCGCTGGTACTCGCTGGTGACCAGACCGCCCCGGAGCATGAGGCCCCCGTCCAGCTGCATCTCGACGAGGCGCGCACGCTGGACGATGGATGCGCTCGTGAGCTGGACATCGCCGTCCGGCGATGTGGCCCACAGGACCTGGTCCAGGCGGAGCACGACATGGTCGACGCGGCCGTCCGTCCCCGTCCACTCCGCTGCCTGGAGATTGATGTAGCTCTTCCTGTTGGCGAAGTACGACGCCAGCATCTGCCCGTCGGCCAGGTGCACGGCAGCCTCGACCATCCTGAAGTCGCGCAGGAAGATGCGCAGGCGCCGGGTCGGCGGTTTCCCCATGTCCATCGGGCAGCCTCGCTGGAATTCGGGTGCCGGCAGTGCGGGGCCGTCGGCGGGTGGTGGCGAAGACCCAAGATGGGCGATGGAGCCCGGGCACGGCAAGCATCGTAGTGCAGGTGGCGCCGGCCGCGACGCCCGGTTCCCCCGGAACCTCGGTGGCACGTGGATCGTACGAGATGTGACGCGGCGTCGCGCGACGCCGTGCGCGAACATTCCCGCGGCGTCCCGCCGCACGAGGTGATCATGCGTACCGGTTATCTGCTCCTGCCCCTGCTGGCACTGGTGGCGTGCGCGCCGAAGCGCATCCACGAACCGCCCATCATCCGTACGGGCGACCGTGTCGCCGGCGCCGAAGCGGCAGTGGAGGCGGCGCGGCAGGAGGCCGCGCTGGCGGACCGGGAGACGACGGGGCGAAGGGACGAGATCACCGCCCAGGCCCTCGCGACCTGCGCGCCGGATGTCTGCGCCGCCGTGACGCGCGGCGAGCTCATGGTCGGCATGTCCGAGGTGCAGGTCCTGGCGGCGACGCGGACGACGGAGTCCGCATGGCGGGCACGAGATGCTGGTGCCGCCTCGATCATGGTCCCGGCAACACGGTCGGTGCCGCCGCGGGACGCCTCCGGCGAGGTCGGCATGGTCCAGCTACAGGGCGGCCGCGTCACGGCCTACGCGTACAACGAGGCCCAGGGCGCCCGCCTCGTGACCG
Source organism: Longimicrobiales bacterium (assembly GCA_035461265.1). Taxonomy (GTDB): domain Bacteria; phylum Gemmatimonadota; class Gemmatimonadetes; order Longimicrobiales; family RSA9; genus SH-MAG3. The sequence continues at coordinate 1,321 of DATHVO010000250.1, forward strand.
GGCCCGCGGAGGCCAGCACGGCCGGGCGGGCCGCCCAGCTGGCGGACATGCTCCTCCGGGAAGGCGACGACCTCGCCGCCCGCGGGCAGCTCGACATGGCCCTGGATCGCTACGACCGCGCCCACATCCTCCATCCCGGCAGCCCGGACATCGAGTACCGCATCGCCACGGTACTGGACAAGCAGCTTCGGCCCATAGAAGCGCTCGTCCGCTACCGCCTCTTCCTGCACCAGCTCGAACTGGAGCGAATCCGGGCGACCGGCGAAGCGTAC
>DATHVO010000251.1:0-7968 GCA_035461265.1 Longimicrobiales bacterium
TGGGGACGTATGCCCGCATGCACACGGCGCGCCGGCTGGCGGAGTACTCGGCGGGGCTCCACGCGGAATTCGCATCCACGACGAACACGCCGGGACACGCTCATGCGCTGAACCTCGCCGGCTTCAGCTACGTGCTGGTGGGTGAGAACTACTGCACGGGCGTGCCGTTCAGCACGTTCGACGCGTCCGGCGCAGTGGTCTACGGCCCGCCGTTGACCACCAGCCAGATGTTCGAGCAGGCCATCGTGTACTTCGACCAGGCGATCGCCGCTGCAACGGCGGCGGGGTCGGCGGCGGGTGCGGCCGACCAGCTCAACCTGGCCCGGGTGGGCAAGGCGCGGGCTCAGCTCAACCTGAACCAGCCGGCCGCAGCGGCCGCCACCGCGGGGCCGGTGCCGACCAACTTCGTCTACAACATCTTCCACTCGCTGGGGACGGGTCGCCAGAACAACGGCATCTGGGGTGCGAACCAGAACCGTCGTGGCGTCACCGTGTCGGACATGGAAGGCGGGGGGCTGCCGTACCGGACCGATGCGGATCCTCGCGTGATCCAGGTGCGCGGCACGGGCACATCGTCTTTCGGGTTCGACAACACCACGCCGCTGTACCTGCAGCTGAAGTATCCCGCGCAGGCCAGCAGCGTGGTCCTGGCCAGCGGCGTGGAGGCCCGGCTCATCGAGGCCGAAAACCAGCTCCGCACGGGGGGCGACTGGCTGGGCACGCTGAACGCGCTCCGCGCCGCGCCGCCATCGAACATCTACCCGGCGGCGCAGTATCCGAACATCGGCACGCTGGCACCGCTTGCGGATCCAGGCGCCGACGCCGTTGCCCGCGAGAACCTGCTCTTCAAGGAGCGGGCGTACTGGATGTGGCTCACGTCCCATCGGGTCGGCGACCTCCGCCGGCTCATGCGCCAGTACAACCGGACACAGGCGACGGCCGGCTGGCCGACGGGGTCGTACTTCCGGGGTGGCGACTACGGCAACCACGTGAGCATGCTCGTTCCGTTCGACGAGTTGAACAACCCGGAGTTCAGCAGCCAGTTCGGTCCTAACGGCTGCGATCCGAGCATCCCGTAGGGGCTCTGCCCCCGCTCGGGGCGGCAGTCAGCAAGGGAGGGGCACCGGCGCTTGTCGGTGCCCCTCCTGCATCCCGGCCGGGGTCGCGCGTTCTGTGCGCCGGCTGGAACGGAATCTGCCCCTCCGGCGGTGGAAACGTACACGGAGAGATCATGAAGCGCGTGGCTGAGTGGGAGCGGGTCGAGACGGAGGAACTCGCGGACTACGACGTCTTCCGAGTGGTGCGGCACAGGGCGCGCTCTCCCCGGACGGACGAGGTGCGGGAGTTCCACGTGCTGGAGGTGCCGAGGTGCGTGACGGTCATTCCGTTCACGTCCGACGGCCGTGTGGTCATGGTGGAGCAGTACCGGCACGCGATAAGGGCGGTGAGTCTGGAGTTCCCGGCGGGTGTGGTGGAGGACGGAGAGGGTCCGGCGGCGGCGGGCGTGCGGGAGCTGGAGGAGGAGACGGGCTGGCGGGCGGGTTCCGCGGAGTTGCTCGGCTCCTTCGACGCGGACCCGGCCATCCAGTCGAACGCAGTGAGCGTGGTGGTGGCCCGGGGCTGCACGCGCGACGGTGAGCGGGACCAGGACGACGGTGAGGACGTGGCGGTACGGATCGTCAGTGCGGCGGAGATCGACGAGTTGATCCGCAGCGGAGCGCTGCGCGCGGCGCCCGCACTCAGCGCGTGGGCGCTGTACGAGCGCTCCGGCCGATCGCCCGGACCAGGTCGCTGAAGATGCGGGCGTGGGCGGGGTACAGGCCGTACCAGTAGAGGGCGCCGGCCAGGCCCACGGGTGCGAACGTGGCGGTCTGCACGAGGCGGGTGCCATCGCCTTCGGGTTCGGCGCGCCACTCCAGCCACGCCTTGCCGGGCACCTTCATCTCTGCCCGGAGGAGCAGCCGCGTCGGTGGCTCGGCCGATTCCACCCGCCAGAAGTCCAGGGCCTCGCCCGTCAGGATCTCGCCGGGGTGCCTGCGTCCCCGGCGGAGGCCGGGTCCTCCGGCGATGCGGTCGAGCAGACCGCGCAGCCGCCATGCCCAGTTCCACACGAGCCAGCCCCGGTCGCCGCCCAGTCCGCTGAACGTGCGGTAGACGGCAGCGGGCGGCGCGTCCACGTGGACGCTCCTCACCTCCCGGACCGTTCCCTCCCAGTCGGTGACTTCGACGAAGGGCCGGCTGCCCAGGGCGCCGCTCCAGCGGGTCTTCACCTCGTGGCGTTCGACGCTCCGCAGGGCGAGTTCGACGGCGCGCCGGTACGGCATGGGGACGACTCCGGGGAAGAGCGCCTCCGCCCGGGCGGTGTCCGCCACGACGGGGTGCACGACGCCCTGGACGAGGGGCACGGCAAGGCGGTTGGGGATGGGGGTGACGAGACCGACCCAACGGGCCGCGAGGCCCGGTGCGAGGACGGGGACGGGGGCAATCCAGCGGCGCAGGCCGCGGACCTCGGCGTAGACCTCCATCATCCCGCGGAAGCTCAGGCGGTCACCGCCCACTTCGACGATCCCGACGTCGTCGTGGTCGAGACCGAGGACCAGGTAGGCGAGGACGTCGCGGACGGCGATGGGCTGGACGAGGTTCGAGATCCAGCGCGGCGCGATCATGGCCGGGAGCCGCTCGGTGAGGTAGCGGACCATCTCGAAGGAGGCGGAGCCGGACCCGATGATGGGGCCGGCCCGTACCTCGAGAGTGTGGCCGCCGTCCCGCAGGATGGCGCCCACCTCGGCCCGGCTGCGGAGGTGCTCGGACACGTCGGACCCTGCGGGAAGCAGGCCGCCCAGGTACACGACCCGCCGGACTCCGGAGGCGGCACTGATGAAGTTGTGGGCGGCCTCCCGGTCCCGGCGGGCGAAGTCGCTGCCGCCGTACATCGAGTGGACGAGGTAGTATGCGGCGTCCACACCCTCCATGGCGGGGGTGAGGGAGGCGGGGTCGTCGAGGTCGCCGGCGAAGACGTCGACATCACCTGCCCATGATCGGCCCGCCACGCGGGCGGGCTCGCGGACGAGCACCCGCAGGTCGTGCCCGCGCTCCAGAAGCAGCGGCACGAGGCGCCCACCGATGTAGCCCGTCGCGCCCGTCACCAGCACCCGCATGTCGCCTCCCCGGGGCCGTCCACCCGCCGTCCTGAAGGTAGGCGGGCCGCAGCGCGCGGCAATGGGTCCGTCCGCTGGCGCGGCATGATATGTTGTCGGCCATGAGCGGACATGGAAACCGATCCGGAGCGGACGCGGACGTCGCCGACATCGAAGCGGACGTGCTGGCGGCACTGGAGGCGGACGGCCGTGAGGCGAGTGGCGGCGCCTTCCTGCGCGTGGCAGCGGAGTACTACGCCGGGGCATGGTCCGGCGAGGGCCCGGTCTCACCGGTGTCGAGCGCCGGGTCGGCGGGCCCGCTGCTGGCGCCGCCGCCGCGGCGGGGCGCGTCCCTTCAGGAGGTGGCGGACCGACTGCAGAGGGACGTCGTCGCCCGGAGCAACCGGCTGGCGCATCCCATGGCCATGGGCCACCAGGTCTCGCCGCCACTGCCGCCGGCAGTCTGGGCGGAGACGGTGATCTCGGCGCTCAACCAGTCGCTGGCGGTGCGGGAGATGTCGCCGGCGGGCACGGAAGTCGAGCGCGGGCTGGTGACGTGGCTGGCCGGCCTGGCCGGCCTCGGCCCGCAGGCCGGCGGTGCATTCGCTGGCGGCGGCACCGAGGCGAACTTCACGGCACTGCTGGCGGCGCGGGCCGCGGCGCTGCCGGACGCGTGGCGGAGCGGCGTGACGGCGGGGCCCCCGGGCCCGGTCATCGTGTGCGGCGAACACGCCCACTACTCCATCGCCAGGGCGGCGGGGCAGATGGGCATCGGCGTGGACAACGTGATCACCGTCCCGGCCCGTGACTTCCGCATGGATGTCGGCGCCCTTCCCGGGGTCCTCGACGGGCTGGCGGCGGAGGGCCGGACCATCGTGGCCGTGGTCGCATCCGCGGGGAGTACGGCCACGGGCTCGTTCGACGACATCGCCGCGATGGCGGATGCATGCGCGGCGCACGGCGCCTGGCTGCACGTCGACGCCGCCCACGGCGGAACGTCGCTCCTGTCGGACGCACACCGCCACCGCCTGCGGGGCATCGACCGGGCGGACTCCGTGACGTGGGACCCGCACAAGCTCATGCTCGTGCCCATCCCGTGCAGCGTCCTGCTGGTCCGCGACGAGGCCAGCCTCGACGCGGCCTTCGCCCAGGCGGCGCCCTACCTGTTCCGGGGCAGTGCCGGTCGCAGCGAGGATCAGGGCGTTCGGAGCTTCGCCTGCTCGCGGCGCCTCGAGGCGCTCAAGCTGTGGGTCGTACTCCAGCGGTACGGGACGGACGGTCTGGCGGCTCTGCACGACCGCCTCTGCCGCATGGCGTCGGCGCTCCACCGGCGCATCGAGGCGCACCCGTCCCTCGTGGCGCTGCACGAGCCCGAGTCGAACATCCTGTGCTTCCGCTGGACGGGCGCCGACGGACAGGGAGAGGTGGCCGGGGATGACGTAAACCTGCGGCTGCGGGAGGCGTGGAACGCGGCGGGCGAGGGCTGGATCACGACCACCGTCCTGGGCGGGCGGCGAGTGCTGCGGGTGACGCTCATGAACCCGCGCACGACGGAGTCGCACCTGGACCGGCTGGTCTCCGGTCTCGATGCCACGGCACGGCGGCTCGGGCCATGACGACGCCTACCCGTCGAGGCGTGTCCAGCGGTTGGCGTCCCGGGTGCCGTATTTCGCCAGCACGCGCTGGAACGCCTGCTCGAGGTCGATGTCCTGCTCGTTCGCGATGGCGATGAGGACGAACAGGATGTCGGCCAGCTCGAGGGCCAGGTCCTGCTCCGGCTCGTCCTGCTTCTTGGGCTTGTGGCCGTATCGGTGGTTCAGCTCACGGGCGAGCTCGCCCACCTCCTCGACGAGGCGGGCCAGGTTCGTGAGCGGTGGCCAGTAGCCTTCCGCGAACTGGCTGATGTACTGGTCGACGGCTTCCTGCGCTTCGGCTATCCTCACGTCTCGGCTCCGCTTTGCAGTAGTTCGACGAAGCGGTCAAGCTCGTCATGGGTGTTGTAAAAGTGCGGCGAAACCCGTACGTATCCAGGCCTGTGGTCCACGATGACGCCGTCACGGGCCAGGCGGCGGACGGCGCCGACGGGGTCCGCGTGGCGCACCATGACGATGGCGGAACGCTCGGCGGGGCGGCGCGCGCCGCGCACTTCGAAGCCGGCCTCGCCCAGGCGGGCGATGAGGTGCTCCGTCAGCTCTGCGTTGCGCCCGCGAATGGCATCCATGCCGATGGCGTCGATGATCTCCTGGCCGCCCAGGGCGCTGTGCACGGTGGGCAGTGCGGGCGTACCGAGCTCGAAGCGGCGGGCGTCGTCCCGGAACTCGAATGCGTGGATGTCGAAGTCGAACTGGTCGCGGGCGGCGAACCAGCCCGTGATGGTGGGACGGAGCCGCTCGATCCACTCGTCGCGGATGTACAGGTAGGCCAGGCCCGGACCGCCGAGAAGCCACTTGAGCGGGCCCGTCACGAGGGCGTCGGCGCCGAGGGCGTGGACGTCAACGGGCACCTGGCCGGCGCTCTGATAGGCGTCCACCAGGAACAACGCGCCGTGGCGGCGCGCCGCCTCTGCAATGGCCGTCGTCTCCTGGATGGCGCCGGTAGTGAAGAAGACGTGGCTGCACGCCACGACGGCCGTCCTGTCATCGATCATGGCGGCCATGCGGGCCGGGTCGATGGCGACGCCGTCGTCGCTCGGGACGCGGACGACCTCGACGCCCGGACGCACCATCCACTGGTACGCAACGGTGGGGAAGTCCAGCCCGGCCACGAGGATGCGGGTGCGCCGGCCGTAGTCCATCGCCGAGCCGAGCACGGCCAGCGCGGCGGAAGTGCTCGCCGCCAGGGCGATCTCATCGGGCCTGGCGGCGATCAGCCGGGCGACGCGACCGCGGAGCTCGTCCAGGCGGCCGAGCCAGACCTCGTACCATGCCGACGCGCCGTGGTCGTGCCACTCTTCATGGAATACGGCAACCCGCCCGAGGGCCGTACGGGAAAGGGCGCCGAGGGAGCACGAATTGAGGTATGTTCTGCGCGAGAGGATCGGGAACTCGTCGCGCCATGCGGTCCAGTTCACGACTCGAAGGTAGACACCTGCGCCGCGGGGCAGCAAGGCCGCGGCCGGAGAGGGGAGTGACGTGGTACTGACGGGTCTGCAGATGCTGTTCGCCGTGCCGTGGGTGGTGCTGCTGTTCACGGTGCCGATCCTGCTTGCGAAGCGTGTTCGTATCAGCGGATTCAGCGCGCCGTCCACGGACGAGGCGCCGCTGGTGTCCATCATCGTGCCGGCCCGGAACGAGTCGGTGAACATCAGTGTGTGCGTTGCCAGCCTGCTGAACAGCCTCTACCCGAAGTCGGAGATCATCGTCGTGGACGACGGCAGCGTGGATGGCACGGGCGACATCGTCCGGATCCTCGCCGAGCATGCCAACGGCAGGCTGCGCCTCGTCGAGGGAGAGCCCCTGCCGGAGGGGTGGCTGGGCAAGCCGTGGGCGTGCTGGCAGGGCTATCGCCAGGCACGTGGCGACCTTCTCCTGTTCACGGACGCCGACACCCGGCACGACGACACCCTGCTGGGCCATGCCGTCGGCGCGCTGAAGCAGCGGCACGCCGACCTGGTGAGCGTCATGCCGCACCAGGTCATGGGCAGCTTCTGGGAGCGGCTCATCCTGCCGCACATCTTCACCATCCTGGCCATGCGCTATCACGACCTGTCCCGCGTGAACCGCTCGCGCCGGCCCCGTGATGTCATCGCCAACGGCCAGTTCCTGCTGGTGACGCGGGAGGCCTACGAAGCCGTGGGCGGGCATGAGGCGCTCCGGGCGGAGGTTGTGGAGGATCAGCGCCTCGCCCAGTGGATGGTCGCGAAGGGGCGCCGCATCTTCATCGCCCATGCCCACGACCTGATGGACACCCGGATGTACCGCTCCCTTCGCGGGATCGTGGAGGGCTGGTCGAAGAACCTGGCCCGTGGCTCCCGCAGCGCCGCGCCGCGCTGGATCTCGCCGCTGGTGCCGTGGCTCATCGTCGTGTACCTCGCGGCGATGTGGATCGCGCCGCCGGCGACCCTCCTGGCCAGCCTGGTGACGCCGCTGAACGGGACGCTCTTCGGCTGGAGCCTCGCGGCGACCGTGCTGGGACTCGCCTTCTGGCTGCCCATCCACCTGTGGAACCGGGTGCCCATCCAGTACGCGCTGGCCTATCCGTTCGGCGCCACCGCTGCCGCCGTCCTGTTCATCCGGAGCGCCGTCCGGGGCGATCGCGTGGAGTGGAAGGGGAGGTCGTACTCGTGAATCCGATGGAGATGACGCAACGCCGACTTCCGGAGCGCTGATGTTCCTGGGCCACTATGCCGTTGCGCTGGGCGCGAAGAAGGCCGCACCCGCGACATCCCTGGGCACCTTCATCCTGGCCGCCCAGCTCGTGGACCTGCTCTGGCCGGTCTTCCTGCTGCTGGGCTGGGAACGCGTGCGGGTCGATCCCGGCAACACCGCCGTGACGCCACTGGACTTCGTGTCCTACCCGTGGACGCACAGTCTCGTGGCGACGGCGGCGTGGGGCATCGCCCTCGGCCTGGCCTACTGGCTCGTGCGCCGCTATCCCCGGGGCGCGGTGGTCGTGGGACTCCTCGTCATCAGCCACTGGGTCCTGGACGCCCTCGTCCACGCGCCCGACCTGCCGGTCACGCCGGGCGGCGAGACGCGGGTGGGCCTGGGTCTGTGGGATTCGCTGCCGGCGACGCTCGTGCTGGAGCTCGGCCTCTTCGCCGCCGGCGCCTGGATCTACTCCCGGGCGACGGAGGCGGTGGACAGGACGGGGGCGTGGAGCTTCAGGGCAC
>DATHVO010000252.1:0-3499 GCA_035461265.1 Longimicrobiales bacterium
AACGTCTCCACCACCACCGGGAACGACGGGTACTCCAGCGCGATGGCCATGAGCTTCTGCGCGCGCAGCCGCTGGGCGAAGAGCGGCGTGCGCTGGCCGGGCCGGCGCCGGGGCAGCAGCAGCGCACGTGCCGCGTTCTCCCGGAACTCCGCGGCAAAGATGGGCGAGCGCGGCAGCTCGTGAAGGACCCGGTCCTCCAGTTCGTCGGCGTCGGGGATGAGGAGGCCGGCGTCCGGCGGCTCGTCGCCGTCGGCGATGGTGAGGACGATGCCGTCGTCGCTCCAGACGGCCTGCACGTCATAGCCCACGCGCTCCGAAACGATGGCCCGCAGCGCCAGCGCCCACGGCGCGTGCACGCGAGAGCCGAACGGCGTGAGGATGCAGATGCGCCAGTCGCCCAGCTCGTCCCGGAACCGCTCCACGGTGATGTCCCGGTCCGTGGGCAGCGTGCCCGTGGCGGCGCGCTGCTCGTCCAGGTAGTCCAGCAGGTTGCGGGCGGCGCGCTCGTCCAGGCCGTACTCCTGCGCCAGCGCCTTCTCCGCCGCCTTCCGCTTCATCCCGGCCAGCGTGCGCGTGACGTTCCCCAGCGCCTGCCCCAGTTCCAGCGGCCGGCCGGGGCCCTCGCCCTTCCAGAACGGCAGGCGCCCGGGCTCACCCGGCGCCGGCGAGACGACGACGCGGTTGCGGTTGATGCGCTCGATGCGCCACGTGGACGCGCCCAGCGTGAACGTCTGACCGGACGTCACCTCGTGGACCATCTCTTCATCCAGCTCGCCGATGCGCGGGCCGTCGTCACCCAGGAAGACGCCGTACAGGCCGCGGTCGGGGATGGTGCCGGCGTTCACGGCGGCGAGCATGCGCGCGCCCTTGCGACCGTGCAGCACGTCGTGCTCGCGGTCCCAGTTCAGGCGCGGGCGCAGGTCGCTGAAATCGTGGGACGGGTAGAGCCCGGCGAGCATGTCCAGCACGCCGCGCAGCGCGTCGTCGGGCAGGGCGTGGAAGCAGGCGGAACGACGCAGCACCTTCGCCAGTTCCGGCACGCGCCAGTCCTGGATGGAGACCATGGCGACGACGTGCTGCGCCAGCACGTCCAGCGGGTTGCGCAGCACGCGCAGCGACTCGATGGCGCCCTCGCGCATGCGCTTCGCGACGACGGACGCCTCCAGCAGGTCGCCCCGGTGCTTCGGGAAGATGCGGGCGATGCTGACCTCGCCCACGCCGTGGCCCGCCCGGCCCACGCGCTGGAGGCCGCGGCTGACGGCGCCCGGGGATTCGACGAGGATGACCAGGTCCACGGCGCCCATGTCGATGCCCAGCTCCAGCGAGCTGGTGGCGACGATGGCCGGCAGCGTCCCCGCCTTCAGCGCCTCCTCGATCTCCCGGCGCTGCTCATGGGCGACGCTGCCATGGTGCGCCCGCACCAGCTCCTCGCCCGCCTGCTCGTTGAGGCGTTGAGCCAGCCGCTCGCACAGGCCGCGGCTGTTGACGAAGACGATGGTGGAGCGGTGCGCCCGGATCAGCTCCAGAATGCGCGGGTAGACCGCCGGCCAGATGCCGTACTGGCGGGTGGCGGAGTCGTGGTCCGCCAGCATGAGCGAGCCCGACGCCGGCGCGCCCTCGGGCAGCACCTCGAAGCCGCCGTCCTCCGTCTCGACGACGGGGCGCGTCATGTCCTCAACCGGCACCACGATCTGGAGATCCAGCCGCGGCGGACGGTGCGTGTCCACGATGCTCACGGGCCGGTCCCCGCCCAGGAAGCGGGCCACTTCGGACGTGGGCCGGGCCGTGGCCGACAGGCCGATGCGCTGCGGGTCCGCGTCGGCGAGTTCCGCCAGGCGCTCCAGCGAGACGGACAGGTGCGCGCCGCGTTTCGTGGCGGCGACGGCGTGCACCTCGTCCACGATGACGTACTGCACCGTGCGCAGCGTCTCCCGGGCCGCGGAGCCCAGGATCAGGTAGAGGGATTCCGGCGTGGTGACCAGGATCTCCGCCGGGTCCCGGGCCTGTCGCCGCCGGTCCGGCGAGGTGGTGTCGCCGGTGCGGACGTCCACGCGGGGCAGGCGGAAGGCGCCGGCAGGTGCGGCGCCGCCGGCTTCCTTCGCGGTTCCGGCCGAGGTCGCGCCAGCGCCTCTGACGGCACCCGGGATACCGGCGGTGCCGGTATTGCCCCGCACGGCTTCTGCGTCGGCGTAGCCTGCAGCACCCCGCACCGCTGCGGCGCCGACGTCGCCATCTCCCGACAGCCCGGCCGCGCGACGGATGCCGGCCAGCGGCACGCGCAGGTTGCGGTCGATGTCGTACGCCAGCGCCTTGAGCGGCGAGATGTACAGCACGCGGACGCCGGGCGCCGCGTCGTCAGGAAGGCGCGTCAGTCGGTCGATGGCGTAGAGGAACGCCGCCAGCGTCTTGCCGCTGCCGGTGGGCGCGATGAGGAGCGTGTGCTCGCCCGCCGCAATGCGTTCCCAGCCCAGCCGCTGCACGTCCGTGGGCGCCTCGAACGCGCCGTCGAACCAGCGACGGGTGATGTCGGTGAAGTAGTCCACGGCTCCCGCACTCAGTAAGGCGCCGGCGGCGCGGCCGGGTCCGACCGACGCACCAGCCCGGCAAACTCCTGCAGCGCTTGGAAGTACCGTGCCCCCGCCACTGACAGCACGTCGTTGTGCCGGGCGCCCTCAACCCACAGCGCCTGCTTCGGGCCGGGGGCCGCGTCGTACACACGGCGGCCGTGGGCGACGGGGATGACCTCGTCGTCCGTGCCGTGAATCACCAGCACCGGCGCCTCCACCTCCCGGATGTGCGAGAGGTTCGGGAAGCGGTCGAAGGGCAGCAGCCGCACGCGGGTGAGCACGACGAACGTGCTGGTGAACGGGCTCTCCAGGATCAGCCCGGCGGGTTGCCGGGCGGGGTCGCCTGCCGCCGCCCGGGTCAGTTCCGCAGCCAGCTCCGTGGCAGGGCCGGAGCCCACCGAACGGCCGAACAGGATGATCTGCGACGGCGGGATCCCCAGCGTTTCCGTGGCATGCCGGTACACCGCGGCGTGGTCCCGGCTCGCGGCGCGGGCCGTGGGTCGGCCGCCGGTGGAGGCGCCGTAGCCCCGGTAGTCGTAGCCGATGACGCCGAAACCGGCCTCGCGCAGCAGCTCGAGGAAGGGCAGGGCATGGCCCAGGTCCTCGGCGTTGCCGTGGCTGAACAGGAGGGTGAACTCTGCGTCCGGGCTCGGCAGGTGCAGGGTGGCGACGCTGGCGCCGTCCTCCGTGAGGACGAACATGATTCCCGGCTGATCCGCACTGTATGAGGGTGGCGGCGGCAGGAAGATCATGCGGTCCGCCATGAGCCAGGCGAACGCGGCGAGGGCGAGCCAGGCGAGGAGCAGGGAGGCGAGGATTGCTTGCATGGCGGCAATGTAGGGGAGACGGGTGAGGAGGGCGACGAGAGGGGGTGACGAGTGGCGGGCGGGGGAGAGGCGTTGAGCGCGGGCTACGGCGGGTTCCTGCTCGTG
>DATHVO010000253.1:0-4654 GCA_035461265.1 Longimicrobiales bacterium
GCCGACGAAGGCGGTGAACAGCAGCCAGAGCGGACTCACCCAGTACGCGAGCGCCACGGAAAGCAGGACGAACACGCCGGCGAACCGGCGGATGATCATGTCGTTGCACATGCCTCGTCTTCCCTAGAAGAAGGTTTCCACCGGCATGACGGCGACGTGGAGCCGCTCGTCCCCGGTGAGTCGCGCCGCCTCCTCCCGGAGGGCGGCGATGAGCTCGGGCGTCCGCTCGTCCGGCAGGATGCTGAACACCACGGATGCATTGCCGGGCCAGGCCCGGTTGCCCCGGCGCGGGCCCGTCTCCCCCGTGCCGTGCGCCTGCGTCAACTCCGTGTATCCGCCCGCCTCGTAGCGCTCAAGCAGCCCCGGCACCAACTGCCGGTTCGGGCCGCTGTAGATCGTGAGCAGCAGCTTCATTCACGTCCTCCGTCGGTTCGGACCCGGTGCGCCGCGCCAGCTCCCAGTACAGGAGCGGCACGACCACCATGGTGAGCAGCGTAGCCACCACGGCGCCGCTGATGAGGGCAACGGCCAGGCCCTGGAAGATCGGGTCGAGGACCATCACCAGACCGCCCACCACGACGGCGGCGGCAGTGAGGGCAATGGGCCGGAATCGCACCGCGCCTGCTTCCAGCACCGCCTCCACCAGGCTGCGTCCCCGCTCCTGCGCCAGCTGGATGAAATCCACGAGCAGGATCGAGTTACGGACGATGATGCCCGCCAGCGCGATCATGCCGATCATGGACGTGGCCGTGAAGAAGGCGCCCGTAATGGCGTGTCCGGGCAGGATCCCCACCAGCGTCAGGGGGATCGGCGCCATGATGACGAGGGGGATCCGGAACGACTGGAACCACCCCACTACCAGGACATAGATGAGCAGCAGCACCGCGGCGAAGGCGAGGCCGAGATCGCGGAAGACCTCGATGGTGACCTGCCACTCGCCGTCCCACTTCATTGCCAGCTCGTCCAGACGGTCCGGCTGCACGGCGTTGTAGCGGGCGATCTCCGCGCCGTTCACCCGCACGTCGTCCAGGCGCCGGTTCATGTCGAGGATGGCGTACACGGGCGATTCGATCTCGCCGGCCACATCGCCGGTGATGTAGATGACAGGCCGCAGGTTCTTCCGCATACGCACGCTCTCCCGCACGCCGTCCTCCACGGTCACGAACCGGCCGAGGGGCTGGGGCCCGCTCATCGTGGCGATGGGGAGCGCCAGCAGTGATTCCACGGAGGACCGGTTCTCCAGGGCGAGGCGCGGCACTATGGCCGTGCCCTCCCGTGCGTCCGCCGCGGGGGCGATGCCCACGGGCGTGCCGGACAGGGCCATGGCCAGTGTCTGCGTGATCTGCTCGACGCTGGCCCCCGCCCGGGCGGCCACGGCACGGTCCACCTGGAATGTGCGGCGCTGCTGCGGTGCCTCCACCGTCCAGTCCACGTCCACCACGCCGGGCGTGGTCTCGAAGATCTCCTTCACCTGGCGCGCGGCCTCGAGGCGCGTCGCGTCATCGGCGGCGTAGATCTCGGCGACGAGCGTGGACAGCACGGGCGGGCCCGGCGGGATCTCGGCGATCTTGGCGCGGGCGCCGTACCCGCGGGCGATGGAGTCAACGCCGGGGCGCACGGCCACCGCGATGGCGTGACTCTGCCGCTTGCGGTCGTGCTTTGCCGCCAGGTTGACCTGCACGTCCGCCATGTTGTCGCCGCTCCGCATGAAGTAGTGGCGGACGAGACCGTTGAAGTTGAACGGCGCCGCGGTGCCGGCGTAGACCTGTGTGCTCACCACTTCCGGCACTGTGCCCAGGTAGCGGGCCACGTCCTGCGCCGCTGCATTCGTCATCTCCAGCGTCGTCCCCTCCGGCAGATCGAGGATGACCTGGAACTCGTTCTTGTTGTCGAAGGGCAGCATCTTCACCTGCACGAACTTCAGCGCCACCAGCGATGTGGAGGCGAGGAGCAGGCCGACCACGACGGCGTAGAAGCCCAGCCGCTTCGACCGGTTCTGCATGAGCGGGATCATGATCCGGCGGTAGAGCCGGCCGAACTTCGACTCCGCTTCCGGCTCGTGCTCCCGCTCCCGCGCGCTGTGGCCCGGCGTCGCCTGCTTCGCATGCTTCGCGGCATGCCCGCGCAGGAGCAGGAAGGACAGGTATGGCGTGACGATGAACGCCACGGCCAGCGACGCCAGCATGGCCACGGACGCGCCCACCGGGATGGGCCGCATGTACGGGCCCATGAGACCCGACACGAAGGCCATGGGCAGGATCGCGGCGATGACCGTGAACGTCGCGAGAATCGTCGGGTTGCCCACCTCGTCCACGCCCTCCACCGCCGCCACCGCCGGGTCGCGGTCGCCCATCGTGAGGTGGCGGTAGATGTTCTCCACCACGACGATGGCGTCATCCACCAGGATACCGATGGAGAAGATGAGGGCGAACAGCGTGATGCGGTTCAGCGTGTAGCCGAAGGCGTAATAGACGAACAGCGTGAGTCCCAGTGTCACGGGTACGGCCACCAGCACCACCACGGCCTCCCGCCAGCCGAGGAAGAACCAGATGAGGAGCGTGACGGAGAACGTCGCCACCAGCAGATGGAAGATCAGCTCGGACGCTTTCTCCGCCGCCGTCTCGCCGTAGTTCCGCGTGACTGTGGTTTCGATGCCGGCGGGGAGTAGCTGCTCCCTGCCCTGATCCACCCGCTCGAGGATGGTCTCGGCGACGCGCGTGGCGTTGGCCCCCGGGCGCTTCGCAACGCTCAGCGTCACCGCGCTGCGGACCGTACCGTCCGCGCCCGTGTGGCTCACGTAGCTCGCGCGCTCGCCGTGGTCCTCCGTCACCCGCGCAACGTCGCGAATCTGCACGACACCGCCCCCCCGCGCCGCCACCACCACCTCGCCCACGTCGCGCGCACTCGTGAGGGGCGCACCGATGTTGACCTGGATGACCTCGTTGCCCGCGGCGAGGGCACCCGCCTGGAGGCGGGCATTGGCGCCCTGCAGCGCCATGGCCACCTCGCCCGGCGTCACTCCACGGGCGGCGAGGCGTGACGGCTCCAGGTCCACGGATATCTGGCGGGGCGTGCCGCCGACGATGAACGTCTCCGCCACGTCCGGCAGCGTCCGGATGTCGTCCTCGACGTGGAGCGCCACCTGGCGAAGCTGGTCCGAGTCGTAGAGGTCGGAGTGCAGTGTCAGCGTGAAGATGGGCACGTCATCGATGGTGTGCGGCTTCACCACGGGAGGCATCGCACCCGGCGGCGCTGCGCCGGCCGCGGCGGCGAGCTTCGCGTGGACCTTCGTGACGCTGTTCTCCTGGTTCTCGCCGACCTTGAAGCGGACGGTGACCAGGGCCGCGCCGTCCAGGCCCATGGCGTAGACGTAGTCGACGCCGGCGATCTCCCACATCAGCTTCTCGATGGGGCGGGCCAGCAGGTTCTCCGTCTCCGCGGGCGGCGCCCCGGGCATGACGGCGATGACGTCGATCATGGGGACGGAGATCTGCGGCTCCTCCTCCCGGGGCGTCCCCATCACGGCGAGCCCCCCCAGCGCCAGCGCGGCCAGCGTGAGGAGAGGCGTGAGCTTGGACCGGAGGAACGCGCGTGCTACGCGGCCTGAAATGCCCACGACTACCTCCCCGCCGTGTTCGTGGTGGTGCCGGGCACGATGACCCGTTCACCCTCCCGGAGCCCCGCCGAGACCTCGACGGAGTCACCGAGCACGGGCCCGAGACGGATCCAGCGGAGCTCGGTGCCCGTCTCCGTGCGTATGTTCACGCCAGTGAGGCTGCCCCGGTGCACGACCGCCGACGCAGGCACCACCATGGCCGGACGCGCTGCGCCGGGTATGGCAAGCGTCGCGGCGCCGCCGGGGATGTAGAGACCGTCGCGGTTGTCCACGATGGCGTTCACGGTGTAGAGGCTCGAGCCCGACGCCGGCACCACGCCTTCCACCACCGCGCTGGCCAGCTGGCCCTCGATGACGGCATCGATGGTCGCACCGCGTGCGAGCTGCCGGACCGCGGACGGCGACACGTTCGCACTCACCCGCAGCCGCGTGGCGTCCTGGATCACCAGGAGCGGCATGCCCGGCGCCGCGAAGCTGCCCGCATCCACCATCCGGCGGACGATGGTCCCGGCGAAGGGCGCCGCCACCACGGAGTACGCGCGCACGGCGGCGAGCTCCGCGGCACCCGCGCCGGCGGCCTGCACCGCGGCCCGCGCCCGGGCCAGCCCCGTCTCTGCCGCGTCCAGCTGCGCCTTCGGCGCTGCGTCATCGGCGTACAGCGCACGCATGCGCTCCGCGTGCAGCTCCGCCTCCCGCAGGACGGCCTCCGCCTCGGCCCGCCCGGCTGCGACCTGCGACTCCTTCGCCGCCAGGTCGCGGGCGTCGATGCGCAGCAGCGGCTGGCCCTCACGCACCCGGTCGCCCTCGTGGACATGGACCGCCATGATGGTCCCCATGAGGCGCGTGCTCAGCGTGGCCTCGGCAAACGGCGCCGCCACGCCCGTCGCCGACTGGCTCACCGCCCGCGGCGCCAGCGACACCTCGTACAACACCTCGTCCGCCGGCGCCGCAGCCGCCGCCGACTCGGCAT
This sequence comes from Longimicrobiales bacterium, assembly GCA_035461265.1. Taxonomy (GTDB): domain Bacteria; phylum Gemmatimonadota; class Gemmatimonadetes; order Longimicrobiales; family RSA9; genus SH-MAG3. The sequence goes on from DATHVO010000253.1 coordinate 4,587, forward strand.
CCTCGCCGCCCCGCCCGCAGGCCGCGGCAGACAGCGCCACGGCAACGATCAGCACACCACTCCGTCGA
>DATHVO010000254.1:0-8185 GCA_035461265.1 Longimicrobiales bacterium
CTCGACGACATCGTGGCCGCCTTCGACCGGACCTACACCGTGGTGGCGCTCGTGCCCGATGCTCCCGGCCTCGCCGTCGGATCGCCCGTGTGGGTGGGCGGCCGGGTGGTGGGCTCGGTGAAGGCACTGGGGTTCATGCCCGCGGGGACCGACACCCTCGACCGGATCTGGGTGGACCTCAAGCTGCCGCGGGGGGTGCAGTCGCAGGTCAGGCAGGACAGCAGGGTCAGGCTCACGTCCACGGCGCTCATCGGCGAGCGGGTCGTGGACATCGAACCGGGCACTCCGTCCGTTCCAGCACTCGCCCCTGGCGATACACTGCGCATGAAGTACGGCCTCTCCGCCGACGAAGTCACCCGCCAGGCGGCGTCCATCAAGGCGCAGCTGGATACGCTCCTTGCCGAGGCCAGGTCGATGGAGCCCGCCGCGCGCGCCCGGATCACCCAGGCGGCGCGGGCCGCAGCCGCCATGGAGGGTGCCATGGTCGAGGCGCGCCGCCTGCAGGCCGACCTCCGCGCGAACGCGGGCATGGCCCTCCTCGACGACCCGGCCTTCGCCGCGTCGCTGGAGCGAGTGCGCGAGCACGCAGCCGGACTGCCGGCAGCGGCCGCCCGTCTGCGGGGAGAGGCCGAGGGGACTGCCGACGTAGTCGCGGCCCTCGCCACGCTGGAGGCGCGTGCGGATACGCTGAGGGCCAGCCTCGACGCTGCAGCGCAAATGCTGGATGCATCGGGCGGGTTCGCGGGCAGGATCACGCGCGACAGCGCACTGATTCGCGCCGTCGATGCGGCACGGGCGTCCCTCGACTCCCTCGTGGCCGAGGCCCGGCGAAACCCGCTACGCTTCGTTTTCTGAGACTGTCCGGCCGGGGTGCCGCCGCGGTCAGGAACCGCGGCGTTTCTGTGGGCGCTGGCCGTCGATGGAGAAGACCAGCCGATCCGCGGTGGCGTCGCCCGACGGCGCCGTCTCCACGATGATCCGCCGGACTACCCCCTGCGGGTCGTTCAGCTCGATCTCGAACTCCAGCCGCTGCTCCTTCGCAGCCACGCGCGTCCGGATGCGCTGCCCCGGCGACTGTTCCCGGCGGGCGGGGTTCTTGTACAGCGTCTTCGTCGACTGCCGGCCGCTCTCCAGCGTGCGGGTGACCTTCACGAGCCTCAGCCAGTCCGGCTGATAGCTGAGTTCGTAGGAATCGCCGCGCTGGTCGAGCCCGCGGGCGACCCGATTGTGGCGTGCCATGCCGCCTCCACCTGAGGGAACTCCGGACGCAAGGGGATCGTATATTCCCGACGCGCCCCGCCGCTGTCAAGCAAGCCGCCGTCGCGGGTCTCCTGCCCGGTTGTAGCGCTATGGGACATGGTCGTTCGCCGGGACGCGCCCCCGGCAGACCGGGGTACGGACACGCGGAACGACACTCTTGACCGCGGTTTTTCGGGGTGATAGACTGATCGCATAACCCGCGACAAGAACCTCCCGCAGCACGGAGGCGCGAGCCACGCGCCGACTTATCCTTGGTCGCTGATTCGGTCCAGAGTGTAATGAGGCATACCGCAACCCGCGGACGGCGTCCCGTGTCGTACGTTCCCTACCGAACACAGACGGAGTAATTCGTGGACATCGCCCAACTGAAGAGCAAGTCCATAGCCGAGCTCCATGAGATGGCCGAGGAGCTCAACATCTCGAACTACTCGGGCCTGCGCAAGCAGGACCTGATCTTCCGCATCGAACAGAACCTGCTCGACAGCGATGTCGTCCTCCGGGGGGAGGGCGTCCTCGAGATCCTGCCGGAGGGGTATGGCTTCCTGCGCTCGCAGGACTGGAACTACCTGTACGGCCCCGACGACATCTACGTCAGCCCGTCGCAGATCAAGCGGTTCGACCTGCGCACCGGCGACACGATCATGGGGCAGGTCCGCCCGCCGAAGGAGGGTGAGCGGTACCTGGCGTTGCTGAAGGTCGAGCAGGTCAATGGCGACGACCCTGACCGGGCCAAGCACCGCATCGCATTCGACAACCTGCGGCCCCGCTACCCCGAAGCGCGTCTGAAGCTGGAGAACGCCGCCGGCAACCTGTCCATGCGGCTGATGGACCTGATGACCCCCATCGGGAAGGGCCAGCGCGGACTGATCGTCTCGCCGCCGAAGGCGGGCAAGACGATGCTCATGCAGCAGATGGCCAATTCGATCATCGAGAACCATCCGGACGTCCACCTCATCGTCCTGCTCATCGACGAGCGGCCCGAGGAGGTCACGGACATGGAGGAGCACGTCCGGGGCGAGGTGATCTCGTCGACGTTCGATGAGCCGGCGGACCGCCACACCCAGGTGGCGGAGATGGTCATCGAGAAGGCGAAGCGCCTCACGGAGCACGGCCGTGACGTCGTCATCCTGCTGGATTCCATCACCCGCCTCGCCCGGGCATACAACGTGACCGTGCCCCACTCCGGCAAGATCCTCTCGGGCGGCGTCGATGCCCATGCCCTGCACAAGCCGAAGCGGTTCTTCGGTGCGGCGCGCAACATCGACGGCGGCGGCTCGCTGACGATCGTCGCCACGGCCCTCATCGAGACGGGCTCGCGCATGGACGAAGTCATCTTCGAGGAGTTCAAGGGCACGGGCAACATGGAGGTCGTGCTCGACCGCCACATCGCGGACAAGCGCATCTTCCCCGCCGTGGACATCAACCGGTCCGGCACGCGGAAGGAAGAGCTGCTCATGGACGAGGTCGAGCTCAACCGGGTGTATCTGCTGCGCAACTTCCTCGCGGACATGCCGCCTGCCGAGGCACTCGAGTTCCTCCTCGACCGCGTGAAGCGGACGAAGACGAACAAGGAATTCCTCGACAGCATGGCGCGGGGCTGAGTCGGCCCGGCCTCCCCGGGCTACCGCGCCCGGCACTCCGCCAAGGTTCGGCGGGGCGCCGGGCGCACGTGCGTCAGGCGCCGCCGCCCCCCAGGGCAAGGCGTCCCGCCACGAGGAGATCGAGGGTGGCCTGCTGTGCCGGTGTGCACGCCAGCGGCGCGGCAGCCGGCAGGACAGCGGCGGCGGAGTCATCAGGGACGAACAGGACGAGGACGCCGGGTCGGAGCGGGGGTCTGTACGTCATGGCGCGGCCACTCCCGTCCACTGCCACCAGCCGGCCTTCGGCCGTGAGCTGACCGATGAAGCGGGCGTACTCCAGCCAGGTCCCCACAGGATCTGCGTCCAGCGCCGGGAGCACCTCCGCCTCGTAGTGCCGGACAGCCCCGGAGAACGCGTCCGGGCGGGTTTCCCGCAGTCGCCGCAGCTGCTCGCGGAGCGGTGGACGGGGGTCGGTCAGGCCGAACTCGGCCGCCGCCTCCTGCAGCCGCCTCTCGGCGCGCGCCCTCAGGTCGGGATCCATGCGGCGAGGATGGCCGGCCCCGGGCAGTGTGTCAACCGCCGGTTGCCGGGCCTGCCTTTCTCCGGCTAACTTGGCGGTCCCCTGTCTGCGAGGAAGGTGCTGCCCATGCCCTCACCGATCGATATGAAACGCGCCGCGGGAATGCCGGATGCCGGCTTCCTCGAGCTGTCCTGGGAGCTGTTCGGCGAGCTGTGCCGCGTCCTCGCTGTGAAGGTGGCGACGAGCGGGTACCGGCCCGAGATGGTCGTGGGCATCGCGAAGGCGGGGGTCATCCCGGGGGCCGTCGTGGCGTCGATCCTCCGCTGCGACTTCTACTCCCTGAAGATCAGCAGGGACTCCGGCAGCGAGCGGGTTCGCGCCCGGCCGCGAATCCTGTCGGCTGCTCCCAAGGAGGCGGCGGGCAAGCGCGTGCTCGTCGTGGACGAAATCTGCACGTCCGGCGATACGCTGCGCATCGCCCTGAACGCGCTGCGCCAGGTCGCACCCGCCGAGGTACGTACGGCCACCAGCCTCATCAAGGTGGGACGGTACCGCCCCGACTACTACGCCCTCGAAACCGCCGCCACCGTGGCCTTCCCCTGGGATAGACACATCCTCAATGCCGCCGGCGAAATCGTCGTCAACCCGCTGTACGAGGACATCGGCTGACCGGCCGGCCCGTCACCGACGTTTGGCCGTGGGGCTGGTGGCGGGGGCGGCGTCCCGGTCGTGACTGTAGTCCATGGTGTGCGTGCCGGCGAACAGGTCGCCGATTTCCTCGATGGACAGGTCAGCCGGTTCCTTCCCGTTGAGGGCGTCTTCCGGTACCTCGATCACGCGGTACGGACGCTGGGAATTGCTCGTGCAGTGGAACACGATCGTGTGGACCGCCCTGCGCCTGTCGTGCTCATCCCGCGTGACGAGCCACGTATCGCCATCGGCTTCGAACTGCCGTCGCATGTCCCGACTCCTGAACCGCTGTAATCACGGAAAGGTCTGACGGTATCATGATTCGCAACATGCGCACGCGCAATGCGCCGGTGCCGTCCCGCGGCATCATCGCCGCGGTCGTCCTCGCGGCACTGGCTGCCCTCCCGGCGTGCGACGGCCGGGGCGGAGATGGCGCACGCCGGGACGCGCCACCGTCCGCCACCGAATCCCCCGGGGCCGACACGCTGGCGGTGGCTGCCCCCGCGGCGCCTGACGGCCTTCCGGCGGCGCGCGCCGAAACGCTGTCGGACACTCTGCTCATCGAGGGCATGCCGGAGCCCGTCGTCATGACCCTGGTCCGGGCCCCCGCCGGTTTCGACCCTGCCTTCTCCACGTACCTGCCCCCGGGCCTCGTCATGGAGTCCGAGTCCCGCGGCGACGGCGCAGCGGTCCGGTTCCTCGCGGCATTCGGTGGCGCGCCCGACCGTTCGGCCTACATGCACGTGCGACCCTACCCTCCGGGCACCTCCCCTGCGGACGCCATGGACGCGGCCATTGCCGTTGCCGGTACGACCGCCGGGAGCCACGCACCCGTGGACAGTCCGCCGGCATGGGTGCTGGATGGCCGCGACATCAGCCATGCGCGGGATGGAACGATGTACCTCGGTCGGGCACTCATCGCGCGCAAGGGAGACCGGCTCTTCCACGTCGTGACACACTACCCTGCGGAGTACGGGGACGGTCTCGGGCCGCGGTTTGCCAGGATTCTCCACCACTGGCGCTGGGAAGACACGGGTGGGATGCTCACCGGGGGGCGCTGAGGGGCTGACCGGTGTGCGGCTTGAGGCGGGGTCGCGCGTTGTACTTGAGGCGCCGTAGAGAACATCGCGAACGGAGCCTGCCATGCACCGAAACGCGTCCCACCCCTGGCCGGCCGTGGAACTCAGCGTTCCCGGATTCGGCATCACCACGGGCGTCCACCCGCCGGCCTCCGTGCTGGCGCGGCACGCCCACGACCACCCGACGATATGTGCCGTTCACACCGGCCGCTTCACGGAGTACTACGCCGGCAAGGCCGTGGAGTGTGACGAACGGACCGTGAAACTGACACCCGCCGGAGAACCGCACTGGAACCGGTTCGCCGCGGTGGAGACACACGGCCTGCGCATCGATGTGGACACAGCGCGGTTCCAGGACAGGCCCGCCGTGTCACGCATGCTCGATGAGCGCCTGTTCTTCCCTCCCGGCGCCTTCGCCGGTCTGGCCGCCTCGGTTGCAGGGGAACTCACCCGGAACGATGCCGCGTCGCCCGTCGCCGTGGAAGGCATGCTGCTCGAGCTCGTGGCACGCATGGCCCGCCTGTCCGATGTGCGAGGGTCGTCGCTCCCGCGCTGGCTGGCACGGGCCGACTCGCTCATCCGGGAAACGTACCGATCGCGGCTGACGGTGTGTGGCATCGCCGGCGAGGTAGGAGTGCACCCGACAACACTGGCGCGCGCGTACCGGCGTGAGTTCGACTGCACGATCGCTGCGCGCATCCGGCAGCTGCGGCTGGACTACGCGGCCCGGGAGCTGGCCGCGTCGGACACCCGACTGGCCGACATTGCCCTCGATGCCGGTTTCTACGACCAGAGCCATTTCTCCAACGCGTTCCGTCGCTACTTCGGGATTGCGCCAGGCAGGTTCCGGCGGGATGCAACCATCAATCGACGATCACCACCCCCCTCATGAACGGGTGCGGCAGGCAGGTGTAGTCGTGGATTCCCGCCGCGGGATTGGTGTGTGTCCACGATTCGCCTGGCTGCAGCAGCGGCGAGCTCCACGCGCCATCCGTGGCCGTGGACGTGTGGGGATCCGAACCGGCGGCCTCGCAGTTTATCCACGTCACGGCCCGGCCCGCCCCGAGCCGCACCGTGTCGGGCACGAAAACCTGGTGCCTGATGATCACCAGTGCGTCGCCTCTGACCAGCGCGTCGACGGGGAGTACACAGGTCGCGAGGTCGGCGGCCGGATCGACGATTGACCTCTCCGAAATGCACGCCGCCAGAATGCCTGCCATGGCAAGCGCGGCCGCAGCGCTGCACGCCGGGCGGTGCCACTTCACCGTACCGTCACCTCCGCGGTCATGAAAGGGTGGGGCGTGCAGATGACCACATGGCGCCCGGGTCTCACAAACCGGTTCCGCCACGCACCGCCCGGTGGTATCGGCCCCGAATCCCATGCCCCGTCCTGTGCGGTCACGGTGTGCTCGAGCGGGTCATCGTTTTGCCACTCCACGACAGTGCCCGCGGCGATCTCCAGGCGAGCCGGCTCGTAGCGAAGGTTCGCGAGCGTCACCCGCACGACGGTATCGGCGTTGGCGACGCCACTGCTCGCGTGGCGAGGGTCGGGCGGCGAGCGTTGAGGGAGGTACCGCGCCACGGTGATGGGAACCGTAAACTCGAATCCCCAGCGGACCCTGTCACCGGCGCGGGATGCCGCGTGCAGTGTGGTGGCATCGATGTTGGACGCGTGGAGCGAGAGGGTGTGGGGCGTCCCCGGGAGCCGCAGCGCGATGCCGGCGCCCCAGGCCGGATCGCCCGGCTCGGCGCGCTGCGGATCCGCACGGCGGGGCCAGCGCCGGCCCGCATCGCCGGCGATGGCGATGTGCTGGCTCAGCGAGACCACGAGTCCGGCGCTCGCGGCGATGGCGCCGGCGTCGCTGTCCGCGTCCCTGCTGAGCCACCGGGCCGCAAGGATCCCGCGTACGGGCCCCGCGTGCTGGATGAACGAGAGCTCGGAATCGACGCTTCGCGCCGCGGCGTTGTAGCCCACCTGCACCCCCACATTGGCGGGGATGGCCAGCGGTCGCGGGAGCGGCCGAAGCCGCAGAAACAGCTCCCATTCGTTGGGCACACCCGGCGCCAGTGCGGAGCGGGTCGCGTAACGCGCTCCCGCCAGGATATCCCACGGCGTGGCGTAGGCCAGCAGGAATGTCGGCCGGTTCTGGACCTGCCGTGCCGGTGCGCCGGCGTGGCTGAAGCGGTGGACGAAGTGGAAGTGTGCATTCCCGGGCGGGCCCACCCAACCGGCGGACAGGTTTGGCGTCCGCTCCAGCAGCGACTGCGCAGCCGCGGCGCCGGCGGTGCCCAGGGCGAGGCTCGTGACGCAGACTGCACGGATCGTCCGGATCAGGCCTGGCGCCTGAATGCTCCTCATTGCACGGTAATGGTGCCGCTCATGCCCGGGTGGAGCGTGCACGCGTAGGGATAGGTCCCAGCCTGGGTGAACTCGTGCTCGAATACCGCGCCCGGCCCGAGGACATCGCTGGCCCAGACGCCCGTGGCCGACGTCGTATTGTGCGCCTGGGTTCCGCTGTTCACAAAGCGTACTATCCGGGGTGCGGTGATGGTCAGCGACCCGGGCAAGAACAGATTGTCGCCGATGCTCACGACGGCCGGACTGGCGCCCGGCGGCCCTTCCACCCGCTCAAGTGTGACGGGGGGTACCGACGCGGTCTGTCCCGCTGCCACCTGCGCCTGGGCGGAGAGTGACCCGGCTGCCAGGAATCCGTCAGGCGGCGATACTGTGACCGTCCACGTGCCCGTCTCGACCGCGGCGAAGCCGTATCCGCCTGCGCTGTTCGTGATCGTGGCGCGCGTGGTGGATCCGTCCCGGGCAAGGGCAACGGACGCCCCCTGCACGCCTTGACCCGACCCTTCCACCACGCTTCCGCTCACGGCTCCGAAGGTCGCGGCGGGCGGACCCTGCGGAGATCCGCTGTTTCCACACGCTACCAGCAGCGGCAGCAGGAGAAGCCCACGAAGTCCTCGCATGCAGCCTCCTTGGTTTGCGATGGACGGCTCCGCAGCGTACGACGCCGCCATGCCGATCAGCGCGCTTCAGGAGGACACTA
>DATHVO010000255.1:0-32350 GCA_035461265.1 Longimicrobiales bacterium
GACGCACTGAAGATCGCGGTGGACCGGGGGGCGCGGATACGTCTCGTGGTGGTGGGCGATGGCCCGGAGCAGGAGGCGCTGCAGAAGCGAGCCGAGGCCGCCGGCGTGGGCGGGGACGTGACGTTCGTGGGCAACCGGCGGCCCGCCGAGGTGGCGGCGCTGCTCCGGGGCTCGCTCGGTTTCGTCCTCGCGTCCCGCGCCGAGGGCCTGCCGCTGGTCGTGGCGGAGGCGATGGCATGCGGGAAGCCGGTGGTCGCCACGCGGATCGACGGCATACCGGACATCGTGTCGGACGGCGAGACCGGTCTGCTCGTGCCGCCGGACGACCCACCGGCCCTGGCTGATGCACTCATGGCGGTAACAGGAGACGCCGATCTCCGCGCCCGGATGGGCGCCGCAGGCCTGGCACGCTACGACGAAGGCTTCACCTGGCAGTCCGTGGCACGTCGCTACATCGAGCTGTTCGACCGGGTGGGCGCGTAGGCTCCGCAGTCAGCCTGCTGGCCCGCGTATCTGACGCACCAGGTCGCGCAGTCCGCGGATGCGGTCCGGAAACGCGGCGCCGATGATCGCGGCGTATACCGCGGCGCCGACGAGGGCCTGGGCGGCAAGGCGCGGGATTAGATCCCACGCCGGCATCACGTGCTGCAGGCCGAGTACGCTGACAGCCATGCCGACGCAGCCGGCGAGGGCGGGTCGGTAGGCGGCCAGGTACTGGCCGATGCCGAGGCCGGTCATCTGGCGCATCGCCCTCAGCGCCGGTATGCGCGTGACCGGGTAGAGAATGAGCCAGACCGCGGCGATCCCGCCGACCCCCCAGCGTGACCCCACCAGGAAGCCCAGCGGCATGATCACGGCGAGGGCGAGCCCGTCGTACATGAGGAAGCGGGAGCGCCGCGTCGCCGTCAGTACGCGGGACACCAGTTGCAGCACTCCCTCGAACGCGGCGTAGATGGCCAGCAGCCGGAGGGGCAGCACCGCGGCTTCCCACTGCGGTCCGATGAGTCGGACGACGTCATTCGCGACCAGCGCCAGGCCTGCCAGCGCCGGGAACGTCAGCATCGCGAGATACTCGGTGAGGCGGAGGAGGTAGCGGCGCAGCGCGGCGGGCTCCGACTGGACGGCGGAGAAGAACGCGGGCGTGACCCGCACGACCAGGGTGCTCACCTTCTCGGGAATCGCGCGCGCCAGCGTGAAGGCGATGGAGTAGACGCCGAGGCTGGCCTGGCCGAGTACCCGCCCCGCGATGAGGAAGTCCGAGTTGCTGTACGCGTACCACGCCAGCGTGCCGGTGATCTGGTGCCGGGTGAACGTGAGGGCCGGCCCGAGGGTGCGGCGTCGCGGGATGCGCATGGCCGCACGTCGCTGCGAGAGGACCAGCGTGGTCGCGACGAGCTGTCCGACGATGGGTCCGAAGACGAGGGCCCAGTAACCGAAGCCGGTCCAGGCCAGTGTGATGGTCGTCACGCTCTGGATCAGTCCCTGGGCGCCCTCGATGAGGGCGAGAGTGCGGAACTGGAGGTCGCGCTGCAGTAGCGCCGCCGGCACGAGGCGCAGGGACGAAATGAGAAACGAGGCGCTGAGCACGACAATGACGAGCGGCAGGGCGGGGGCCCGGAAGAAGCTGCCGGCCGGGATGGCGAGGAGGGCGCACAGGCCGACCGAGATGGCGGCCAGGACTACGGCGAGTCCGTTCAGCTGGGCGATCTGCGTACGGGTCAGGTCACGAAGCGTGACGACGGTGATGCCGAGCCCGAACTCGCTGAAGATGGCGACGAGGCCGATGAGGATACCGGCCATGCCGATGAGCCCGTAGTCCGCCGGCAGGAGCAGGCGGGCCACGATGATCGTGGCGACCCACGTGAACACCGCCAGGGTCCACTTGACCGCCCCGGTCCAGGCCATGCTGCTGACCATGGGGCGGTCGAAAGCGCGCACGTCGGCCGGCGCGGGCGGGTCCGGCGGTGCGGTATCGGGCCCGACGGGGGGAGTGCTCGCCATGTGAGGCCGGTCAGCGTGCAGCGCGCACCCGTTCCCTGAAGCGGGCGTGGCAGTCCACGCAGCCGCGCTGGACCTCGGCGAGCCGGTCGAGCAGGGCGGGGACATTTCCCGAGGTGGCCGCCTCGTGCATCTTCACGGCTGCCTCGTGGACGGACTCGTCGGCGTGGTGGAACGCCTCGAGCTCGGGCCCCAGCTCCCTCTCGAGGCGGAGAATCTCGTCCTCCGAGATGTGGGCGTGACCGGCGATGGCGGCCGCCCGGGCCTCCACCGCCCGGAAGTCCTCCACCCACAGCGCGCTCTGGAGACCCGCCATGTCCGCGGCCAGCCGCTGCATGATCGGCTGCAGGGCCATGGGGTCCTCATGATCGTGCCCGATGACGGCCGTGTCGGCGTGCGCGTCATCGTGGACGGTACGGTCGTCACTCCGGCCACAGGCGGCGGCCCCTGCCACGAATACCAGGATCGTGACCGCAACGAGTTCTCTCATGCCCCGGCTTCCCAGGTTGGCGCGTCCATCAGGATCGCCGCCAAACTAACCGGGGGGAACGCCAGCGGCCAAGTCAGCCGGCCCGTTCATGGTCGCAGCCTCCGGCGCCGGCCCGTTCGCAGGTCCGTCCCGCCCCACAGCACGGCGCCGGAGCCTACCGGAGCAGCGCGATGAGCGCCACGACCACCACGACGCCGCCGATGACGGCGAGGACCGTCCTGGCACTGGTGTCCCTGAGCGCGGCCGCGGCCGCCGTCTCCGCCGGCTGATACGCGGCCGCATGGACCGCCGCCAGGTCGCCGCGGGTCCCGGTGTCCGTCATCTCGACGAGTCGGGGCACAGGCCGCTCACCCACAGCGGTGACGGGGGCCTGCTGAGCATGGACGATGGGCGCCGACAGCAGGGTCAGCAGAAGCGCGAATACAAGAGTGTACCGCATGGTCTCTCCTCGGAGAAAGTACTACGGTTGACGGTGCGCCGATTGCGCACCGGTTGGGTCGGGCACTGTCGGGGTCGGCAGCCAGAAGCGGAAGGTGGAGCCCTCGCCTGGATCGCTGTCCATCTCGATGTCGCCGCCCAGCAGGCGGGCGTACTCCCGGGCGGCTGCCAGCCCGATGCCGAGCCCGCCGTTCACGCGGGTCGATCCACCGTCCACCTGCCAGAACCGCTCGAAGATCCGGGACCGGTGTTCGGGCGCCACACCGATGCCCGTGTCCTGGACGTCGAACGTCACCCGCTCCCCGCCATCCCGCACGCGCAGATTGATTTCGCCGACGTCCGTGTACTTCACGGCATTCCCGCACAGGTTCAGGAGCACCTGCCGCGACTTCGCCACGTCAGTGAACAACTCCACCCGCTCGTCGGGAACGTCGAGGACGAAGGCCAGCCCCTTCCTGGTCGCTGCCGGCTCCATGAGCGCCTTGGCTTCGCTCGCGATCCAGCGCGCATCCATCGGCTCCGGCTGGACGACCTCGTAGCCGCCGTCCAGCTTGGCGAAGCTGAGGATCTCCTCGATCATGGAGACGAGATGCCAGCCACCCACCTTGATCCGTTCGACCTTCTGCGCCTGCGACGCGTCGAGCTTGCCATCAAGCTGGAGCAGGTCGGCGTATCCGAGTATGGCGTTCAGCGGCGTGCGGAACTCGTGGGACAGCGTTCCCAGGAATGTCCCCTTCGCCAGGTTCGCCGTTTCCGCCGCACTCTTCGCTTCCCGCAACTGCTCCTTCACCCGATGCTGGGCCGTGTGATCGAAGAAGGTGAGCACTACGCCGTCGGGGTCGCCATCGACGGACCGGTACGGGTTGATCCGCACGATGTACCAGTTCCCGCCATCGGTGCGGACCTCGCGCTCGAGCCGCTCACCGGATGTGAGGACGCCTTCGACGTCGGCCATCAGCCCCGCGTACTCGAGCCGGTGGGTGATGTGGTGCAGCGGCCGGCCCTGGTCCGCGGCGACGAGATTGAACAGAGCATCGACAGCCGGCGTGAAGCGCCGTATGCGCAGGGCGCGGTCCAGGAAGACGGTACCGACCTCCGCGGACTCGATGAGGTTCTGTAGATCCGCATTGGTGCGCTTCAATTCCTCGATGGTGCTCTGGTGCTCCTGGTTGATCGTCGTCAACTCCTCGTTGATGGCCTGTATTTCCTCACGACCGGTCTCGAGCTCTTCCGCCGCGGCCTTCTGCTCCTCATTGATGGATCGGAGCTCCTCGTTCACGGTCTGGAGCTCGCCTACCGTCCGGTCGTGCGCGGCGCTCGTGGCCTCCAGCAGATTCCGGGTCTGATTCAGCTCCTCCTCCAGCTCCAGTTCGGCGGTGCCAGCTCCGGCCTCCGGCGGCTGCCCCGGGACCGCCGGCGAACCGGCGACGGCATCGTCCACATCGAAGATGATCAGCGCAAACCGGCCCTCCGCGCCGTCCTGCTCCGACGGTCTCACACGGACCGTCACCTGGCGAGGGACACCGTCGAGAGAGATGCGCAGCTGCCGCGTGGCCGGTGCCCCATCGGCGAACGCGTGATGCAGCGTCGTGCGCAGGACCCTGCGTACGTCCTCCCGGGCCAGGTCCATCAGGTTGCGGCTCGGTTCACCCTCGCCCAGCCGCAGGAAGAGACCGGCTTTCGCAGACAGGTGCACGACGTCCAGTTGCTCATCGACGATCACGCTCGCGGGCGCATACTGCTCGAGCATTCGGACGTGAAGGGCGCCGTACGAAAAACGGGGTCGCGGTGCATCGCTGTCCGCGGCCACGCCGGTTCGGGCTGGAACCTGGCTGCTCCGAGGCTGCGGGTCGGCAGCGGAGAGTCGTAGCGCCGAGCGGGGCGGGGCGGCGACCCGACTGTACAGCCGGTGCCGGCCCGCGTTCGTGGCCGCGAAGAGCCCGCTCTCGCCCGCCGTTTCCGATGCCCCCAGGAAGAGGAGACCGTCAGGATTGAGCGCAAAATGGAACGTGTCCAGTACCCGTTCCTGGGCTGCAGGCTGCAGGTAGATGAACAGGTTGCGGCAGCTGACCAGGTCCATCCGGGAGAACGGCGCGTCGTGGAGCACGTTGTGCCCCGCAAAGAGCACCAGCTCCCGCAGGCTCTTCGCGATGCGGAAGCCTCCCGCTTCCCGGGTGAAGAACCGCTGCAGCCGTTCCGGCGCGATGTCCACCACCGCTGCCGGCGGGTACAGTCCCGCGCGTCCGAAACCATATCCCCGCTCGTCGATGTCCGTGGCGAACAGCTGGATGCGCGGCGGATCGTCCAGCGTCTCGGCGTACTCCGCCAGCACCATCGCCAGGGAATAGACCTCCTCGCCGCTCGCGCAGCCCACCACCCAGACCCGCACCGAGTCGCCCGAGCCCTTGTTCCGGAAGAGCGTCGGCAGCAACGTCCCGAGGGCTTCGAACGCGTCCGGATCACGGAAGAAGCTGCTGACCGAGATGAGCAGGTCCCGGAGGAGCGCCCGGCTCTCGGCATCGCCCGACTTCAGCACCGGCAGGTATTCCTCCAGACCGGACAGGTCGTTGAAGCGGATTCGTCGCTCGAGCCGACGCAGAACTGTGGACCGCTTGTACTGACTGAAATCGTGCCCGGTCCTGCTGTGGAGTGTTGCGAAGACTTCCGCGAGGCCGGCCTCGGTCGCCGGAGTCAGCGTGCCATCCGCACCCAGACGGGACGGCAGCCGCAGGCGCGCAAGGGCAGCCGGGATCGCGGCCGACGGCAGCACGAGATCCACGAGCCCCGTCGAGATGGCGCTGGCCGGCATGCCGTCGTACTCCGACTCCTCCGGCAGCTGAGCCGCCGTGATGCCGCCCGCCTCGCGGACGTAGCGGATGCCCGCCGTGCCGTCCGCCCCCGTGCCCGACAGAATGACACCCACGGAGTCCGAGCCATACGCCTCCGCCAGCGTGCGGAGGAACAGGTCCACAGGTGCGTGCTCCGACCGCTCGCCGCGCTCGCGCAGGCCGAGTGTCGTCCCCCGCATGGCCAGGTCCTGGCCCGGCGGGATGATATAGATGTGGTTCGCCTCCACCTCGGTGGGCCCGCTCACCTGCGTCACGGGTATGGCCGCACGGTCCTGCAGCAGTTCGCCCATCCGGCTCTCTCTCGACGGGTCGAGGTGGACCACCACCACGAACGCCATGCCGCTGTCCGCCGGGATCGCCTCGACAAACTGCTGCAGCGCCTTCAGCCCGCCGGCGGACGCACCGATTCCCACCACGGTCAGCGGCGTCGCGCCGGCTGGAGCGTCAGGTGAGCCGTATGTCGGGGTATCGGTCATCACTGCCTCGGACGAGAGGGGCGTCCGCTCCGCGGGGAGCCGGGCAGAACCGCAGCCGGCCCTATTGACCGGTTGGTAAAAACAATATACCATGTATTAACCGAATGGTCAACACGTCACCATGATGGTGCACGGGGCGACGACCTCTGGAGGGAAGGCAGGTGAAGGTGAGCGGCGTGGCGAGACGCATGCCGGAGGAGCGGCGGCGCGAGATGATACTGGAGGCGGCGTTCCGCGTCGCGTGCCGGGACGGAGTGGGCGGGCTGACCGTGCGTGCGGTGGCCGCCGAGGCGCGGATCAGCCACGCCCTGATCCTTTTCCATTTCGGCAGGAAGGACCAGATGGTCCATGAGCTGCTCGACTGGGTGATTGCAGGGACCACCGTGCTGCACGTCTCGGACGACGTGGCGCACTTCCCCCACGCCCGCGATCGGCTCCACGCCCTCCTCCAGCAGGAGATGGCACGCCTGTCCCACCAGCCGGAGCACACGCGGCTGTTCCTGGAGTACTGGGCGCTGGGCGTCCGCCACGAGGAGATCCGTCGGCGCATCAGCGCCGAGCTGGAGCGCTACAGGGAGACGTTCCGCGCGATCATGGAGGAGATTCTCATGGACGACCCGGCGGCGTTCAACGGCGCGACGCCGGACGGCCTGGCCGCCGTGGCGCTGAGCTGGATCCACGGGTGTGCCGTGCAGGCGATGGTGGACCCCGACCACTTCGATACGGATGAGTTCCTCTCCGCAGTGCGGGTGATGATCCGCCGGCCCGGTTAACCGCCGGACTGTGGTGATCCGCCCGCCCTATTGACCGAACGGACAGTTCGTGCGATCTTTTACTTACCACTTGGTCAGCAAAGCGCAGCGGGACATGCCCGGCGGCGCGGGCCAGGCGGCTCCCGACGTGGAGGCACCATGTACGCACACCGTATTCTCATACTCGGTGCAGTCGCCCTCGGCATGGCCGGCTGCAACCCCTTCCATCGTTCGCCTGCCGTCGAGGTGAACTCGTCCGACGAAAATCTGAACACGCGGTGGCACGGCACGCTGGCGAGTCCGGCCAGCCTGGCCGGCGTGGTTCAGATGAACGGCTGGGCCACCATGGCACCCGGGAGCAACCCCCGGACGACGAACGTCCGTCTGGACCTCTCGAATGCCACACCGGGCGGGGTCCACCCCTGGGGCCTGCACCGTGGCCAGTGTGACTACGACGAGGGGCTGGTGGGGCAGCGTTCGGCCTACAAGACGGTGACGGTGGGTCGTGACGGGCATGCGGCCGGATCCGCGAACGTCGAGCTGAACACGCCGACGTCGGGCCGCTATTCGGTCCGTGTCACCGCGTCCGCAGACAACACGAACATGATCGTCGCGTGCGCCAACCTGGCGCCGCCGTCGCGGTAACACAGGCGCGGCTTCGCCTGGAGCCGCCGTCGCGGTAGCACAGGCGCGGCTTCGCCTGGAGCCGCCGGAGGGGTTTCTGCCCGGGCTGTCGTTGGCGGCCCGGGCAGATCCTGTAGGCCCCTGCCCGCCCCAGTTTCCTGTAATTCCTGACAGACGGCGCCCGCGTTCCCGTGCACCTTGGCATCCGGAGTCGGCCGTCCGGCCGACGCGGCGGCCCGCCGGTGCATTTCCGGCGGGCGATTCGAGGACGCGGAGGAGAGCATGTCGCGGCAGTGGGTCTACCGGTTCGATGAAATCCAGCAGGCGGAGGGACGGGCAGGGAGCTGGGACGCGGTCCGCTCGCTGCTGGGTGGCAAGGGTGCGAACCTCGGGGACATGACTCGCCTCGGCGTGCCCGTGCCGCCGGGCTTCACGGTCACGACCGACGCCTGCCGCGCGTACCTCGCCGCCGGCGAGCAGTTCCCCGAGGGGATGTGGGACCAGGAACTCGCTGCGCTGGCCAGGGTGGAGGCAATGACGGGCAAGCGCTTCGGAGATACGGAGCGTCCGCTCCTCGTGTCCTGCCGATCCGGCGCCAAGTTCTCCATGCCCGGCATGATGGACACCATCCTCAACATCGGACTGAACGATGAAGTGGCGGCCGGGCTGATCCGGCTGTCGTCCGACCCACGCTTCGTCTACGACTCGTACCGCCGGGTAGTGCAGATGTTCGGTTCCGTGGTGCTGGGCGTGCCGGACGAGGTGTTCGAGGCCGTCATCACGGCCCGTCGCCGGATGGCGGACGTGGCCACGGACGCGGAGCTCTCGGCGGATGACTGGCAGGAGGTCACCCGCAAGTTCAAGGAGATTGTCCGGACGTACACCCGTCAGGATTTCCCGGAGCAGCCGCTGGAGCAGCTCCGTCTGGCGACGGAGGCCGTGTTCCGGTCATGGAACGGGAAGCGCGCCATCGACTACCGCAACGCCGCCGGCATCTCCCATGACCTGGGTACGGCGGTGAACATCCAGGCGATGGTGTTCGGCAACATGGGGAGCGACTGCGCGACCGGTGTCGTAATGAGCCGCAACCCGACGACGGGCGAGCCGGGGCTGGAGGGCGACTACCTCATCAATGCGCAGGGCGAGGATGTGGTGGCGGGGATACGGCCCACGCAGACCATGGTGGACATGGCGGCGGCGATGCCGGCGGCCTACCGCGAGCTGGACGCCATTGCCCGTCGGCTGGAGGCCCATTACCGCAACATGCAGGACATGGAGTTCACCGTCGAGCACGACAAGCTCTGGATCCTGCAGACGCGGGACGGCAAGCGGACGGCCCAGGCGGAGGTGCGAATCGCGGTGGACATGGTGGATGAGGGGTTGATCGACCGTGACACGGCGGTGGGCCGCGTGAAGCCCGCGCAGGTCGATGTCTTCCTGCATCCGCAGTTCGCACGGGACGCCGTGGACGTGGCCGCGCGCCTCGCGACGGGCCTCAACGTGTCGCCGGGCGCGGCAGTCGGAGCGGTGGCGTTCGACGCCGATACGGCAGAGCGGTGGGCGCGGCAGGAGCAGCGGAAGGTCATCATGGTCCGGCCGGAGACGAAGCCGGACGACGTGCACGGCATGCTGGCCGCGGAGGGGATCCTCACGTCCAGCGGCGGCCGCACGAGCCACGCTGCCCTGGTCGCCCGTCAGTTCGGCAAGCCGGCCGTGGTGGGTGTCGCCGAGCTGATCATCGATCTCGACGCACGTACCATGACCATCGGTGACACGGTCCTCAAGGAGGGATCCGTCATCTCCATTGACGGTACGACGGGGGAGGTGTTCGCCGGCGAGATCCCCACGGTGATCCCCGACATCGACAACCCGCACCTGTCGAAGCTGCTGGCCTGGGCGGACGCGATCCGCACGCTGGGCGTCCGGGGCAATGCGGACTACCCGTCGGACGCGGAGCGGGCGCGCAAGTACGGCGCCGAAGGGCTGGGCCTGGTGCGCACGGAGCACATGTTCTTCGAGACGGACCGCATCCCCGTCGTCCAGGCGATGATCATGGCCCGCACGGCGACGGACCGGGCGGAGGCGCTGACCCAGCTGCTACCGCTGCAGCGGAGCGACTTCGAGGGGCTTTTCCGGGTGATGGACGGCCTGCCCGTGATCATCCGGCTCATCGATCCGCCGCTCCACGAGTTCCTGCCATCCCACGACGATCTCGTGCGCGAGCTCGCCGACCTGAAGCTCCAGCTCCAGCACTTCAGCACGATGCGGGAGATGGATGGCGCGCTATCGGAGCTGCGGCGCAAGCAGGATCACCTCGAGCGGGTGGCGGAGTTGCGCGAGCAGAACCCGATGCTGGGTACGCGGGGAGTTCGCCTGGGCATCCTCATGCCCGAGCTGAACCGCATGCAGGTGCGTGCCGTCTTCGAGGCGGCGTGCACGGTGGCGCGTGAGGGCGTGGACGTGAATCCCGAGGTCATGATCCCGCTCACGGCCCACGTGAACGAGCTCAGGGTCCAGCGGAAGGTGCTCGAGGAGGAGGCCGCGAAGGTGATGGAGGAGCAGGGTCTGCAGGTGCCCTACCTCTTCGGCACGATGATCGAGGTTCCGCGTGCGGCCCTCACGGCCGACGAGCTCGCGGAAGTCGCGCAATTCTTCTCATACGGCACGAACGACCTGACGCAGACGACGTACGGGATTTCACGGGACGACGCCGAGAAGGGTTTCCTGCTCCGCTACCTGGAGGACGAGATCCTGGAGGAGAACCCGTTCGCGACCATCGACGAGAAGGGCGTGGGCAAGCTGGTGGAGATCGGCACCGCCCTCGGCCGCAGGACCCGTCCCGAGCTGGAGGTCGGGATCTGCGGCGAGCATGGCGGCGATCCGCGGACGATCCGGTTCTGCCACCGGGCGGGCCTCGACTACGTGAGCTGCTCGCCGTTCCGGGTTCCCATCGCGCGGCTGGCGGCGGCGCATGCGGCGCTGGAGGAGCGTGCCGAGCGCGGCGCGCAGGTGGACGCCACACCCGTCGCCGTGGAGGTGACCGCGTCGGTTTGAGCGGCGGTCATGCCGAGGGGGCGGCCCGGGCCGGGATGCCGGGTCCGGGACGCCGGCCCGGGGGTAGTCAGAGCACCGTGCGTCGCAGCAGCTGCGCATTGGCCGCCACGATCACGGTGCTGGCGGACATGAGGACGGCGCCGAGTGCGGGTGTGAGCAGGATTCCCTGGCCGGCGAGTACACCTGCGGCCAGGGGGATGGCGAAGATGTTGTAGCCGGCGGCCCACCACAGGTTCTGCACCATCTTGCGGTAGGTTGCCCGTGACAGCGCGACGATGCGGGGGATGTCGCGCGGATCGGAGCGCACCAGGACGATGTGCCCGGCCTCCACGGCCACGTCCGTTCCGGCGCCGATGGCGATTCCGATGTCGGCAGTGGCGAGAGCCGGCGCGTCGTTCACGCCGTCGCCGACCATGGCGACGCGCCGTCCCTGTGCCTGAAGGGACCGGATCTTCGCTGCCTTGTCCTCGGGCAGCACTTCCGCGAAGACCGTGTCGATGCCGAGCTCCTCCGCGACGGCCTCGGCCACCTCCCGGGCGTCCCCCGTGAGCATCGCCACCTGGATCCCGCGGGCGTGCAGTGCGCGCACGGCTTCGCGGCTCTCCTCCCGGACCGCGTCCGCGACCGCAAAGACCGCGAGGGCCTGGCCGTCGCGTAGCAGGTAGATGGCGGCCTGTCCCCGCTGCCCCGCCTGCTGCGCCGCGTCGGCCAGGGAGTCGGGGACCGTGGTACCTTCGGCCGTGAGGAGCGCGGGGCCACCCATGCGGTATTCCGTCCCGTCCACCGTGGCGGCGACGCCGCGACCTGGCAGCGCCCGGAAGTCGGCCGCGGCGGGGACGGCGACGTTGCGTTCCCCGGCGGTCCGGACGATGCCCTGGGCGATGGGGTGCTCCGAGTCCGACTCGACGGCTGCGGCAATGCCCAGCGCGGAGGCGTCATCCATGCCGTGCGTGGCCAGGTCGACGACGCGGAACTCGCCGAGAGTGAGCGTGCCGGTCTTGTCGAACACCACCGTATCCACGCGACGGGCTTCCTCGAGACCGCGCCGGTCCCTGACCAGCAGGCCGTGGCGGGCTCCCATCGTCGTGGAGATGGAAACCACCAGCGGCACGGCGAGGCCGAGGGCGTGTGGACACGCGATGACCAGCACGGTGACGACGCGGACGACGGTGAAGTCGATGGCAGCACCGGCGAGCTGCCAGGCGGCGAAGGTGAGCACCGCCGCGATGAGCGCGACGACGGTGAGGAGGCGGGCCGCCCGGTCGGCGAGGTGCTGTGCCCGGGACTTCGACTGCTGCGCGTCGGCGACGAGGCGCATGATCCCGGACAGCCGCGTCGCAGCGCCGGTACGGGCGACCTCGACGCGCAGGGAACCCGCGCCGTTGATGGTGCCGGCAATGACCTCGTCGCCCGCCTCCCTGGTCACGGGGCGTGATTCCCCGGTGATCATGGACTCGTTGACCTCGCTCGATCCGCGCTGGACGATCCCGTCCACTGGAACCGCGGCGCCGGGGCGCACGAGTACGACATCGCCGGCGCGGAGACTGTCGACGGGGACCTCCTCCTCGCCATCGTCCGTAATCCGCGTCGCGGTATCGGGAAGCAGTTTCGCGAGTTCCTGCAGCGCCCCCTCCGCCTGCGCGATGGAGCGCATCTCGACCCAGTGGCCGAGCAGCATGATGGACACCAGTGTTGCCAGCTCCCACCAGAGCGCTTCCGACGCGATGAATCCGAGTTCGACGATCCAGGAGAATGCGAACGCAACGGATATGGCCAGCGCGATGAGCGTCATCATGCCGGGCAGCCTCGCCCGCAGTTCCCGCCATGCGCCGTCCAGGAAAACCCGGCCGCCATAGGCGAATACGAGCGTGCCCAGCACGGCCGGAATCAGCCGGGAGCCGGGGAAGACCGGCGCGGTGTAGCCGAGGAGCATCTCGATGTGCTCGGACCAGACGACGACCGGGACGGTCAGTATGAGGCTCAGCCAGAACCGGTCCCTGAACATGTCGACGCTGTGGCCGGCATGGCGGTCGTGGCCGTCGTGGTGGTTGCCCTGGTGCGCGCTGTCGTCCGCGGGGGCGGCGCCCTCCGCCGGGTCTGGCTCCCGGGTGTCGGGCATGTGGTGTCCGTGCGGGTGGTGCATTCGTCTCGAGTCCCGTATGCGAGTCAGCCTGCGGCCACCGGCTCGGCCGGCAGGGCCCCGGGGTCAGGTGCTCTGACCGGCGCCGGGGAGTGCTGCACGGCCCGGGCCAGCCTCTGCTCCTGCCAGAGGGAGTATAGGGCGGGTATGACGATGAGCGTGAGGATGGTCGAGGAGACCATGCCGCCGACCATGGGTGCCGCGATCCGCTTCATCACGCTGGCGCCCGTCCCCATCCCCCAGAGGATGGGCAGGAGACCCGCGATGGTGGTCATCACGGTCATCATCTTCGGCCGCAGCCGCTCCACTGCGCCCTCCATCACCGCTTCGTGGAGCGATGCGGCGGAGGCCAGTCCCGCAGCCTGCCGCTGGCGCCAGGCGCTGTCCAGGTAGATGAGCATCACGACGCCCGTCTCCGCGGCCACGCCCGCCAGGGCGATGAATCCGATTGCGGAGGCCACGGACCACTGGTAGCCCAGCAGCGCCATGAAGACGACTCCGCCAACGAGGGCGAAGGGCAGGGACAGCAGGACGATGAGCGTCTCTGCCACGCTGCGGAAATTCAGCCACAGCAGGAGGAAGATGATGAGCAGCGTGGCCGGCACGACCACGGCGAGTTTCGCTCTGGCCCGCTCCATGTACTCGAACTGGCCGCTCCACTGGAGTGTGTAGCCCTGGGGCAGGACGACCATCTCCTCCACCATGGACTGCGCTGTCCGCACGTAGCCCCCGATATCGCGCGTGTCCACGTCGATGTACACCCATGCCGTGGGGAAGGCGTTCTCGGTCTTCACCACCATGGGCCCGCTGGCGGGGCGGATGTCGGCGATGGCGCCCAGCGGAATCTGCGGCGCAGGCCCGCCGCCGGCCGGATTGCCTCCCATTCCGCCCATGCCTCCCGCCGCAGCGCCGGCCTGTCCCCCCTGACCCACCGGGATGAGCACGTCGGCGAGGCGCTCGGGGCTGTCGCGCAGCTCGTGGGGGTAGCGCAGGCGGACGCCGTAGCGTTCGCGGCCCTCGACGGTCTGCGTGATGGTCATGCCGCCGACGGCGGCGCCAATGACGGCCTGCACGTCGTCGATATTGATGCCGTAGCGGGCGGCGGCGGTGCGGTCGATGTCGATGTCGAGGTAGTATCCCGAGACTGCGCGCTCCGCGAACACACTGCGCGTTGCGGGCACCATGTGAATGGCCTGCTCGATCTCACCGCCGATGCGTTCAAGCGTCGCCAGGTCAGGGCCGAAGATCTTGATGCCGACGGGCGTCCGGATGCCGGTGGCGAGCATGTCGATGCGGCCCTGGATGGGCATGGTCCAGGCATTGGCGATGCCGGCGAAGCGGACGGCCGCATCCATCTCGGACACCAGCTTCTCCGATGTCATGCCCGGTCGCCACTCCGACTGCGGCTTCAGCGCGATGGTCGTCTCGAACATGTCGAAGCCGGCGGGGTCCGTGGCCGTGGTGGCGCGGCCGGCCTTGCCGAATACGCTGGCGACCTCCGGGAACGTGGCGAGGATGCTGTCCTGCCGCTGGAGCATCTCCCGCGCCGTGGCGACGCCGATGCCGGGTACCGTCGTGGGCATGTAGAGGATCGTCCCCTCGTCGAGGGGCGGCATGAACTCGCTGCCGATGCGCTGCAGCGGAATCCACGTCAGGACCAGCACGGACGCGGCGCCGGCGAGCACGGGCCAGCGGTAGCGCAGCACGGTTTCCATCACCGGGCGGTAGCCGGCCTTGAGGATGCGCGACACGGGGTTGGAGCGCTCGGTGTGAATGCGGCCACGGACGAACATCGTCAGGAGGACCGGCACCAGCGTGACGGACAGCAGCGCCGCCGCCGCCATGGACAGGGTCTTGGTCCATGCCAGCGGCTTGAACAGCCGGCCTTCCTGCGCCTCCAGTGCGAATACGGGCAGGAACGACACCGTGATGATGAGGAGCGAGAAGAATAGCGCCGGCCCCACCTCCTGCGCCGCCTTGATCACGACGTCGAGACGCTCCCGGGCAGGCAGATCCTGTGTGTGGATGCGAGTACCGCCGCCAGCGCCGGGGCGCGTGGCCAGCGCCCGCTCCAGGTGCTTGTGCGTGTTCTCGACCATGACCACTGCGGCATCCACCATGGCGCCGATGGCGATGGCGATGCCGCCGAGGCTCATGATATTCGCACCTACGCCCAGCAGCCGCATGGCGATGAACGCTACGAGCACGCTCAGCGGGAGCATGATGATGGCCACGAGGGCGGAGCGCGCATGGAGCAGGAACAGCAGGGTGATGAGTCCGACGACGACGAGCTCCTCCGTGAGCTTCAGCCTGAGCGTGCCGATGGCGTCGTGGATGAGCTCACTCCGGTCGTACACCGGCCGGATGAACACGCCTTCGGGCAGGCCCGCGTGGACTTCGTCGAGTTTTGCCTTGATGCGGTCGATGGTTGCCAGCGCGTTCTCGCCGCTGCGCATCACGACGATCCCCCCCACCGCCTCGCCCCGGCCATCCAGGTCGGCAATACCGCGGCGGACCTCCGCGGCAAGCTGCACCGTACCGATGTCCGCGACGCGGATGGCGGTGCCGCCTGATGTCGCGCCCACCACGACGTTCTCGATGTCCGCGATGCCCCGGAGATAGCCGAGGCCGCGCACCATGTACTCCCGTTCCGTCAGCTCGAGCATCATCGCGCCGGCGTCCTGGTTGGACCCCTCGAGCGCGCGCATGACGCGGGTCACGGGGATGCCGTATGCCCGCAGCTTCGTCGGGTCTACGGTCACCTCGTATGCCTTCTCGAAGCCGCCGATGCTGGCCACTTCGCTCACGCCCTGGACGCCCGTCAGCTGGTAGCGGACGTACCAGTCCTGGAGCGAGCGGAGCTCGGCCAGTGAGCGCTCGCCGGTGCGGTCCTCGAGCACGTACTGGTAGATCCAGCCCAGACCCGTCGCGTCGGGGCCCAGTGCCGTGCGTGCGCCAGCCGGCAGCCGGCCGGCGATCCCCGACAGGGACTCAAGGACGCGGCTGCGCGCCCAGTAGAGGTCCGTGCCGTCCTCGAAGATGACGTAGACGAACGAGACTCCGAAGAAGGAGTAGGCGCGCACGGTCCGGGCGCCGGGAACCTTCAGCATCTCCGATGCGATGGGGTAGGTGACCTGGTCCTCGACGATCTGTGCGGCCTGACCCTCGTGGTCCGTCTGGATGATGACCTGCACGTCGGACAGGTCGGGCAGCGCCTCCAGAGGGGTGGACCGGATGGCCAGAATGCCGCCGCCCAGGGCCACCGCGCTCAGCAGGAGCACGAGGAACGGGTTGCGTGCGGACCAGGCGATAATGCGCTTCAGCATGGCCCGGCCCCCTAATGCCCGGTGTGGCCGGAATGATCGTCGTGCCCGGTCGGCGGGGCGGGCGCGGGCGGTCCGGCTGCGGCGCCGTGGTCGTTCGTCGTGCCGGGAGCGGCGGGCTGGCCACCCAGCGTGCCGAGGCGGCTCTCCGCGTCGATGAGGAAGCCGGCGGACGCCACGATGACATCACCCTCCAGGAGGCCGGCGAGCACGACCAGCTCGCTGCCGGACATGGGACCGGGTGTGATGGTGCGGGGAACCAGGGCGCCGTCGGCCGCGCGCAGGAAGACGAGGGCGCGCTCGCCGGTGAAGTGCACCGCGTGCCGGGGCACGATGAGCTGCGCCTCGCCTGCAGGCGCGGCGAGGTCCACGCGCCCGTACATGCCCGGCATCAGTCGCAGCTGCGGGTTAGGAAGCTCCACGCGGATACGTGCGGTTCTCGACTCGGGAGAGAGGACGGGGTTGACGAAGCCGACCGTGCCCACGAACGCCTCCCCGGGATACGCGTCGAACCGGACCGACGCGGTCTGGCCGATATGCACCGCGGACAGGTCCTTCTCGAAGACCTCCGCTTCCACCCAGATGCGGGACAGGTCCGCAATCCTGTACAGCTCCATTCCCGGCATGATCCTCATGCCGTCCACGACCATCTTCTCGACGACGACGCCGTTCGACGTCGCGTACAGCGGCAGCGTCCGCCGCGGCGTACCGGACTGCTCGATCTCCCGCACCACGCTCTCGGGAATGTCCCAGTAGCGGAGGCGGCGGCGGGCGGATTCGAGGAGCTCCCGCGCGTTGATTCCGGCGCGCGCGCTGCCGCCGGCTTCCGTCTGATCGACGAGGCGGCGTGCCAGGATGAGCTCCTCCTGGGCTGACACGAGCATGGGGCTGTACACCGACATGAGGGGCTGTCCGCGGCGGACCGGGGCGCCGGTGTAGTCCACGTGCAGCCGCTCGATCCAGCCCTCGATCTTCGTGTTCACGCTGGTGAGCCGCGTCTCGTCCCAGGTCACGCTGCCGGCTGCGTTGACCGTCCGCTCGAACGGACGCAGTACGGCCGCGACGTACGTCACGCCGATGCGGCGGGCCGCCTCCGCGTCGAGAATGACGGGCTGCTGGTCGCCGGCTGCAGACATGGCGGCGTGGTCGTGCCCGTCACTGGCGGCGGCTCGCGCTCCGTCACCCGACGTGAATGCCACGCCGGCGACGACGGCGAGGGAGGTGCCCACGAGGGCGAGGGAGAAGAGGACCTGCTTCCTGCTGGTCATGGTGCCTCCGCAAGCAGTTCGCCGACGCGCGGCATCTCGCGGCCGACGGTCATTTCGAGTTCGGCGATGGCGCGTCCATACTCCGCCAGGAAGCCATACATCTCCTGTTCGAAGCGGCTCGCCATCATCTGGGCGTCGATGAGCGTCATGAAGTCAACGCGGCCGACCCTGTAGGACGAGAAGGACGCCTCGACATTGGCGCGCGCCTGGGGCAGGATCTCGGCGCGATAGAGGGCGATGAGGGTACGCGTGCGATCCAGTTCGGCGGTGAGTTCGCCGAGCCGCGCGTCCACCTCTGCGCGCATTGCGCCGAGATCGGCCCGGGCCATGGCTTCCATTGCCGCAGCCTCATCGCGCATGCGGAGCTGGCGGCTCCCGGCAAAGACGGGGATGGAGAAGCCGACCATGGCGCTGGCCATGCGCTCCGTACCCATCTCACCGCTGCGCTGGCCGTACTGCACTCCGATGATGGGCTCCGGCCAGATCTCGCGGCGGGCGAGGGTGGTGCGGGCCTCGGCCTGCTCGACACCGCCCCGTCCGCCAGCCAGCATGGGCCGGCCGTCCTCCGCCCAGGCGCGCAGTGTGTCCAGCGGCGGCAGGTCCATGGCCAGTGTGCCGAGGACTACCGGCGGAACCGGCGTATTGGAGGGACGATCGAGCATACCGTTGAGCCGGGCGACCGCGGCCCCGCGCATCGCCTCCATCCTTCGGATGTCGGCGTCCATGCGGGACACCTCGACGCCTGCCCGCAGGACGTCGCTCTGGCGGCCGTCGCCGGCGGCGTACATTGTCCGGGCCGCCTGCTCGAACGTCTCCAGCAGCTGCCGCGTCTCGGCCATCACGTCGAGCTGACGGTCCGCCTCGTAGATCATGTAGAACGCCATGGCCGTCCTGCTGCGGACCTCCCACCACGTCTCCGCCGCGCCGGCCCTGGCGATCCGGGTCTGCTGGCGGGCGATGCGTGACGCTGGCCCCAGCCGGCCGATGGGCAGCATCTGCATGGCCTGGATGGACGGGGCCATGGAGGTGGGCATGTCCAATCCGAAGCCGGGGATGGAGAAGTTCATGATCCCGAGCTGGATCATGGGGTCGGGCGGCAGGCCGGCGGACCGCTCCATCGCAGCCGCGGCGTCGGCGGACGCGGCCGCCGCTTGCAGCACCGGACTGCGTGTCGCAGCCAGTCCGTACGCCTCTTCAAGGGTGAACCCCTCGTGCCTGCCGGGCGCCGGCTGACTCGCGGCAGGCGCGGCCGTCGCCATGCCCGCGGCCGCCGCCATGGCAACGATTCCGGTGCGGCGCGCGGAGCTCGCCGTCTTCCTCACCCACTGTTTCATGCTCGTCATTCCGGCCTGCTTCCGCTCTGGTCAGCGCGGTGCTGTCCCGCGCACCTGAAGCAAGCTGACACGAGGGGGGTTAAGCAGGCGTGAAGCCGGCATGAAGAAATCTTCATGTGCCGGCGTGCGGCACCGGCCGGACCGGCCTGAGCGCTAGGCGGGGCTGAAGGGGTGGCGGGGCAGGTGGACGGTGAAGACGGCGCCGCCGGCGGGCGCGTTCGCCGCCTCGACGCGTCCACCGTGGACCTCGGCGATGGCCCGGACGATGGAAAGCCCGAGCCCGGTTCCCCACGTCCCGTCCCCGGGCGAGCGTGCCGTGTCCGCCCTGTAGAAACGTTCGAAGATGCGGGCGAGGTCATCGCCGGGGATGCCCGGTCCGGTATCCCTGACCGTGATGCGTGCGTCTGCGACGGAGGCGTCCACGGACACGGTGACGCGACCGGGACCGGGCGTGAACTTCACTGCGTTGTCCAGCAGGTTCCAGAGCAGCTGATCGATGAGAGCGGGGTCCGCGGCCACGTCGAGGGTCTCGTCGCCCTCCACGACGAGTTCCACCGCCTTCCCATGGGCCAGCGGCCGCAGCCGGTCGATGACGATGCGGGCGCGCTGTTCCAGGGCGAGCTTGTCGAGGCGCGGCTGCATCACGCCGGCGTCGGCGCGTGCGAGCGTGAGGAGATCATGGGCGAGCAGTGTAAGCCGGTCCACCTCCTGGAGGGCGCTGGCGATCACTCGCCGATACTCCTCTGCAGGCCGGTCCCTCCGGAGGGCGACCTCCAGCTCGCCCTTCATGGCGGTGAGCGGCGTCCGCAGTTCGTGGCTCGCATCCGCAGTGAACCGACGCTGTGCATCGAAGGAGCGTTCGAGACGCGCGAGCATGGAATTGAGCACGGCGATGAGTCTCTCGTGCTCCTGCGCGTCGGCGTCCGCCGTGATCCGTCGGCCGAGGGTGCCGGCCCCCATGGCCTCAGCCTGGTCAATGATCTCGTGGACGGGGCGGACAGCACGGAGGGCGAGCCACCAGCCGCCGAGGAATGACGCCGCGCCCGTCAGGAGCGTGATCCCGAGGAGGAGCCACGCGAGCCGGCGGAGCATTGCGTTGCGGCCCGTGAGTGGCGCTGCCACCTGCAGGACGTGCCGTGCGTGTGCGGGCCCCATCCGCTCGAGGGGATAGTAGAGCGAGCGAACGGGCATTCCCTCGAACTCGTGCTCACGCATGACCAGGGCGCCGTCGGCGGCCTGCCGTAGCGCGTCGGCATCGAGAGGCAGGTCGCGGGTTATGTACTGCGTGCGCAGGAGGCTCTGGCCCGACGCGCTCCATACCTGGGCATAGCGGTTCAGCTCCCGCACCTGCGCGGCCTCCTCCGGCGTCAGGTCCCACTCGTGGAACACCATCTCTCCGGTGGGTGAGTCCGTCACGGCGCCGGCCTGGATGGAGGCCACGTTGAGAAGGCTGGCATCGAGCTCGCGATCCAGGAAGTAGCGCGCGCCCCAGAGCCCGGCCAGCGACAGCACTGCGAGGGCCGCCAGCATGCTCAGTCCGATGCGGGCCGCGAGCCGGAAGCGCAGGGTACCCATCACGCGTCCTCCGGCACGTAGTCCTCGTGCAGGGTGTAGCCGACGCCGCGGACGGTGTGCACCAGCGGCGGCCCGTGCTTCATGAGCTTTCGCCTGAGGTTGCCGACGTGCACGTCCACGACGTTGGTCATGGGATCGAACTGGAGATCCCAGACCTTCTCCAGCAGTTCCGTCCGGCGAACGACCGACTCGGGCCGCAGCATGAAGAACTCGAGCAGCTGGTACTCCTTCGGGGTGAGGCCGAGGTCGATGCCGGCACGGGTAGCGGTGTGCTTCAGGCGGTCGAGCTCGACGCCGCCGTAGACGAGTCGCTCATCCCGGCTTGCGCCGCCGCGTCGCAGCAGCGCCCGTATGCGGGCCAGCAGGACGTCGAAGCTGAATGGCTTGGTGAGGTAGTCGTCGGCGCCGGCGTTCAGGCCCCGGACGATGTCCTCGGCCGCGTCGCGGGCGGTGAGGAGCAGGATCGGCACTTCGCGGTGCTCCCTCCGAAGCTCGAGCACCAGTTCGTACCCGGTCCGGCCCGGAAGCATCACGTCCAGGATGAGGAGGTCGTAGTCGTAGACGTGAGCCTTCATGCTGCCCTGGTCCCCGTCATGGGCGACATCGACCGCGTAGCCCTCCTCCCTGAGTCCGCGCTCGAGAAAGCTGGCCACCTTCCGGTCGTCCTCCACCACGAGGATCCTCACGCTGCCCTCCCCGGTGCGTAACGGCGATCCATCACGTGGTTCTCACAGCGACCGGGCGGCCAGGGCCACAGCCCGGATGTGGTCCGGCGTGGTGCCGCAGCAGCCGCCGATGATGCGCACGCCGGCATCGACGAGCAGCGCCACGGCGCCGGCCAGGACTGCGGGCGGTTCGCGGTACACGACCTGATCGCCGTCCAGCTCCGGCTGCCCCGCGTTCGGCTCCACCATGACGATGACATCGGGTGCCACGGCGTGGTAGCGGCGGGCGATGTCCGCGAAGTCCGACGCCTGCAGGCCCGTCCCGCAGTTCGCGGCCAGGGCGTCGGCACCGGCGGCCAGCATTGCCTCCGCCGCCTGCTCGGGCGTCGTGCCCATCATGGTCCGCAGGCCGGCCTTCGTGCGGTCGAAGGCCATGGACGCGATGACGGCGGGCGCACCGGCGTCCCGCGCCGCCCGAATCGCGAGGGCGACCTCCTCCACGGCCGTCATGGTCTCGATGACGATGCCGTCCACGCCGCCGGCCACGAGTGCCCGGGCCTGGACGAGGAACGCATCGTACACATCGTCCTCGGAATCATCGCCGAGGGGCGCGATGAAGCCGCCGAACGGGCCGATGTCGCCCAGTACCCACGCCGCGGCGCCGGCGGCCCGGCGGGCGATGGCGGCGCCGGCCGCATTGCACGCCGCGACCCGGTCCTCCGCGTCGTAGCGCCGCAGCACGTAGCGGTTCGAGCCGAACGTGCTGGTGAGTACCACCTCCGCGCCGGCTGCGACGTAGCGCTGCTGGATCGCCAGGACGCGCTCGGGATGGTCCAGGTTCCAGAGGTCGCCACAGCCGCCCGGCTCCAGCCCGGCCTGCTGCAGCTGCGTGCCCATGGCGCCGTCCGTCACGACGACGCGCTGCCGCGCGGCAGCGAGGAGGGGGAGACCGTCCGTGCGTCGGCCTGACAGCGGCGTCGTCATCGCCGGTAGACGTCCGCCGCGTCGGCGGCCATGCGCAGCTGCATGATGTTCGCCGGTGGCGCGGCCGGGGAGACGGAGCACGCGGTGGAGAGGATGTACCCGCCTCCCGGCGCGCCGATGGCGATCCGCCGTCTCGCATCCTCCAGCGTGTCCGCGGCCGTCCCCATGAGCACCGTGTTCACCGGGTCCATGTTGCCCTTGATGAAGAGGCGGCCGCCGATGCGGTGCTTAGCGTCCGCCAGGTCCACGTCGCCGAGGGGTGGCGGGTCCAGAGTGTCGACGCCGTTCGTCCCCGTGGCCTCCAGGAGCTCGAGGCGGTCGCCGATGGAGCCGCACGTGTGGGTGTAGACGGGCACGCCGGGGAAGGCCTCATGGAACCCATCAACGGCTCTCTTCTCGTACGGCAGCACGAACTCCCGGTAGTGGTCGCGGGAGATGAGGCCGGCGCCGGCGAACGCGCTGGAGATGAGGATGGCGTCGGCGCCAGCGGTGGCCTGGCCGCGCATCAGGTCGATGGTACCCTCGGTGAGCGCATCGAGGCATGCCCCGACCTTGACCGGGTCATCGATGAGCGCCATGAGCCCGTTCACGTAGTCGAGCATCTCCATGAACTGGCTGAACGGGCTGAACACCTCGCCGTGGACGCTCACGTCGGGCGCACGCTCCCGCACGTACCGGATCGTGTCGTAGTGCCAGGGCGGGAAGAACGCGTCGCGCGGCGCGGGCCCGGCGTCGAATCCCCACGAGTACGGGTACGTGATGGCCGAGATGTCGTGGGGCTCCATGTAGTACAGGTGCTCCGGCTCCACTTCATCGAACGTGGGGAACCAGCGCGTGGCGCGGTCCGGCTGGTAGACGTGGGGGTTGTCGTCGGGCGGCGCGATGGTGACCCAGCCATTCCGCCACACGACGTGGCGATCGCCGTCCACCTCCTCGATGCGGTCGATGGCGCTGCGCCACGCGGGGTCGCGTCCCGGCAGGTTGATGAGGATGCCGTCGAACCCGTAGCGCTGCTGGAGCATGATGAGGGCATCGCCAAATGCGGCCGTATCGTGCCAGATCTCAATGGCGTCCAGGCCCGTGTTCAGGAAGTAATGGCCGAGGGCCAGCTGGCACATCACGGGTACGCGGTCCGGCTCCTCCAGGCGCATGGCCGCGGCCATTCGTTCACGCGAGTTCATGGCGTTCCCGGTTCGGTTGGTGTCAACGGGCAGCGCAGTCGCCTGCATGGCCGCGGCGACTGCGGCCGCCGGCGGCGGCATGGGGTTGAGGGCACCTCCTCCGCACAGCCTCCGGCGACCCGGCGCGGTGATGGCATTGATGCACTCTCCCCTGAATGTGCACACGTCGTCCCGCGTACGGTAAGGGCAGCGCACCAGGGCGCTGTCAGCGACATCACCGGCGATGTCGCCCAGGACCCGGAGCATGCTCTCACGGGCTGCGAGGATACGCCGGAGGCGGGTGGCGTCGATGGGCCCGGCCGCCGCGTTCCCGGATGCGTCGTCGCGGCTCACGCGGGCGCTCCGGGCTGCGGCCCGGGTGCGGGGAAGGGCATGGCATCAACAAACGCGTCGTGGTAGTCGGTCCGCAGGGCGAGCTCGATGTAGTCCGCCGCCGCAGCCAGCGACTCCGCCCGTGCCCGTGCATCCGCGCTGACCAGCGCGAGGCGGGCGCCGGCACCCGCGGCGTTGCCCACGAAGCGGACCCGTTCAGGGTCGATGCCGGGGACGAGGCCGATGGCCTGTGCGCTCGTCTTCCTGATGTAGTTGCCGAATGCGCCGGCGATGAGGACCTCGTCGAGGTCGGTCTCGCCGATGCCGGCATGGTCGAGGAGCATCCGGACGCCGGCGAAGATGCTCCCCTTCACGAGCTGGAGCTGGCGGATGTCACGGGCGGTGAGGAGGACGGGACGGTGGTCGCTGCCGGCGAGGCGGACGGCGCGCCCGATGCCGTCGGCATCCACCAGCCGTGCGATCAGCGTTGGGGGCACGACGCCGTCGAGCTCCGTGGCCGTGCGCATCCGCCCGGATGGCTCCACGATCCCGGTGCGGACGAGTTCAGCGGCGGCGTCGATGAGCCCCGACCCGCATATCCCTACCGGGTCCTCGCCGGCGATGGTGCGGACCATGACGGACCCGCCGGGCCGGATGCGCACCTGGTCGATGGCGCCGGGTGCGGCGCGCATGCCGTGGTGGATCGTGGCGCCCTCGAAGGCGGGCCCCGCCGACGTGGATGTGCAGACGAGAAAATCGCGGCAGCCGAGGACGACCTCCGAATTGGTACCGAGGTCGATGAGGAGGCGGGGCCGGTCGGCGTCCGCGAGACCCGTGGCGAGAACTGCGGCCACGGTGTCCGCCCCCACGTGGCTGCGCACACCGGGCAGGAGGAGGGCCGAGGTCCACGTCGGGAAGTCCAGCCCGAGGTCCACGGCCGGGCCCCGCCATGCGCCCTGCCACATCCCGACGTAGGGCGTCTGGCCGAGGGGCGTGATGTCCGCGCCGAGGAGCGTGTGGAGCATTGTCGGGTTCCCCACGGCCGTGAATGCGCAGATCCGGTCCGGCGCCGCGCCTGCCGCTTCCAGGCACTGCCGGACGAGGGCGTCCAGCGCGGTTATGAGCGTGCCATGCAGGTCGCCGGCGCGGTCCGGGTTCGTCTGCGCCCAGTCGATCCGGCTGATGATGTCTCCGCCCCAGCGGACCTGCGGGTTGATCTGCGAGGCCGATGCCGCAACAGTGCCGTCCTCCAGGTCCACGAGTGCGGCCGCGAGCGTGGTGGATCCGATGTCTGCGGCGATCCCGTACGCGGGCGCGTCACTGTCTGCGGTGACGTGCGTGAGGCGGCCTTCATCCAGGACCACGCGGATGTCACGGGTTCGTGCGAGCGTCGCGCCGAGTTCACGCATGGCCGCGGCGGAGGGGGCGAGGGCGGCCTCGTTCGTGCCCACCGCCTCGGCGAGGATGGTCAACGCGGCGTGCTGCCGGTACTCATCCGGCTCGGGCAGGCTGAGCCGCACGCTGCGGACGGCGGGGGCGAAGCCGCCGCTGAACATCGTGTCCTCGCCGAAGGACTTCGATGCGACGGCCCGCGAGACGGCCGGGATTTCGACCGTCGCGGCGGCGTCCAGCACGAGCTGACAGCCGAGGCGCCAGCCCGCCTCGAGGTCGGCCCTGGCGATGAGCCGGCGGTCGGCGGCCCCGGGCGGGAGGTCGCCCTCAACGACGCGGACCCGGCACTTCCCGCACACCGTCCGGGAGCCGCACGGCTGCTCCACCATGATGTCGCACGTGGCGGCCGCCATGAACAGGTCCGTCGGCTCGTCCCCGCGCCAGGTCCGGTTCTCCGGGAGGAAGCGCACGGCCACGCCCGCGTGGGGTGGCGCGCCGCCGAGCTCCTGGCCCGTCCCCGTCATCGGGGTCGCGGCGTCGTGGGCTGCCGTACGAGCGCCAGCGCCTTCTCCACGGCTTCGGTGGCGTTGGCGCCGTGGGCATCGGCGCCGATGCGCTCGGCGTACTCGATGCTCACCGGGGCGCCGCCCACCATGACGCGGACGCCGAGGCCGGCATCGCGGAAGGCATCGATGTTCACCTTCATCTGCCCCATGGTCGTGGTGAGGAGCGCGGACATGCCGACGATCTCCGGAGCGTGCGCCGCAATGGCATCGAGGAACTTCTGCGTCGTGGTGTTAACACCCAGGTCGATGACGCGGAACCCGGCGCCCCGGAGCATCATCCCCACGAGGTTCTTGCCGATGTCGTGGATGTCACCCTTCACGGTGCCGATCACGACCGTACCCACCGGCGGAATCCCGCACTCGCTGAAGATGGGCTCGAGATGCGCCAGTCCGGCCTTCATGGCGCGGGCGCTTACGAGGACTTCGGGCACGAAGATCTCGTTGTCCCGGAAGCGGATTCCCACCACGGTCATGCCGGCGATGAGGCCGTCCTCGAGGATGGTCTCCGCCGGGATGCCGGCGTCGAGGGCCTCGCGCACCAGCCGGTCCACTTCGTCTGCGTGGCCGTCGATGAGGTGATTCGCGATGAGCTGCAGGTCGGGCATGACGTGCTTCCGGGAGAGTGGGAGTCGATCCGGTAACGTAGACCCCGGCCCGGGCCGTCGCCACCCTCGCGCGCGTCACGTCGCCGGGACGACCGTGCCCTTCTCGAGGACGACACGGCGGTCCGCGACGGCGTCCGCCTGCGCGGGGTCGTGCGTGATGAGGACCACGCCGACGCCGCGGTCCCGGACCGCCCGCACGGTCTGCAGCACGCGCTCGGTCTGACGGACGCCGAGGGCGGCCGTGGGCTCGTCGAGAATGAGCACCCGTGCGCCGCGGTGGACCGCCCTGGCGATGGCTATGGACTGGCGCTCGCCACCGGACAGGGTGGCCACGGGGCGATCCGCGTCCGTGAGGCGGATGCCGAACTCCGCCAGGGCGTCCAGCGTGCTGCGCCGCGCCGCGCCGACGTCCATGCGCCGCAGCGGGCCGCGGCCGCGTGCCGGCTCGGCGCCCAGGTGGAAGTTCCGCCACACGCTGAGGAGCGGTATGAGGGCCAGGTCCTGATGCACGGTGGCGATGCCCCGTGCGAGTGCGTCACGCGGCGCGCGGAAGCGGACTTCAGCGCCGTCCATCAGGAGTCGACCCGTGGTAGGCGGGAAGACGCCGGCGAGGATGCGGATCAGCGTGGACTTGCCGGCGCCGTTGTCCCCGAGCAGGCAGGTCACGTTCCCGGCCCGGACCTGGAAGTTCACGTCGGCCAGGGCGACCACACCGCCGAATCGCTTCGAGATGCCTTCCGCCGCGAGCAGCGGTGAACCTGCCGCATGCGAAAGCGAAACCCCGGGAGCGGTTGTCATGCCCGCACCGCCTGCCGGCGCGTCCAGTCGTTGACGAGCACGGCGCCGATGAGCATCGCGCCGAGGAATACCTGGAACCAGTCGGCGTCGGCGCCCGTGATGACGATGCCCTGCTGCACCATGCCGAAGATGGCCGCGCCCAGCAGTGCCCCCACTGCCGAGCCGTATCCGCCCGTGAGGAGGGTTCCGCCGATGACCACGGCGATGATGGCGCGGAACTCCTGGCCTTCGCCCCGCAGCGCGTCCGCGCCGGTGAAACGGACGGCCTGCATGATGCCCACCAGCGCGGCCGTCGTGGCGGTGGCCATGAACAGGGCGACCTTGACCCGGGTCACGGGGACGCCCGCACTGCGCGCCGCCGCCGCGCCGCCGCCGGCCGCGTAGATCCAGTTGCCGGCCGGTGTCCGGCGGAGGAGCCACGTCGCGACGAGGACCAGGACGACCCACCACAGGATGCCGATCCGGAACGGGCCCAGGTCGGCCGCCAGGAGCGGGCGCCACGTGTCGTAGCCCGGGACGGCGGCGAGGCCGCCGATCTGGGTGCGCCCCGTGATGGCGCGACTGACGGCGATGGTGAGGCCGCGCAGCACGAAGAGCGTGCCGAGTGTCACCAGGAAGGAGGGCACGCCGGTCCGCACGACGAGGAGTCCGTTGGCCAGGCCGATGGCAGCGCCAAGGAGCAGCGCCGCGGTGATGGCGGGACCGAGGGACCAGCCGGCCTCGACGGTGAGGAGCATCACGGTCATGCCGCTCACACCGATGATCGAGCCCACGGACAGGTCGAACTCCCCGCCGATCATGAGCAGCGCGACGGCCACGGCGAGGATGCCGAGGGGCGCTGCCGCGTTCACCCACGCAGCAGTTCCCTCCGCCGACCGGAACGCCGGACCCGCGACCATGGCGAAGAAGATCCACACCAGGACGGCGCCTGCGAGGGCGCCGGCTTCCGGCGTGGCGAGGAGTCGTCGCACGGCGGTGCCTTTCAGCGGATGCCGCGGGCGGCCAGGTCGATGACGGCAGCCGCATCGCCCGCGGTGACGAAGCCCGGACCCGTGCGGATCACTGCGCCGCCGCCCGGCAGCGTCCCGGTCTCCGCGTGCTTCACGAGCATCATGACGGGGAGGTAGCCCTGCAGGTACTGCTGCTGGTCGATGGCGAAGAGCATGTCGCCGTCACGCACGGCCTCCAGCACGCGGGTCGTGAGGTCGAAGGTGCCGAAGACGATGTCCGTCCGGCCCGTCGCTCGCAGCGCGGCCAGCGTCGGGTCCGCGCCGGCGGGACCGAGGGCCAGCATCCCGTCGATGGCAGGATCGGCCCGGAGTGCGCCGGCCACGCGCTGCTGAGCGTCGTCCGGATCGGCGAGGTTGACGCCCAGGACGGTGGCGGTGGCGCCGGCTGCGGCGAGAGCGTCCATCATCCCGCGGCACCGCTGGTCCTGCGCCGTATTGCCGACCTCGTGATTGATGCAGAGGGCGCGCCGGACGCCGGCGGCGGCCAGTCGCTCGCCGCCACCATGACCCGCCTCGTACTCCGTCTGCCCGACGTGGGCGAGGACACCGAGGTCGCGGAACGCGTCAGCACCGGAATTGATGGAGATCACGGATACGCCGGCGGCCACGGCAGCCCGGATCGCGGCCCCGAGGGCATCCGGGTCCGGAATGGACACGACCAGCCCGGCAGGCCGGGCCGCCACCGTGGAGCGGATCAGGTTCGACATCTCCACCATGTCGAAGGTGGTCGGAGCCTGGTACTGGACGCGCACGCCCAGGTCCGCCGCCGCATCCTGCGCCCCGTTCGAGACCACGGACCAGAACGGATCGGCGGACTGGCCATGGGTGACGAAGACGATGCGCATGCCTTCGCGGTCGGGGCCGTCCGCACCGCGGCGTCCGGTCGCGTCGCCACACGCCGTGGCCAGGAGCAGGGCGGGGAGGAGCGCCGCGGCGAACCGGGCCGCCCGGGATGCGGCTGCCGCGGGCGTCCATCCCGCGGGCATGCCGCTGCCGCGCGGGCTCATTCGTCGGTCCAGCCGATGAGGCGGTGCGTCAGCTCCCGGAGGCGGCCCCGCGCGGCGGGATCGTACGCCTGATCGTGTGCCCGGGCCGGGCGCAGACCATCGTGGTACGTGCCCGTCTCAACCTCAGGCGACGTCACCAGGTTCAACACGGCCTGCGCCCCCTCCTCCACGGTGGACCGCGGCGCGACGCCGGCGCCGCGGACCATGGGCGTGTCCATGAGCGAGGCGGGGTGCAGCGAGGTGACCGTGATGCCGTCGCCCTCCAGCTCGGCGGCCAGGTCCATGGTGAACAGGACCTGGGCGAGCTTGCTCTGGGCGTAGCCCCGGCCCGGCGAGTAGGACCGCTCCAGCATCACATCGTCGAAGTCAATCTGTACCTGGGCACCCGATGCGACGTTTACGATGCGGCCATTCTCGCTCCGCCGGATGATGGGGAGCAGCAGCCGGGTCAGCAGGACACCGGACAGGTAGTTGACGGCGAAGTGAAGCTCGTGGCCGTCGGCGCTGACCTGACGTTCGGGCGAGCCGGCCAGCCAGATGCCGGCGTTGTTCACGAGGACGTCGATGCGGTCGTAGTCCCGGCGTATCTCCTCCGCGAGGCGACGCACCTCGTCCAGCGAGGCCAGGTCGGCCCGGTAGAACGCGGCGCTCCCCGCACCGGCGGACGTGATCTCCGCCACCACGGCGTTGCCGCGCTCGACGTTCCGGCCGTGCACGATGACGTGGGCGCCCAGCGCGGCGAGGCGCAGGGCGACCTCGCGCCCGAGCCCGTCCGTGGACCCCGTGATGAGGACGATGGGACCCCCGCCGTCCGCCCGCGCCGCTCCGGCCGCTCCGCTGCCCGTCTGCGCGGCCAGAGGTGGCGCCGCGGCCAGGAGGAGCAGCACCACAGCTGCCGCACGGCGGTACAGGATCGGGACGGGGTCGAGGTGTGGCGGTGGGCAGGCCCACGGTGATCGTGTCATGGATCGGCCTCCGTCCGGTGACTCGGTTGCAGTTTCGGGAATCTAGGCGCGGCCTCGTTGCCGGGTCAAAGCCGCGTGCCCAAGTTGGCGGTCGGCCACGGGGTCGTGGCCCGAGTGAACGCCGGAGAGCGGAGGCCTCGCATGTACACGCTGGTGCGGAGATTCATCAAGACCGGAGTGTTCTTCCTCTTCGCGGGGCTGATCCTCGGCACGTGGATGCTCATCCGGCGCGAGATCATGGGCATCTGGCCCCACCCCCACCTCGTGTCCGCACACACCCACGCGGTGCTCGTCGGCTTCGTCATGTTCCTCATATTCGGCGTGGCCCTCTGGCTCTTCCCGCGGGCGGCAAAGGACGACCGCCGATACTCCCCGGCCCGCGTGGAGGCCGCGTACTGGATCCTCCTCGCCTCCACCGCGGCCCGTTTCGTGGCCGAAGCCGCACGCGCCTGGTCCGACGCGCG
The DNA here is from genome assembly GCA_035461265.1 of Longimicrobiales bacterium. Lineage (GTDB taxonomy): Bacteria > Gemmatimonadota > Gemmatimonadetes > Longimicrobiales > RSA9 > SH-MAG3. The sequence continues at coordinate 30,271 of DATHVO010000255.1, forward strand.
CCTGCTCCCCTGGGTCGTGGTCATCGGCGGCGTGGGCCAGCTGGCGGGGGCCGCGCTGTACTTCTGGACGATGTGGACCCGCATCCGCCCCGTGGGCAGCCAGCTGCGGGAGGCCCGGGGCGAGCGGTTCTGACGACGACGGCGGTAGCACGAAACGCTTGCATCGCCGTTCCGGCGGGACCAGCTTGCGGGTGAAACCGCCGCGAATCGCGACGCGGCGGCATCGGCAACACCCCCGGAGGTGGCCGGTATGCATCACCGCTCCCCCGTAGGCCGCGGCCTGGCCGCGGGCGCAGTCGCCGCCACGGCCATTGCGGTCTGGTTCCTCGCCTTCGACGTGCTCCGGGGCGAGGCGCTGCGGACCCCGCTCTTCCTCGCCGCCACGCTCATCAAGCTCGACCTGGCATCCCGCGCCGCGGCGGTGGCGCTTTACACCGTGATCCACTATGCCGGGATCATGGCCATCGGTGTCGTGGCGGCCATGGGCCTCGACTGGCTCCGGATACGGCCCGGCCCGCTCATCGGTGCGATCCTGGGGTTCCTGCTGTTCGATATCGTGTTCTACGCGGGGCTGGTGCTGGCCGGGACGACGGTTCTCCGGGCCCTCGGCTGGCCGGTGGTCCTGGCGGGCTGCCTGTTCGGTGGTCTCGCCATGGCCGGCACGCTGACGCTGTTCTCCGGTGTCGCCGACGAGCCCGCCGTCAGGAGCGAGCGAACCCGCCGGGTGGCAACGGAGGCCGTCGTCAGCGGACTCCTCGCGGCCGTGGGTGTGGCCCTCTGGTTCCTGGTCCTGGATCTCGTTCAGGGCCGGCCGCTCTTCACGCCCGCCGCCATCGGCTCCGCGCTGCTCTACGGCGCCCAGGGCACGGAGTCCGTCGTGATCGATGCGAACACGGTACTCCTCTACTCCTTCGTGCACTTCGCGGCCTTCGGCCTCGTGGGAATCACCGCCGCGGCGCTGGTGAACGCCGCCGAGGACCAGCCGCCGCTCATCCTGGGAATCTTCCTGCTCTTCGTCACCTTCGAGGCCCTGTTCATCGGGATTCTCGCCATAGCCGCAGGCTGGCTCATGGGCGCCCTGCAGTGGTGGGCCGTCGCGGCCGCAAACGTCATCGCCGCCGCCCTGGTGGGCGGCTATCTCGCGCGGCGTCATCCCGGCATCCGCCGCCGGCTGGACGAGAACGTGGAAGCGCAGGTCGCCTGATCCCGCGCCGCACGCCAAGTGTTTCCTTGACGGGACGGTGCCGCGTGGGCGGGATTGACTCGGACGCATGCGCGTCCCCACCACTCCACATCTCCCATGGAGGCCCCGCATGGCCCGTCTCGCGGCAGTGGTAGTAATGTGCGTAATCCTCATTCCCGGCCAGGCAAGCGCCCAGCAGGCGGACGGCCCGCGTACGCTGGTGATCTCGTCGTGGATATGTCCGCAGGCGGCGATCGCACAGATCGCCGCGGCGTACGACTCCATCACACGCCCGGTCGAGGACGAACTGGTGCGGGAGGGCCGGCTGGTGGGCGCCGGACTGTTCTTCCATGACTGGGCGGATGAATGGAACGTGAACCATTACCGCTCTGCGGCGACCCGGGCGGCGGCGTTCGAGGCGACGGAGGAAGTGAACCGGCGGGTGGCCCAGCGTCACCCCGGCGCGCCGAACCATTACGCGGCGTGCACCGCCCACAAGGACAACATCTACGCGTGGGGGCCACGGACGGCACCGCAGTAGTGGGCATCGGGCCCGACTGACGCACGCGGGGACCGTCACGGCGGTCCCCGCATTGCGTTCAGGGCGCCGGCCGTAGCCGGTGGACGCGTCCGTCCTGGGACAGGATGTACAGCTCGCCAGCGCCATCCTTGCCGAACGAGGTGATGCGGCCCAGGTCTCCGAGGTCCCATTCCCGGTGATCCGTGGCGATGCCGCCGACGAAGCGGAAGCTTCGCACCCATCCACGACAGAAGTCGCCGTACAGGTAGTGACCCGCCAGTGCCGGGATGTCCGTGCCGCGGTACACGTGCCCGCCCGTCACGGAACAGCCTTCGCCCGGGTTCGGGTATTCGACGGCGGGCAGAACCAGCCCGCCC
>DATHVO010000256.1:0-2086 GCA_035461265.1 Longimicrobiales bacterium
TGGTGGCCATCACCTTCGACGACGGATACCGTGACAATGTCCGGTACGCAGCGCCCCTTCTCGAACGTCACGGGCTGCCGGCGACATTTTTCGTCGCTACGGCCATCATCGGCACCGACCGCCCTTTCCCGCATGACAGCCGGGAAGGAAGCGCTCCCATTCCGGCAATGGACTGGGACGACGTGCGGTCGCTTCGTGACGCCGGCTTCGGGGTCGGCTCCCACACGGAAACTCACATCGACTGCGGGCGCGCTCCGCTGGAGGAGGTCCGTAGGGAGCTCGTGGGCTCAATGGCCACTCTGCAAGGAGAACTGCAGCTGGCGAGCATGATGTTCGCCTATCCATACGGCGGACGCGACCACATCACGCCGTCGGCGCGGCACCTTGCCATCGAGCTCGGATTCGAGGCGTGCCTCTCCGCCTATGGCGGGTCGAACGCGCGGCTGGATCGGTCCGATGTCCGCCGGAAGGGCATCCACCACGATTTCGGACTGGAGTCTCTGAGTGGCCGGATCCACGGCCGGGCCTGAAGCAGTCTGCCCATGATGGGTACGCCCGCCCCGCACCTGGTATTCCAGACGCCCGAGGATGGTATCCCGCGGCGACGCCTGCTCCTGCTTACGCATCATTTCCCGCCCAGCGAAGCCGTGGGCGCAATCCGGTGGCACAAGTTCGCGGTTCACATGGGGCGGGCCGGATGGACCTTCGATATCGTGTCCGCCGGGACGCCCGGAATCGCGGGGCCGTTCCCCGCTGATCTGCCGCCCGGCTCCCGGCTCTGGCAGGTCGAGCTCAGGGATGGTCTCGCGGTACGGGCGGAGCAGGCGATGCTCGCCGTCTACGGCCGTGCGAAGCGTGCCGGCGCAGACCGGACCGGCGCTGCCAGCGAAAGGTCCGACGCAGCGGCTGTCGTCCGCACGGAGGGCGTCCGCACGGCCGATGTCCGCTGGAACCTCCGGTCGCCCCGGGGCTGGGTGCGGCTGTGGTTCACACTGCGGGACCTGTCCGCCGGAGTGGCCACCGCGCGGCAGGTCGAGCGGGCGGCGCTTCATGTTGCCAATCCCCGCGTTCACAGGGCAGTCATCACGTCAGGGCCGCCCCACTACTGGCATGTCGGCGGCGGCCGCGCCGCTGCGCGGCTCGGGCTTCCCCTGGTCATCGACCTGCGGGACCCGTGGGGCGTTACGGACCTCGTCCACGAGTACTTCGCAACTCCATGGTGGGTCGCTGCGGCCGGGCATTACGAGCGGGGTGCCGTGGGGCGTGCGGCACTCGTCGTCGCCAATACTGAACCGCTCCGTGACGCACTCGCCGGCCGGTACCCGGAGTCGGCCAGTCGCATCATCACGGTGATGAACGGGATCGACGACGATCCCATTCCGGAGGGGATGTCCTACCAGGCGTTTACGATCGGATACGCAGGCACGATATACTTTGGACGCGATCCTCGCCCGCTGTTTTCGGGCGCGGCCCGCGTCGTGGCGGACCTCCAGCTCACTCCCGAGGAATTCCAGATACGGTTCATCGGCGATGCAACGCACTACGGGGGAGTCCCGCTCCAGACCCTCGCTCGCGAAGCAGGCCTGGAATCCCACGTCATGGTCGGCGGTAGGGTTTCCAGGATCGAGGCTCACCATTTCCTGGCAAAATGTCATATGCTGGTTTCGCTGCCCTGGGAGGACGGCCTGACCATTCCCGCGAAACTGTTCGAGTACATGCGCTTCCCTGCGTGGCTGCTCGTATTCGCGGACCGGGACAGCGCCATGGACCACATGCTCCGCGGCCACGATGCCGACGTCGTGGGCAACGCGGACATTGATGGCGTGGCTGCGGCGATCCGGCGACGGTTCCTGCAGTTCCGCGGTGGAGGCCGGCCCGCTGCCATGACGACGGATACCGGGTTGAGCCGCGCTTCGCAGGCCGCAATCCTGCTTTCGGCAATCGAACACCTGCGCCGACAGGAGCGCGCACAGACCGGGACGGCCCAGATATGACCTGCCCGGCAGCGGATCAGGACCACCTCCACGCACCTCGCGAACGGAAAAGCGTGCCGGCCGAACCTCCGAAACGGCTCAAGCTCCTATAC
>DATHVO010000257.1:0-17444 GCA_035461265.1 Longimicrobiales bacterium
AGGCAGGTGGGCGAGCCGGCGTTGACACCGCCGGTGCGCGAACAGACCTTCCGCCCGAAGAATGGGACGACCCGGGAACGAGGTGAAGGGTGAAGGAAATCCGCCGTATCGCGCTGAGCACGGGGGGCGGCGACGCCCCGGGGCTGAATGCGGTGATCCGTGCCGCGGTGCTGGCCGCGGGTGCACAGGGCTGGGACGTCGTGGGGATCCGACGCGGGTTTGGCGGGCTCCTCGACGAGGACGGACTCACGCCCCTCGACGCGGACTCCGTCCGGGGCATCACCCACCTCGGCGGGACCATCCTGGGCACGACGAACAGGGGCAACCCCTTCGAGTGGCCGCGCCCCCGCGATGACGGCTCCGTCGAGGTCGTCGACCGCTCGGACGAGGTCCTGGCCGGCCTCGAACGTCGGGGGATCGACGCCCTCATCGTCATCGGCGGTGACGGCACGCTCCGCATCGCGCAGGGCCTGGCACGGAAGGGCCTCCCCGTCGTGGGCGTCCCCAAGACCATCGACAACGACCTCGCCGTCACGCAGGTGACGTTCGGGTTCCACACCGCCGTCCAGACGGCGAGCGACGCCCTGGACAAGTTGCACTCCACCGCGGAGAGCCACGAGCGAGTGATGGTCGTGGAGGTCATGGGCCGCAATACCGGCTGGATCGCCCTCCACTCGGGGATCAGCGGCACGGCTGACGTCATCCTGATGCCGGAGATTCCGTACCGCATGGACCGGGTATGCGAGAAGATCGAGGCGCGCTACGCGAAGGGCCGCCGTTTCGCCATCGTCGTTGCCGCGGAAGGCGCGCTTCCCGAGGGCGGCGAGGAGTCGGTACTGGAGGACGGGCGGCCCGGCGCGGCAAAACGGTACGGCGGCGTAGCGGAGCGGCTCGGCCGTGAGATCGAGGAACGGACGGGCCGCGAAACGCGGACCCTGGTGCTGGGCCACCTGCAGCGGGGCGGGACGCCAACGTCCTACGACCGTCTCATCGCGCTCCGGTTCGGCGCAGCCGCCGTCCGCTGCGTGGCGAACCGTCAGTTCGGCACCATGGTCGCCCTTGAACCACCGCACATCAGGGCCGTCCCGCTGGAGGAGGCCGTGCGGCAGATCAAGACCGTGCCCGTGGACTCCGACACGGTGGAAACGGCGCGTGCGCTCGGAATCTCGTTCGGTGACTGACGTGCCGCAGAACGCTGGAGGCTGCCTCATGAAGCACTCTGTGACCCTGGTGCTGGTCCTGGTTCACTTCCTTGCCATGGCCCCGGCCCACGGCCAGACTGCCGCCTTCACGCTGGACGTGCCCTCCATCATGCGGGGTCCGGAGCTGGTCGGAGAGCCGCCAGCCGACGTGACCTGGTCGGACGATGGGCGCTGGATCTACTTCCGCTGGAAGCCGGGCGGACGGCCGTGGGATGAGCCGACTTCGCTATACAGGGCCGCGGCGGCGGGTGGTGCGCCGGAACGGCTGTCCGACGCCGCCTCCGATTCCGCGGCCGTGATCCTTGCGCCGGGCGACATCTCCACGGACGAGCGCTGGCGGGTCGTGAGCCATGACGGCGACCTCCACATCATCGACCGCCGCAGCATGGCCGTCCGGCGCCTGACGCACACGCGCACACCGAAGTCCAGTCCGGTGTTTTCCAGGGACGGGCGGACCGTCTACTTCGTCGCCGACAACAATCTCTTCTCGCTGTCCCTCACGGACGGTGCCCTCAGGCAGCTCACGGACGTGCGCGCCGGACCCCCGCCGGGCGAGGCGGCCACGCGAACCGGCCAGCGCCGTTTCCTCGAGGACCAGCAGCGCGTGCTGTTCGAGCACGTGCGGCGGCAGGTCGAACGGCGGGACGCGGACTCCGCACGGGCCCGGGCGCGACGTCCGGAGCCGGCACCGCTCTACCTCGACCGCGGCGAGCGCGTCTTCGGCCTCGCCATCGACGGCCATGGCCGCTATGCCGTCATCTCCACGGCCATGACGCCGGCCGCCCAGTCCCGCCGCACGCTGATGCCGGTCTGGATCACCGAGTCGGGGTACACCGAGTCCCGCGATGTCAGGACGAAGGTGGGGGACTTCTCGCCGAATCGCGGCCGCATGGGCATCGTCGATCTCGCCGCCGGCGACGTACGCTGGCTGGATGTCGCAGCGGCCCAGCCGCCGGAGGACGCCGAGCCCAGGGACCTCCAGTCCGGCATCACGCGGTTTCTCGGGTGGAACGACCAGGGGACCGCCGGCCTGGTGAGCGCGAGCAGCGCAGACTCCCGGCAGGCGTGGCTCTGGTCCATGGACGCGGCAACGGGCGAGCTGACGCTGCTCACCCGCGTCGAGGACGAGGCCTGGGTCGGCGGGCCCTGCCCGTTCTGGACGAACCCGCGCTGCGCCGGCTGGCTGCCCGACGGCAGGCGTGCATTCTACGTCGCCGAACACGACGGCTTCGCGCACCTCCACACGGTGAACGCGGACGGGACGGGCATGCGTCAGCTCACCCGGGGCGAGTGGGAGGTCCACCGCGTCGAGGTGTCGCCCCGGAAGGACCGCTTCTTCCTCACCACGAGCGAGGGCTCGCCCTTCGAAGTCCACTTCCATCACATGGCGTTCGACGGCTCCGGCCGCACGCGCATCACGGGCATGGCGGGACGGCAGGATGCGACGGCGTCGCCGGACGCGAGCCGCATCGCATTCGTCCACTCCGAGGCGAACCGGCCCCCGGAGCTCTTCATCGCGGCGAACCGGCCCGGCGCGAACGCCCGCCGCATCACCTCGTCCCCCACCGCGGACTGGCTCGCCCACGGCTGGATTGCGCCGGAGATCGTCCACGTCCCCGCCCGCGACGGCGCACGGGTGCCCGCCCGCATCTATCGCCCGTCGGATGTCGGCGCACGGCACAATGGCGCCGCCGTCATCTTCGTCCACGGGGCAGGCTACCTCCAGAACGTTCACAACTGGTGGTCCAGCTACTACCGCGAGTACATGTTCCACCACCTCCTCGCAGAGCGCGGCTACGTCGTGCTGGACATGGACTACCGTGCGTCCGCCGGTTACGGGAGGGACTGGCGGACCGCCGTGCACCGCCACATGGGCGGCACCGACCTGGATGACCACGTGGATGGCTCACGCTGGCTGCAGCAGAACTTCGGCGTGGACCCGGAGCGCGTCGGCATCTACGGAGGGTCCTACGGCGGGTTCATCACCCTGATGGCGCTGTTCACGCAGCCCGGCGACTTCGGCGCCGGAGCGGCCCTCCGCGCCGTGACCGACTGGGCGCACTACAGCCACGGCTACTCGAGCCGCATCCTCAACCTGCCCCACGAGGACAGCATCGCATACCGACAGTCGTCGCCCATCTACTTCGCCGAGGGTCTCGAGGACCCGCTCCTCATCACGCACGGGATGGTGGACGCAAACGTCCACTTCTCCGACGTCGTGCGCCTGGCACAGCGACTCATCGAGCTGGGGAAGACCGACTGGGAGCTGGCCGTGTATCCCGTCGAAGACCACGGCTTCGTCGAGCCGTCGTCATGGACCGACCAGTACCGGCGGATTCTCGAGCTGTTCGAGAGACACCTGCCCCGCGGCACAGCGGCGACCACGGCAGGACGGGACAACGGGGAGGGCTGACACCGGGGAGGAAACGAAAGGACCGGCGCCGGCGGGATGGCCCGCCGCACGCCGGTCCGGAAGCCGGTCGTCAGGACCGGCGCTTCGGGCCGAACTTCGCGTTCATCAGTCGGACGTGCTTCTCGCTGGTTCCCGTCAGCACCTTGTCCGCATACCCGTTGTCGGGGTCCGCACCCCGGGACAGCAGACGATTCACCGTCCCCGGACCGCGGTTGTACGCCGTCAACGCAAGGGTCTCGTCGCCGTCGAAATCGTCCAGCAGCTGGCGGAGATACCTGAACCCTATCCGGAGGTTCGTCTCCGTGTTCATCAGATCCTGGCGCGTCGTGCCCGGCACCAGCCACCTCGCCGTCGCCGGCATCAGCTGCGTCAGCCCGACCGCCCCCACCGGCGATATCGCACGCGGCCGAAAGCTCGACTCCGCCTTCACCAGCCCAAACGCCACCCGCGGCACGATGTTCTCCTCCACCGCCGCGGAGTGGATGTCCGCCGCCAGCGGCACCGGAATCCTGAATTCGCGGGCAAACGACGCGACCACGAGCTCGCGCTCACGGTCCACCATTCGCGCACTCCACTCCCGGAGGACTTCGTCCACCTGTATTTCCCGCTCCAGCGCCGCCTGCCGGCGCGCCTCGACCATGCCGTCCAGCTCGCCGCCGGAGATCATGGCCGCCGCGGGCACGATGAGGGCCGTGCCCAGACCGATCCGCGCAACCGGACGCCGCACACGCTCCCACAGCGCCCGTATACCCGGGGAAAGCACCATCGCCTGCTCCCTTCGCTGAGGTTCTTGCTACCTCTAAATGTAATGGAGACAACGAGTTAGATGAACCCCTGGAAAACTGCTGGGGCAGAGGGGATTCAGGCGGTGGACAACGTCGTGAAGGCGGACGGGGCCCAGCCGGGCGCCCGGCGCCGGGTCAGCGGAGGCGGACGGGGGTGATCGCGCCCGGGGTGAGCTGGACGGTGTAGGGTCCGGCCGTGCGGCTTCCGGCGGCATTCCGGGCCCGGACGGTGATGGAGGATTCCCTGCTGGCGATGACGAACCGCTCCGAGCCGCCGGCGGGGACCGAACCGAGAAGGGCCTCGCCGCGGCTGTCGCTGTAGCTGACGATCATGGGTTCGCCGAGGCTGTTCTCAACCATGATGCTGGCGACCGGCGTGGGCTCGCTCCCCACGTGCATGCCGCGGGCGCATCCGGCGATGGCGAGGGCGACCAGGGCGAGGAGCGCGAGGGCTGTGCGGCGCCGTGCCAGTGGTGGGGGACCGGGGAGGCGGCCGGTGCGGTTCATTCCGGGAAGACGAACCGTCTGGCGGCGTCCGACTCGGGATCCTCGCCGGTCATCACCTCCACGAGGGCGGCCATCTCGTCACCGATGACGTCGAGGCGCCGGCTCGCGGTGAGCACGTGGGCGTAATCGAAGTATGCGGCCACGGCGCTCTCGGCGGCGGCGTGCTGCTCGAGGATGAGGCGGTCCATGCGGGCGCGGCATCCGGCGAGGAGGTAGCTGACCACGCGGCGCATCGTCCGCTGCTGGTCGATGCTCTCGACGTCCACATCGCCGGTGAGCCGCTGGGCGAACTGCTCGACGTCATCGATGAAGACCGGAGGCGCGGCGATCCCCGGACCCGTCGCCCGGTGGGCGGCGAGGACACGCTCCGCCTCGGCGCCCAGGGCGGAGAGCTCTTCGAAGCTCAGGTACAGGATCACGGGACCTCCAGTCTCGACGGCATCGTCGTACTCATGATATGCCGGACGCCATGCCTGCGTTCCGCATGCGGTATGCCGGCGACATCGCCAGTCGGGGATAGCGGGGTGCCCACCTAACATTATGCCCCGCGAGAGCCAGGTAAAGACTCTCGCGGGGCAACTGGGCGGGCCAGCCGGGGATGTCAGTCCCGCAGCAGGCGCCCGAGAATGAATCCCGCGCCCACGGCGACGCCTACGCTGAAGAGCGGCCGGTCGCGGATAGCGCTCTCCAGGTCGTCGCGCATTTCGCCCATATCGTGGGAGCGGATGTAGTCCGCGCCCGTGTCGAGCGCTTCGCCGGTGCGGAGGGCGACGTGGCCCGCCCTGCGCTGGATGCCGCCGGAATCCTCCATGCCGCGGCCCCTCTCCTCGAGGCGGTCGCCCAGCGTCTCGAGCTGGTCGGCGATGCGATGGCGCCCCGTATTCACGGCGTCACCCACGCGCTCCTTGCCGGATTCCACGGCCTCGCCCACGCGCTCCCTGCCCTCCTCCACGGCGCCCTTGAGTCCGCCCTCCTGCTCGTCCGTGAAATGGCGGTCGTAGGAGCCGGCACGCGTGCCTGCGTCGTCCGTCATGCCGGCGGCCGACGTTCCGAAGCCGTTGTCACCCTGCAGGCCCGAATCCAGACGGCTCGTCTCATCCGCACCTGCGCCGGCGGAGTACCCCGTGTCGCGGTCATGTTCCATGTGCTGCCTCCTTCATGTGGTAACTGGTACTGGTCTTCAACGAAGCAAGAGGCGTTCCCCGTCGCCGGTGTCGCCTATGCGGTCGCATCCCCCGCGTCCGCGCCGGCTTCCTCGCGCTCGTTCACGAGCACGTCCGCCACCTCACCGCCCAGGAGAATGGCCAGCGCCGTCAGGTAGAGCCACAGCATGAGGATGACGATCCCGCCGAGGATTCCGTACATGCGGCCATAGTTGGCGAAGTTGCCGACATAGAACCGGAACACCGCGGTGGCCGCGAGCCAGACGGTCGTACCGGCGACTGCGCCGATGAGCAGCTCCTTTCGCATGCTGCTCTGGTCATGCGCGGGGAGGATGTAGTACGTGAGCCAGAGCAGGCCGACGAGCAGAACGAAGACGAGGGGCCATGTCAGGAGCTGGACGGCGTTGCTGATGCCAAGAGCCGCGGCGATGTGCGGGCCTGCCACGATGGCGACGGCGCCCGTGAACAGTACCGCCCCGCCGACGACCATGAGAAGGAGCGACTTCAGCCGCTTCTTCAGCCAGCTGCTCCGGCCACGCACATCGAACATGGTGTCGAGGCCGTCGCCGAGGGCGGCGAAGAAATTGGACGCCGACCAGATGGCCAGGATGATGCCGAGGGACAGCGCATCGGGCCGCCTTTCATCCGTGATCTCGCGGACGAAGCCCTCGAGGAAGGCCGTCGCGTCGTCGGGCAGGGCGGTGTTGAGCCACGCCATGATCCGGTCAAAGGCGGCGCTGCCGCCGAAGATCCCGGTGAATGCGAACAGCGCGATGACCATGGGGAAGAGAGAGAGGAAGAAGTAGTACGCCGCCTTCGCCGCTTCCCCGGTGATGTTGTCCTGCATCGCGCTGCTGACGATCCGCCGCGCGCGCCCGAAGAACTTCATCGGCCGTCGCGATGGGTCACGATCTGATTTCGTCGCGGAACTCCCGGACTTCCTGTCTGGCCCACTCCCCGCTCTCCTTCACGCTTTCCACCGTTGCCTCCGGCTTCGGCGGACTCGCGAGACCGGCCAGGCCGGCACGGGCGAGCAGCCCGCCTATGGCCAGGACGACAACGCCGACGATGAGCGCGGATAGCGCGTACCGGCCGTCCAGCAGCACGCCGAGGCCGATGACCGCCGCAGCCACGAGGGCGAGTGCGCCGGCGAACGCCAGGGCGACCGCGGCACCGAGCTTGGCGGAGTCGACGGCCACCTGCCGCGCCATGTCGCGCATCTCGAGCTTCGCGAGCGAAACCTCGCCGCGCACGAGGTCCGAGCTCTGGGCCGCGAGCTGCTTGATGAGGTCGCGGATCGCCGGTTCGCCGCCGGCGGCGTCATTCCCGTCAAGCTGGCTGCGGCGTCCGTCCATCGGCTCGATGCGTCGTCCGTCCACGGTTTCGATGCGGGTCCGTACCCTGTTGCTGCTGGCCATGTCTTCCTCCAATGGTGGCAATGGGATGGAGGAATGCAACGGCCATGCCGGCGGGCCTCAGCGCACGAGATAGCGTGCGAGCCAGAGGCCGGCGGCGACGTCGATGGCGGCGTGGGCGAGGATCGCCGGAAGGATGGAGCCGTGGAGGATGAGCGGGAGCGCGAGGCATGCGCCGAGGACCGTGGCGCGCAGTGCGCCGACCGGCTGCTGGTAGGCGTGGACGACGCCGAAGACACCGCTGCTGAGAACCAGCGCCAGGACCGGCGAGCCGGTGGCGATGACGAGGGCGTGGATGAGGAAGCCACGGAATACGAACTCCTCGGTGATGCCCGCCGTGGCGGAGAGCGCTACGAACCAGCCGCGGTCCGACGCGCTCACCGGGATGAGCTCACGGACGAGAGGGGTCTCGCGGAAACCGGCCAGCCAGAAGAGGGCGATGATGAGGATGCCGGCGAGGGTGAGGCCGCCGGTCCAGACGAGCAGAACGGGTAGCGGGAGACCGGCGAGGCCCATCCCTGACAGGCTCATTCCACTGCCCCATGCTGTCCCCGCCGTCAGGCCGGCCAGGATCCACAGGCTCGCCATGGAACTGGCGTACGCTGCCCTGCGGGGCAGCGACTCGACATTACGGAGCTCACGGGCCTGCCAGACCGTGAGGAGGGGCATGCCTGCGAGGAGAAACGCCACCCAGCCCCGGGCGAGCCAGTGCAGGTCCGGCGAGAGGAACCACGCCACGGCCGCGGCGACGGCCGCGAACAGGGCGGCTCGCCTCATCAGGGACGCCGCCGCCCTTCCAGGCGGCGGGCCAGAGGGCCGGCCGCCAGCCAGGCCAGCACGCCGAGGACCAGGCCGGCCACGGCATCGATGAGGTAGTGGAATCCGCCGTACACGGCACCCAGCGCGAGGCCCAGGGTGAGCACGGCCAGTACGGGTGCCAGGCGGGGCAGGAATCGAATGGCGACGAGGGTCTGCGTCACGGAAACGCCGACGTGCGAGGACGGGAACGCGGCGCCCTGGCTGGACCCCGCCTCCAGCAGGCGGTGTGCGAGTCCGTAGAAGAAGCCGTCCGCGAGGTTCCCGCCGGGCGCCGCGAACAGGTATCGTGGGCCCTGCACGGGGAAGTAGATGAAGAACAGGTAGTGGAGGAAGAAGCTCAGCATCAGCGCGAAGGCACCGTACCGGAACGCGTCACGGCGGCCGCGCATGAACAGGACCAGCGGCGGAAGGAAGATGATGAAGTAATAGGACAGGTACGCCGCATGGAGCGGCTCCGAAATCGCTCTGACCGGCAGTGCCGCCGCCCAGTCCCGCGACGGCTGGCCGCCGAAGATGGCCTGCTCCCAGCCGATCACCAGGTGATCGAAATACCGGCCGCCATGGACGGCGACATTGAGCACTGCCAGCTCTGAATAGAGCAGGGGGATGAGGAGCAGGGGCAGCCAGTCGGCCATGGCGCGGAGACGCCGGCGCGCGTCGCCGGACAGCCCTCGGGCCGCCCGCTCCACCGGCGGTGCCGGCCACGCCACCACCACGACGAGGGCGTGGAGCGCAAGAAGCAGCGGCCAGGTCGATGGACGGTCCGGAAAGAGCATTGCCGCCGCGGCGACCGTCATGTAGGCGGCGAACAGGCGGTCCAGCGGCAGGCCGGGCAGCCGCGGCTCTGCCGCATTGCTCACGCGAGCGGCTTCTCGTACACCCGGTACGTCTTGTCCGCTACGGCGCCGTTCCGTTCCAGCACCCGCCGCATGGGCACGTTGTCCTCCAGAATCCACGAGCACTCGCCCCGCCAGATGCCCACTTCCATCGCCTTGAGGTTGATGTGCGCGATGAGCAGCGCATCGAGACCACGCCCGCGGTGCTCCGGCACCACGCCCAGCGTGATCGTGCGTACCGTGTCGATACCGCGGCGGTACCACAGCAGCTTGAAGATGCCCAGCGGGAAGAGTCGCCCGTTGACGTGGCGCAGCGCGATGTTGTAGTCGGGCAGCGAGAGGACGAAGCCCACCGGTGAGCCGTATACCTCCGCGATGGCGCAGACGCGGGGGTTCACCACCGGCTTGAGCTGCGCCGCCATGTGGGTGATCTCGTCCGGCGTCATGGGGACGAAGCCCCAGTTCCGTTCCCACGCCGTGTTGTAGATCCGCTGGATCGTCTCCACTTCCTCATCGAACCGTCGCATGTCCAGCGACCGGATCGTGATCTCGCCGCTCCGGAGCAGCCGGTCGTAGGCCTGGCGCAGGCGCGGATTGGGCTCCGGGCTCTCGATCCAGTACGAATACAGGTCCTTCGCCTTGGCATAGCCGGCACGCTCCAGCAGCCGGGCGTAGTACTTCGGCGTGTGGGCCATCATGATGACGGGCGGGCGGTGGAACCCCTCGATGAGCACTCCCGGCGAGCAGATCTCCTCGTTCGTGGACAGGTTCATCGGCCCCTGTGCGCTGGTCATGCCGCGCTCCCGGAGCCACCCCTCGGCCGTCGCGAGCAGTACGTCCGCCACGCCCTGGTCATCGGTGGACTCGAAGAGACCGAAGAAGCCGACGCGGTCGTTGTGGAACTCGTTGTGGGACCGGTTCACCACCGCCGCGATGCGGCCGACGGTCTCCCGTCCGCGCCACGCCAGGAACGTGGCGACCTCGGCGCGGTTGTGGAACGGGTGCCTGGCCGGGTCCAGCGTAGCCCGCACGTCGGACAGGAGGGGCGGCACCCAGAGAGGATCGTCGGCGTAAATCAACCACGGCAGGCGCAGGAACCGCTCGAGGTCCGCTCGCCCCGCGACGGGCCGCACCTCCACGGCACCGCTCATATCACGGCCATGCGCCTGCCGATGGTGGCGAAGGCATCCAGGACGAAGTCGATCTGCTCGTCCGTGTGCGTCGCCATGAGGGAGATGCGCAGGCGGCACGAGTTGTCAGGCACCGCCGGCGGCGTCACGGGATTCGTGAACACGCCCGCGTCGAAGAGCTGCTTCCAGAACACGAACATCTGGTCGATCTCACCCACCTGCACCGGGACGATGGGGGTCTCGCTGCCGCCGATGTCGTAGCCGAGGCCGCGCAGGCCGGCCTGCATCCGCCGCGTGTTGTGCCAGAGCTGCTCCCGCCGCTCTGGTTCGTGCTCGATGATGTCGAGGGCGGCGAGGGAGGCCGCAACCGAGGCTGGCGGGTTGCTGGCGCTGAAGATGAGGGAACGGGCGTGGTGCTTCAGGTAGTGGATGACGTCCTCGGGCCCGGCGATCATGCCGCCAATGGATGCCAGCGACTTCGAGAACGTCGCCATGACCAGCGAGATCCGGTCCTCAACGTGGAAGTGCTGCGCCGTGCCGCCTCCGAACTCCCCCAGCACGCCGAAGGAGTGCGCATCGTCCACCAGGACCTCAGCGCCGTAGAACTCCGCCAGGGCAGTGAGGCCCGGCAGGTCCACGATGGTCCCCTCCATGGAGAAGATCCCGTCCGTGACAATGAGCTTGCCGGCTTCCGACGGTGTCCGGGCCAGCTCCCGCTCCAGCGCACGCAGGTCCCCGTGGGGGAAGCGGTGCACCGTACCGTAGGCCAGCCGCGCACCGTCCACGATGCTCGCGTGATTCAGCTTGTCCGAGAAGAGGTGGTCGTCGCGTCCCACGAGGGAGGAGATGACGCCGAGGTTCGTCTGGTACCCCGTACTGAAGACGAGAGCTGCCTCCTGATTCACGAACTTCGCCAGCCGCTCCTCCAGCTGTTCGTGCAGGTCCAGCGTCCCGTTCAGGAAGCGACTCCCCGTGCAGCCGCTGCCGTACTGGCGGAGCGCCTTCGCTGCGGCCTCCAGGACCTTGGGATGGTGCGTCAGCCCCAGGTAGTTGTTGGAGCCCACCATGACCTTCCGCTCGCCCCGTATGATGACTTCCGTGTCATACGATGCCTCGAGGGGCACGAAGTAGGGGTAGTATCCCGCCGCCTGGACTTCCCGGGCCTTCGTGAACCGGTAGCACTTCTCGAACAGACTCATCCCATCTCCATGGCACGTGCCCGCCGGCCAGTCCGTCGTGGACTACAGCCAGCCCTCCTGCCTATACCACCGCGCCGTCTCGCGCAGGCCGTCCGCCAGCCCGATCGCCGCCTCGTACTCCAGGTCCGCACGGGCGGAATCCGTCTCGCACAGCCACCCCGGCGCCAGCATCACCCGGGCCTTGTCCCGGTTGAAGATCGAACTCCGTCCCACCAGGCCGGCCGCCCACTCGCTCGCCGACGCCGCTCCCGCCAGCAGCGCCGCCGGCACCCGGACCACACGGGCCCTCCGACCAACCGCCGCCGCTACCAGCCGCCCCACCTCCTCCCACGTGTACATCCGCGGTTCGGCGATGTGGTACACGCCCGCGGCGCGAGGCGCCGTCACTGCGCGGACCAGCGCGGCGGCCAGGTCCCGGACATGGACCAGTTGCAGCCGCCGGAGCGGACCGGTGGGGACCGGGATCACACCCCACGACGCCAGCCGGAAGAAGTGGTACAGGTCCGTGTCGCCGGGCCCGTACACCGCCGGTGCACGGAGTATGACCGTCTCAATCCGGTCCGCCGCCTCCAGGACTACGTGCTCACCCGCCAGCTTGCTTCGTCCGTACGCGGTGAGCGGGCGCGGTTCGTCCTCACGCTGGACGGCCCTGCCCTCCACACACGGGCCCACGGCCGCCAGCGAGCTCAGGTACACGAAGCGCTCCGCCCGCGGTTCGGCCGACAGGGTGGCGTCCAGCAGCCTGGCCGTGCCTGCGACGTTCACCGCCTCGTACTCCGCATCCGTGCGGGCGTGGGTCAGGGCGGCCATGTGGACGACCACGTCGACATCCCGGCACGCCGCCGCCACCGCCGGCGCGTCCTCCAGGCTCCCGACCACGAGGTCGGCGCCCAGATTCCGCAGGCGAATGGCCCGCTCCGGCGAACGGACCAGGGCGCGCACACGAAGACCGGCGTTGGAGCAGGCCTCAACTACGTGGGACCCAACGAAGCCCGTGGCGCCGGTCAGCAGTATTCGTGGCGCCGTCGCCGCATCTCCAAGCTGTTCTTGAGAGTCCGTCAATGCAACGATTCCGGTTCGGCTCCCAATGTAACGCCCGCTCCCCGACTCCGGCAGTAGCGGAATCACGCCGCCTCCGAAGCCAGCGACGACTCCACCACGTCCAGGGCCGCCGCCAGCTGCGCGTCGGTGATGACCGCCGGCGGCGTCAGCGCCAGCACATCCGCCTCGGGACCCTCCGCCAGGACGAGGACACCCGCCCGAAGACAGGTTTCCGCCACCCGCAGCGCCCGCCCCCGGCCCCGTACCGGGACCCCCTGGATCAGGCCTCGTCCACGGCACGGCCCCGCACCGAGCCGCTCCGGCCACGCCGCCGTCCGCCGCCGAATCGACTCGCCCAGCCGCGTCGCCCGCTCCAGAAGGCCCAACGCCTCAATGACCCCCAGCTGAGCCAGGGCGGCCGCACACGCGACAGGATTGCCCAGGAACGTGCTCGTATGGATGGCCTCCCCCGCCGACACCGGCCACCCCCCCATGGCGTCCGCCGTGCCGATGGCGGCGCTCAGCGGGATGCTCCCCGTGAGCGCCTTACCCACCACCAGGACATCCGGCGTGACATCCTCGTGCTCGCACGCGAACCACCGTCCTGTTCGCCCGCATCCGGTGTACACCTCATCGAAGATGAGGAGGGTACGGTCGCCGTCACAGAGCTGGCGGAGGCCGGCGAGGAAGCCGGGCGGCGGCAGGCGCAGGCCGCCCCGGCCGAGGATGGGCTCGATGATGATGGCGCCCACGGGGTGGGTCGATGCTTCGGCGTCGCGGATGGCGTCCCGGACGGCGTCCAGGCCGGGCCCCGGATCGGCGTCGTGGTCGGGGAAGGGAGCGAACGTGACGCCGGCGAACAGCTGGGGGGTGAAGTGTTCGCGGAAGTCGGGCCGCCATGTGGCGGCGAGGGCGCCGTAGGTGAGGCCGTGGTAGGCGTTCTCGAAGGCGAGAATGCCGGTGCGGCCGGTGCGCATGACGGCGGTCTTCAGGGCGGCCTCGACGGCTTCTGCGCCGCTGCTGGCGAGGATGGAGACGCCGAGGTTGCCGGGCGCGATCTCGGCGAGGCGTTCCAGGAGGCGGACCTTGGGTTCGGGCGGGTGGACGTCGCCGAGGCCGTGGGCGAGTGTGGCGGCCTGGCGTGCGATCGCGTTGGCGACGGCATCGGGGGCGTGCCCGGCGTGGGCGACGCCGAAGCCGGCGGTCAGGTCCGTGTAGATGTTGTCGTCGGCGTCGCGGACGGCGGCGCCGCGGGCCTCGACCCAGGCGATGGGGGGTGGCTCGAGGCGGGTGACGTTGGCGGACTCGACGGTCGCGAGCCTCTGGGCGATGGCAACGGATTGCGGCCCGGGTATGCTCCCGGCCACGCGGGGCAGCTCGTGCCCCGCGAGGCGCGGGCTCACCGTCTCGGCACGAGTGCGAAGGTCAAAAGGGCGCCGAGCGCGGCGCCTGCGAGTGCGGCGCCGCCAATCCAGGCGGTGCGCTCGTCCAGGCCGGGGTGGCCTTCGGCTGCCTCTGCGGCGGCAGCGGCGTGTTCCTCCGGAGTGGCGCCGGTGGCGGCGCATACCTCGCAGGAAGCGTCACCGGCGGTGCGGGCGGACCGGTTCTCGAAGGTCAGCGGACCGCCGCACACGTCGCACGTCCCGCCGGCCGGCAGCGGCTCGACGGCGTCGTACAGGGCGCGGCGCGACATGTCCAGACGCGCGGCGATATCCGCGACGGATTCGTCCGACTCCCAGTAGAGACGGTTGGCTTCGGCTGTATCGACGGGGTCGTGCATGTCCTCTCCTGCAGCGGGTTGCTGCCGCATAATACGCCGCCTCCCGTGTGGCGACCAGTCGGCGCGCTTGCCGCCGGCGGGCAGGCGCGCCACCATTCGGCACACCCGTTGCACCTGACGCGAGCCATGAACCGAGACACCAACCGACCCCGGCGCGGAGCCGCGCATGCACGCCGCATCTATCGCGGGCGCGGCGGGCGCAACTTGACGGCCGGCGCCGTCGCGGCGCTCGCCATGCTGACCGTGGCCTGCGGCGGCAGCGACCCTGCGGCGGAGGCGACAGCCGCGGAGTACGTCGAGACGCCCGCAATCACCGGCGGCGCCGATTCCGTCTATGCCGTTCCCGCCGCCCGCGAGGTCCTTCCCGCGGGCCGCATTTACTACACGCTGACGGACCACGAATGGTATGCCCGCGGGGAACCCCTCCTTCACGCCAGCCGCGCCCACCAGCCGGCCGGCAGGCCCGTGGCGGCTTCGCTGGACGAGATGGAGCTGGCAGGCGAATACATGGGCGTGGATTACTACACCCGGCGGCAGGACGAAGGGGAGCTCGTCTACGTGCCGGTGTTCGAGGGCTACTGGCAGGCGTTCCGGCCGGACACGTCGGCGAACGGCGGCTGACGTGAGCGTCCCCGAAGACCGCGGACTCGTCCGGCCGCCCCGCCTGCGGGCGGGTTCACGGGTGGCACTGGTGGCGCCGGCGGGTCCCATGGCGGAGGAACGCATCGAGATCGCGCTCGACCGGTGCCGGCGCTTCGACCTGGAGCCGGTGCTCGGCCGCGCCGCACGCAGTCGCCACGTCGAGTACCTGGCCGGCAGCGATGAGGATCGGAGGGACGACCTCCGCCGGGCTCTCACCGATCCAGGCATCGATGCGGTCTGGGCGCTCCGGGGCGGGTACGGCACCATGCGCCTGCTCCGGGCGCTGGACCTCGCGCCGGTCCGCACCTCCCCCCGCGCCTACATCGGCTTCAGCGACAATACCGCCGTGCACCTCGCGCTCCTCGCCCGCGGCGTGGTCTCGTTCCACGGCCCCCACGCCGGGGCCGACGCCACGGACCTCGCGGAGCGGGTCCTCCATCGCGTTCTGTGGGACACGGAGCCGGCGGGTGTGCTCGAGGTGCCGCCGGACCGGCCGCCGCTAACGCTGGCCGCCGGCACGGCGGAGGGGCACCTGGTGGGCGGCAACCTGTCGCTGCTGGCGGCCATGTGCGGCACGCCGGGAGCGCCCCGCGCGGACGGCGCCATCCTGTTCGTGGAGGAGATCGGCGAGGAGGGGTACCGCATCGACCGGGCGTGGACGCAGCTCGAGCTGTCCGGGGCGCTCGATGGCGTGGCGGGCATCGCGTTCGGCCGGTTCACGGACTGTGACGATGGCGTGTTCGAGCTCCTGCACCGGCTGACCGGCAGCCTGGGCGTGCCCGTCGTGGCCGACCTCCCCATCGGCCACGAGGCGGACAACTGGACGCTGCCCATGGGAGTCAAGGCCAGGCTGGACGCGAGTGGTGCGTCCCTCGAGATCCTGGAACCCGCGGTGACCGCATGACGCTCCGCATCTACACACGCACCGGCGACGGCGGCGACACGGGCCTCTTCGGCGGCGGCCGGGTGGCGAAGTCCCACCCCCGTGTCGAGGCGTACGGCGCAGTGGACGAGCTGAATGCCGTCCTCGGCTGGGCGCTCACCCTCGTCGTGGAACCGGCGATGGCCGAGCGGCTGACCGTCATCCAGGCCGACCTGTTCGCCATCGGCGCACACCTCGCCACGCCGCCCATCGAAGGCCGCACCGCGCCGCACCTGCCGCCACTGCCCGGTGACCGGATCCCCGTCATGGAACGCTGGATCGATGAGTCGGAGGAGCGGCTGCCGGAATTGCGCTCGTTCATCCTGCCGGGCGGGAGCCCGGGCGGCGCAGCCCTCCATGTTGCCCGCACCGTCTGCCGACGGGCCGAGCGGCGCGTGGTGGATCTGACCCGCCATGACGAGGCGCCTGACAGCGCCATCGTGTACCTGAACCGCCTGTCCGACCTCCTCTTCGTCCTCGCGCGCCTCGAGAACCTCCATGCAGGCCGCGCGGAGCAGGCGTGGCAGCCCCGGCGCGGGACGTGACGGCAGCGCTCCGGGAACGGGCGGCGTCCATGGCGGGCCGGGTGCGGCTCGAGGCCGGCGCCGCACTGGGCGCCTCCGATGCCGACCGGGTGACCGCCGCCGTCGCCGCGGCGCTTGCCCACCGTGACGGGCGGCTGCTGGACGACCACGACCCCCGCTACCTGCACCCGGCTCGCACCGTCCTCATCCTGCTGGCCGACACCGAATGTCGCGACCCGGCTGTCCTGGCGGCCGCGTCCTTCGTGGAGAGCGTGGATACCGGGCTGGCCGCACCCGGGCAGGCCCTGGCGGCTGCGTTCGGCGCTTCCGCCGTGCCGGAGCTCGAGGCCGTTCCTCTCCCGTCACTGTCCCGGGACCGACTGCTGGAGGACCTGGTCTGTGCGCCCCGGGGCCCCGCCCTGGCTGCGCTGGCGGAGCGGCTCGACCAGGTTCGCCACCTTCACCTCCGCCCGGAGCTCGACTGGCACGCAATGCACGCGTCCGTCGAAGTTGTGTACGTGCCGGCCGCCGCGCGGATCGCCCCGGTCCTGTGCGGTCGTTTCGAGCGGTGGGCCGAGTCGTTCCGTCGCCGTCTGATGACCCGTGCGTAGGGACACGAGGCGGGCTTGCCACGGCCACTGACACCGTTGCACTATGTCCGGACTGCGTTTCGCCAGTGTCAAATGAGTTGGGAGGGATGCCGGAATGCCCTATATCATAGCCGAGCCCTGCATCGGGACGAAGGATGCGAGCTGCGTCGAGGTGTGCCCGGTGGACTGCATATACGAGGGCGAGGACCAGTACTACATCCACCCCGACGAGTGCATCGACTGCGGCGCGTGCGAGCCCGAGTGTCCGGTCACCGCCATCTTCCCGGATACGGATGTCCCGCCCGAGTGGACGAACTACATAGAGAAGAACCGCGCCCATTTCGATTGAGCCGCGGTTCCTCGCGCCGCCGGGCCGACCGGCGGCAGCATCCCCGACGCGCCCGTCTCCCGGACGGGCGCGTTTCTAGTGCCGTCAGCGGCGTCTACAGACCTGCGGCTCGGATCGCGTCGAGCTG
>DATHVO010000258.1:0-6319 GCA_035461265.1 Longimicrobiales bacterium
CGGTCGTCGCCCAGGATGGCCCCGTCGATTTCGCCGCCGCCGATGTGGATCACGTCCAGTCCGTGAACGTCCCACGTGATCCCGTCGTCGGGGAGACGCGTGCCGTCCTCCGACACGATGACGTATCCGTGGCCATCATCGCCGTCGGGCTCGAGGCGGTACGTCCAGCGGGCCGGCTCCAGCGGCGGCGTGGCGGCCCGGGCCAGCTCGGATTGCCTGCGGGCGCGGCGCCACGCGAAGTACGTCACCGCGATGGCCAGGAGGAGGAGCGCGAGGTGCCAGTCCATCACCGCATCCGGAGCGCGTGGGCGGCCTCGAAGTCCGCGAGGTCCCGCTCCAGCCGCCACTGGAGGCGGGCCTTCGCGCTGCCCGCCACATACTCCCGGCATCCTTCGGCGTCCAGGCCCCCGTTCCCGGCGCATGCCGGGACGGGGACGAGGTTCACCGCATCCTGCCAGAGGCTGCCCCCCTCGGCGAACGCGTACTCGAGGGAGTTGCGCGCCATGGTCTTGAACTGGATGTAGCCGAGGCCCTGCTCACGTACGGCCTTCAGGTACTCGTGCGTCATGTCCGACCTGAGCACGCCCTCGTCGTCGGTGGCCAGGGCGACGGGCACGCCGTGGCTCATGTACAGGGACAGCGGGTGGTCGCTCCCCGTCACGCCGAGGATCCGGTCGTTGCTCCCGAGGGCGATCTCCACGAGGATGCGACGGCGGGCGAGCTCCTGCAGCAGGCCGGTGGCATCCCGCTCGTGCGCGATGGCCACGCCGTGACCGATGCGCGTCGCGCCCGCCACCTCCACGGCCTCCCGGATGTGGAAGCGCAGCCCGTCCGGCGGGACGAGCCCGGCCGTGAGCTCGCCGGCGTGGAGGGTGATGCCCACGCCGGGGTAGTGATGGCGGAGTGCGCCGATCATCCGCATGTGCAGCGAATAGTCGCGCATGGCGATGGGGTGGTCCTCGGGCTGGACGAGGTTCAGGCCCACGACCCGGGAATCCGCGGCCGCCAGCTCGAAGCCCGCGAGGATGAGCGTGAACACCATCTCAGGTGGCTGGGCCCGCAGGCCCTGGTACAGGTACCGTACTACGACGTCGCATCCCGGGTCGGGCGACGCGCCGGCGCAGCCGAGCAGTTCGCGCTGCCGGGCCTCGGCTGCGTCCAGCTCCCGGCTCGCCCGGGCCAGGGAGTCCCGCAGGCCGGCAGCGAGGAGCCGCTCGCGCATGCGCTGGAAGTCGGGATCCCAGCCCGTCATCCGGCTGAGGGCGGCGGCGGCGCGGGCGGCGGGCGTGATCATCAGCTCGAGGTAGCTGACGCGGCCGTCCGCGGCACGGGCTGCGACCTCGGCGAGCATGTCGCCCGTCCGCGTCGACACCAGGCGGAACCGGTCGAAGGACCCGAAGAACTGCTCGTGTCCGCTGTTCCGCGCCGGATGCCAGTTCCGCACGGACATCGCATCGATGACGGGGTCCGCGAGGGCCGCATCGTGCCGCGCGTCGGCCGCGGGCGGGCGGCCTGCCGCGGCGTCGCAGGGCGGGTGGGCGAACTGCCAGGCCGCCGTGTCGATGCACAGGCCGGCATCCGCGGCGTACTCGATGAAGCTCTCCGCATATACGGCCCCGGAGAGGTGGCTGTGCAGGTCCGCGCCCTTCGGCATGGCCCGCAGGAAGAGCAGCGCGCGGACAGGGTCGTGGCGGATGGCCTCGAAGTGGGCGGCGGTCGCCTCCTCGTCCGATGTGAGCGTGCGGGCCGCCGTCGCCGCGTCCTGGGCCGCCAGGCCCGCGGGCACCATCGCAGCAGCCGTCGCCAGCGTGAGGGCGACGCGGATGCCGGCGCGCCGTCCTGACCGGCCACGGCGCGAGCCGTGGGGCGGACCGGGGTGCGGCTGGCAGTGCGAGCCGGGGTGCGGGCGGTGGCCGGTTCGCTCGACCGCCGGGACTGAGGTCATGAATCACCACCCATGGGCAGGCTCAGCCGGGGAACACGGGCCGGCGGCGCGGGGGCGGCCGGTCATCAGGAGCGGGGAAGATGGGACCGTGCGTCCGCTCCAACAAGCCGGGCACTCAGGTGCCGGCCGGCGCAAGCACGTAGATGGTCCACGGCGACACCTTCGTCTCGTTCACCCACTCGAACGGTTCATCCTCCGTACCGAGGGGCCGGTGTGCCGTGACGGGGACCAGGCCGGCGGTCTCGAATTGCCGGCGATACGCGTCGTCGTGCCATACGAGGTCGTGTATGGGGCGGCGGTCGGGCCCATCCTTCATGACGATCCAGACGGACTCGCCGCTGCGGGCATGGCGGTTCCCGGGGAACTCGCCCGTCGAGAACGATGCCCACTCCCGCACGTACAGCTCCGGAGCGGAGACGAGGAGCACGATGCGGCCGCCCGGCGCGAGCAGTGAGGCCAGCTCCCGCAGAATCCCCGCACGGTGCGCCTCGCCGGGGATGTTGTCGAACGCGAACGCCGAGAGGATCAGGTCGAAGGACGCAGGCCGGAGGGGGAGCGGTCCGCCGTCGGCGACGAGGACGTAGCGTCCCGCCGCATCGATCCGGCGGGCGTGGTGGAGCATGGCGTCCGAGATGTCGATGCCGGCGGCGACGAATCCGTGACGCCCCAGGAATCGCGTGGACCGGCCCGCACCGCAGCCGAAGTCAACCGCCCGGCGGCCGGTGATGTGCGCATCGAGAAGGCCGGGCAGGTCGCGGAAAGCGAGGTAGTACGTCCCGGGAAAGCCGATAGCGGCGTACGACGCCGCGCGGTTCGTGTCCTCGTACGTGTTGTGGAACGGCATGTCATTCCCGTCCGGTATGGGCCAGCGCCGCCGCCCGGCAGCGGGTAACGGGTAGCGGGCGGCCGCACGCCGCGTCAAGCGCCGCGGGCCGGCGACGGCAGCGTGCCGCCGCGGCGGGAGCCGGCACGGTCCTGCGGTGTACCGGGTGGATGACCCGGATAGAACTGCCCGGCCCGCTCCTGGAGACCGTCTTCGTCGAGCGCCCGAACCGATTCCTCGTCCGCTGCCTGCCGCCGGATGCGGCCGCGGATGCGGACCCGTACGACGCCCACCTCGCGGATCCCGGGCGGCTGAAGGAGTTGCTCCTGCCCGGGCGCCGCGTCTGGCTGCGGGCGGTGGCCGACGCACCCCACCGGCGGACCCGCTGGAGCGCCGTCCTGGTGGAGTCGCCCGACGGAGACGGCCTGGTGTCCGTGGACACGACGATGCCGAACCGGCTCATCCGCGCGGCGCTCGAGGAACGGACGCTGGATGAGTTCCGGGGCTGGTCGCTGGAGCGGCGGGAGGTGGTGCTCGGCCGATCGCGCATCGATTTCGTCCTGCGCCGCGAGGACGGCCGGCGCCTGGCCCTCGAGGTCAAGAGCGTGACGCTGGTGGAGGACGGCGAGGCGCTGTTCCCCGACGCCGTCACGGCCAGGGGCGCCCGCCATGTCGGCGAGCTCGCGGCACTCGCCCGCGGCGGCGAGTGGGATGCCGCGATCCTGTTCGTCCTCCAGCGTCCCGACGCGAACAGGATCCGGGCCGCTTCGGACATCGATCCGGTGTTCGCGCGTGCCCTCGCCGACGCGAAGGCTGCGGGCGTCCGCGTGTACGGGCGCCGGTGCCGGGTGTCGCCGCGCTGCCTGACCCTGGGCGATGCCGTGCCGGCCGGTTGAAGCGCCGGTCCCACCACATGTGAGTGGGGCATTGCCCGACGGCGGCGGCCTCGGCGCAGGCGTATCTTGGGGCGGGTCACACCGCGGGAAGGTCCGCGTCCACCAGGAAGGTGATTATGCACCGGATCCGTACACTCATCATCGGCGCAGCCGGCCGTGACTTCCACAACTTCAACATGATCTACCGGGGCGACCAGAGCCACGAGGTCGTCGGTTTCACCGCGCAGCAGATCCCCAACATTGCCGATCGCCGCTATCCCCCGGAGCTCGCGGGCCCGCTGTACCCGGAGGGTCTGCCCATCCATCCGGAGGATGACCTCGAGCGTCTGATCCGCGAGCTGCGGGTCGACGTGTGCGTGCTGTCCTATTCGGACCTGTCCTACGACACGGTGGGGCACCTGGCGAGCCGTGCGAACGCCGCGGGCGCCGACTTCCAGCTCATCGGCAGTCGCCGGACGATGCTGCACTCCGACCTGCCGGTGGTGGCTGTGTGTGCGTCGCGCACCGGCGCCGGCAAGAGCCAGACGAGCCGGGCGGTGGCGCGGGTCCTCCGTGACGCGGGCCTGCGGGTGGCGGTGCTGCGCCACCCCATGCCCTACGGCGACCTGGCCGCCCAGCGGGTGCAGCGCTTCGCCGGCGAGCAGGACCTCCAGCACCACGACGTCACCATCGAGGAGCGTGAGGAATACGAGCCGCACATCGCCAGCGGCTCCGTCGTCTGGGCGGGGGTGGACTACGAGGCCATCCTTCGGGAGGCCGAGCGCGAGGCGGACGTGGTGCTGTGGGACGGTGGCAACAACGACACGTCCTTCGTGGAGGCGGATGTCTACATCACGGTGGTGGACCCGCACCGGGCCGGCCACGAGCTGACGTACTATCCGGGCGAGACCAACGTCCGCCTGGCGGACATCGTCATCATCAACAAGGTGGACACGGCCAGCG
The DNA here is from genome assembly GCA_035461265.1 of Longimicrobiales bacterium. Taxonomy (GTDB): domain Bacteria; phylum Gemmatimonadota; class Gemmatimonadetes; order Longimicrobiales; family RSA9; genus SH-MAG3. The sequence continues at coordinate 4,607 of DATHVO010000258.1, forward strand.
CGGAGAGCGTCGCACTGGTGCGGCGCAACGTCGAGGCGGTGAACCCACGCGCCACGATCCATGAGGCGGCATCGCCGGTCGGCGTGGATGACCCCGAGCTCCTGCGCGGGCGCCGGGTGCTGGCGGTGGAGGACGGCCCGACGCTCACCCACGGCGGCATGGCGTTCGGCGCGGCGTGCATCGCGGCGCAGGCGGCAGGCGCGACGCTGGTGGACCCGCGCCCGTATGCCGTCGGCGAAGTGGCGGCGGCGCTGGCGGCGTATCCCCACGTGAGCCAGGCGCTGCCGGCCATGGGCTACGGCGAGCAGCAGCTCCGTGACCTCGAAGCGACTATCGCACGGGCTGCACCCCACATCGATGCCGTCGCCATCGGGACGCCCATCGATCTCGCCCGGCTGATCCGGCTGGATGTGCCGGCGACGCGCGTCAGGTACACACTGGAGATGAGGGACGGATCGGCGCTGGACACGATGCTCGCGCCGGTGCTGGAGCGGGCGGCGAGCGCTGCCGTGTAGCGGCCACGACTGCAGGCAGACCGCCGGTAGTGACGAGAGGGGAGGGCACGGCCGACCGTGCCCTCCCCTCTCGTTTCCGGCGCGAGTCGCTAGAACAGACCTGCGGGCCGCCCGCCGACGGCGAAGCTCGCCTGGATGTAGCCCCAGTGCGACGCACGGTCCGCGCTGCCGAGGCCGATGAGCGGTGCGGCGTCCCCGTTGATGAACAGGCTGTATCCCAGGTGGACCCGCTGGCCCGGTCCCAGGTCGACGGGCAGCGTGAGGTCGATCTCCCAGCCGAGGAAACGGTCGCTCGTGGCGGCGAACTCGCGGTGGAGCCAGAAGCCATGTCCGTCGATGTCAAGTGCCAGGTCGGCCGGCAGACCTATCCGGGCCGACACGAAGCCGTCGATGAGGCCACGGTCCTGCGTTCGGGCGGCAGGGTCCAGGAACAGGTCCATGAAGCCGTAGAACTTGTGGTTGGTGGCGTAGAGCGTGTTGAAGGCGCGGTACGTCCCGTCGGCGGGATCGACATCGCCCGACAGGACATCGAGTCCCGCGCCCAGGCGCGGCAGCTGCCGGACGCCTGTCTCGTAGCCCACGCGGGCACCGGCCATCCACGCACGAATGTCCTGTGCGGACAGGTCGCCGGCGGCGGACCGCACCTGGTTGCCGAACTGGTACGACCCCTCCAGCGATGCCGCCAGTGCGCGCCCCTCGGGCAGGCGCAGATGGCCACCCACCGTCGTCCGGTCAACGCCGGTGAATGTCCGGTATGCGGCTTCGCGTTCGTGCAGCGCGAAGATGTCCGCCGGCGCGGACTCCACCCACCCGCCCAGGAAGATGTGGTCGCCCATCGCCGGGTCGCCGCCATGACGCACGCCTCGCTCCTGGACGACGGAGGCGAGGCCGTGGACCTGCCACCGCCCGCCCGCCGGCTGGAAGGCCACGCGGGCCGCGTCGAAGGAGCGCCCGACATTGGACCAGCCCACGGCGCCTACGAGGCGCTCGTTACCGAGCACGACCTCCTGGCGTCCCACGCGGGCGCTCAGGGCGTGCCGTCCGACGTCGACCCGGTACTGCAGCCATGCCTGGTGCATGTCGAACTGATTGGCGCTGCCGTCCAGCGTGCTCGCCTCCTCACCGAACGTGCGGCTGTCCTGCATCTGCACCAGCAGGACGGCGCGAGGCGAGAGCGTCGCCTCCACCGCGATCCTCG
>DATHVO010000259.1:0-6234 GCA_035461265.1 Longimicrobiales bacterium
GACGGGTGCCGGTGTGGAGGTGGAGCGGTCGCTCTACGACGGCGGGGCGCGGTGGGTGGCCCGCGAACTCGGCTACGAGATCACCCAGTCGAAATGGGGCGAGCAGTCGGCTCGGCAGCGCACGAACTCCGACGACCCGCAGGTCCAGCTGGCGGCGGACCTGCTCAGCCGGGCGACCACGCCGGAATCGCTCTTCACACTGGCCGGGAGCCAAGAGGCGCAGGAGGACGCGGTCGACGTCGGGCGGTCGGCGGGCGTGCAGCCGACGCCAGCCCCCCGCTGATTCCGGGTACAGGCGGAACCGATGACGGTCGCGGCGCTCCTGGCGCTGGCCGTTGTCGGCTTCGCCGTCGGCTTCACGGCGGGCCTCATCGGTGTGGGAGGAGGGGTGCTCATCGTGCCCTTCCTCTACTTCTTCTACGGACACGCGGCGTGGAGCGGCGTCCTCTTCCCCGACTCGCTCCACACCACCGTGGCGCACGCGACCAGTCTGTTCATCATCGTGCCCACCGCCATCGCCGGGACCATTACCTACACGCGTGCCGGGCTCGTCGAGTGGCGGGCCGTGATCCCCATCGCGGCGTTCTCGACGCTCGCGGCGGCCGGCGGCGCCCTGCTGGCGATCCGCATCCCCGGCGAGTATCTGAAGGTCGGGTTCGGCGTTTTCCTGCTGTTCACCGCAGCCCAGCTGCTGCGGAGGCGCGGGCACGGAGCGGACGGCCCGCTCCGCCTCTCCATGGCCGTGACGTCGATGACCGGCGTCCTGGCGGGCGTGCTCGCCTCGCTCCTCGGCGTCGGCGGCGGCCTGGTGGTCATCCCGCTGCTGCTGAACGTCGTGCGGCTGAATGTTGAGCGGGTGGCTGCAACGTCCCTCGCCATCGTCGTCGTGGCGGCCACGTCGGGCACGCTCACGTACATGGTGGCCGGCGCGGGCCTGCCGGACCTGCCGCCGGGCAGCCTGGGCTTCGTCCACGTCGCCGCGGCCCTGCCGATGCTGCCCGGCGCGATGATCGCCGTGCGCTGGGGAGCGCGTACGAACCAGCGCATGGAGGCGCGGCGACTCCGCCAGTTGTTCGCGTTGTTCTTCGCCGTGCTCGGGGCACGTCTCGTCCTCACGAACCTCGGCCCGCTGCTTCAGCTGTGACCGCGGCCGCCGCCGCACGTGCGCCCGTCCCGCCGGCCGCCGCACTCGTGGTGGCCGTCCTGGCGGTGAGCTGGGCGGGTCCCCTCGTCAGGTTCACCGATGCACCCGCCCTGGCGGTTGCCGCGTGGCGGCTCATCATCTCCGTGCTCTTCATCGGGCTGGTCCTCGCCGTCCGCGGCACGCCGATGCCGCGCCTCTCGCGACGGGACTGGGCCCTCGCCGCCACCGCCGGCGTCTTCCTCGCCGCACATTTCTGGAGCTGGATCGCGTCGCTGGACCTGACGACGATCTCGAGTTCCGTCGTGCTGGTTTCGTCACAGCCCGTCTTCGTTGCGCTCCTTTCCGGCGCCCTGCTGGGGGAGGCGGCCACGCGGCGCCAGTGGCTGGGCATCGCCGTCGCCGTCGCAGGTGCGGCTGTCATTGCGTGGGGCGACTTCGGGATGGGCACCGCCGCCCTCACGGGCGACCTGCTCGCCCTCGCAGGCGCGGCGTTCGTATCCGTGTATTACGTCATCGGCCGGCGTCTGCGCATGCTCGTGGACCTCTGGTGGTACGTCGGGATCATCTACGGCATCGCAGCGGGCGTTCTGGTAGTGGCAGCTCTGGCGGCCCCGGGCGTATCGCTCACGGGCTACGGTACGCGCGACTGGATGGTGTTCGCGGCACTCGCCGCCGGACCCATGATGCTGGGCCACACCGCAGTCAACTACGCCCTCCGCTATGTGCGAGCCTACGTCGCGAACCTGGCCATCCTGGGCGAGCCCATAGGAGCGACGCTCATCGCGTGGCTCCTGCCCGCAATCGCGGAGGTGCCCGGCCCCCAGACGCTCGTCGGCGGGGTCCTCATCCTGGCCGGCATCGCGCTCACGGTATCGCGGCAGACCCGGCCACGCGGTACGGCGGGCGCGGTTCCACCTGACCGGACCTGAATGGACATGAGTTCGCCCCGCCCGGCCATGGCGTGGGAGGCGCCGGGAGTGTTCCTTGCACGGGGTGGCCGCGCGTGCGGCGAGCAGGTTGGTGCCGTGCAGCCGCGCATCGAGTTGGAGGCGACGCATGCATGATGGCCTGCGGGCGCTGATCCGGCTGTCTGCCGCCCTCGCGGCAGGCGAGCCGACGGCTTTCCGGGAAGCGCTGGGCGGCGCCGCCGCGGTGGCCGACCCTCTCGCCGTGGAGGAGGTGCTTCTGCAGAGCTACCTCTTCCTCGGATACCCGGCGGCGCTGCGCGCACTCGGCGAGTGGCGCGCGCTGACCGGCCGGCCGGCGCCGGCGGCCCGGCGCGACGAGGCGGAGTGGGAACGCCGCGGCGCCGCCACCTGCGCGACCGTCTATGGCGGCCAGTACCCGCGCCTGCGCGACAACATCGCGGCGCTCCATCCGGACATGGAGCGGTGGATGATCGTGGAGGGTTACGGCAAGGTGCTGTCCAGGCCGGGCCTCGACCTCGCCGGCCGGGAACTCTGCATCGTGGCGCTCCTGGCGCCGCAGGACGCAGCGCCGCAGCTGTATTCGCATCTGCGCGGCGCGCTCAATGCGGGGGCGGCAACCGCGGATGTGGACGAGGCTGTCCGTATCATCGATCCGCTGCTGCCGGCCGGACGGAGGCACCAGCTACAGGCGCAGTGGTCTGCCGTGCTCGAGCGACGCGGCAGCAGTTCAACAGGGGGCTGATCCGTGTTCGTCGATTATACCGAGATCCAGGTCGCTGCCGGTACGGGCGGCTCCGGCGCGGAAGCGTTCCGGCGCGAGATGGGTGTTCCCCTGGGTGGGCCTTCCGGCGGTGACGGCGGGCGTGGCGGCGATGTGGTGCTCCAGGCCGACCCGCAGCTCTGGACGCTCCTCGATTACCGCTACCAGCAGCACTACCGGGCGGAGCGAGGCCAGCACGGCCAGGGCAAGAACCGGACGGGCAGGGACGGGGTCGACCTCGTCCTGCGCGTACCCGTGGGCACCGTGGTCATGGATGCCGCGACGGGTGACCTCCTCGGTGAACTCACGGATCCCGGCCAGGTCCTCGTGGTCGCGAAGGGCGGCAGGGGCGGCCGCGGCAACGCGCAGTTCGCCACGCCGACCCGGCAGGCGCCCCGGTACTGGGAGCCCGGCGCCGAGGGCGAGGAGCGGCGCATCGCACTGGAGCTGAAGCTCATCGCGGATGTTGGACTCGTGGGCCAGCCGAACGCCGGCAAGTCCACCCTGCTCGCGGCGGTCTCCGCGGCAACCCCGAAAATCGCAGACTACCCGTTCACCACACTCGCGCCGAACCTGGGCGTCGTATCCCTGTCGAGCGGCCGGACGTTCGTCGTGGCGGACATCCCTGGAATCATCGAGGGTGCCCACGAAGGCAAAGGCCTCGGCCACCAGTTCCTCCGGCATATCGAGCGTACGCGCACCCTCGCCTTTCTCATCTCCGCCGATGCGGAGGATCCGCAGGCCGAGTACGAACTTCTCCGCCACGAGCTACGGCAGTATTCCGACGAGTTGGCGGACAAGCCCCACTGCGTCATTGCCACGAAGACGGACCTGCTCCCGCCCGACGGGACGCCGCCGGGAATCGACGCACCGTCGGCCTGGGGCGTGTTCGCCATATCCGCTGTCGCGCGCCGCGGCCTGACGGAGCTGCTCGAGGCCGTGTGGGCGCGGGTGCGGGACGCAGTGGCGGCGGATTCACCGGAATCGGAGACGTACCGGCCGTGACGACGCCGTACCGGGATGAGGCGGCGGCTCTGCTCACGCTGCTGGCGGTTCCGCGCTTGTCCCAGGCAGTGCTGCTGGAGCTTCTCGAGCGACACGGCTCCGGGCGGTCGGCCCTCGCGGCGCTGTCGCGGGAGTGCGGGCGCGACGTGGCGGCCGCGGCCCGCAGCCCCGAAGTCGTCCGGCGGGCGGCGCGCGCGCTGCGCCTCGTGGAGACGGAGCGGCTCGGCATCCTCGCTGCGGTGGATGCGACGTATCCCGAGCTCCTGCGGCTCCGACTCGGCCCGGCGGCGCCGCCCGTGCTCTTCTGCCGCGGAGACACCACGCTGTTCGACGCAACCGGCGTCGCCGTCGTGGGGTGTCGTCGCGCGACGGCATACGGCCTCGACGTGGCCGCGCAGATCGGCGGCGCCGTCGCTCGGGCAGGCGGGTGCGTCGTCAGCGGACTCGCCCGGGGCATCGACGCGGCGTCGCACCTCGCCGCCCTGGATGCGGGCGGCGGCACCATCGCCGTTCTGGGTTGCGGCGTCGACGTCTACTATCCCCGGGAGAACACGGCGCTTCAGGACCGCATCGCCCACGCCGGCCTTCTCGTCTCGGAGTTCCTTCCCGGCGAACCGCCGCGCAGGTACCGCTTTCCGCACCGCAACCGGATCATTGCCGCGCTCAGCGCCGCCGTCGTCGTCGTGGAGGCGGGGGAGAGGAGCGGCGCGATCCGTACTGCCGAGCACGCCATGGAGGCGGGCATTGCGACGTACGGCGTACCTGGTGCGCTGGACCGGCCGAACACGCAGGGCATCCTCGGCCTGTACAGGGATGGCGTGCCGCCGTACACGGGCGCCCGGGACCTCGTCGAGTCCGTCGGGCTGATCGCCGCCGAGGAGTGCGATCCGAGGCTGGATTCCGTGGACACGCCGCCCGCGGGTCCCCTCCACGCGCGGGTGTGGAGCGCCGTCGGCCGCGAGCCCGCCCACATCGACGCCATCGCCGCCGCAGCCGCGGCCGCGACGACCGACGCTCTCACGGCACTCCTCGAACTCGAGCTGGACGGGCGGGTGGCGCAGCTGCCCGGTGCACGCTTCGTCCGGGCCGGCCGGAATCGCGCCATGGCATGACGGTCCGCACCGCGTGCGCGGTCATACGCAACCGTCCGTCACGCCGAGGGTAGTACTTCCCGTGAATCCCGAGCACCTGTACGTACACGTGCCGTTCTGCGTCCGGCGGTGCAGCTACTGCGACTTCGCCGTGACGGCCACGAATGCGGCGCCGTCCGGCGACTGGCTGGACGCCATCGGGCGGGAAATGGCACAGCGCAGTGCAATCGAGGCGTGGACACTCCCGCTCCATCTGGCGACCGTGTACGTCGGTGGCGGGACACCCTCCATTCTGGGCCCCGACGTCATGCGGCGCCTGCGGGAACGGATCGAGGAGTACGCCGTCCTGGATGCAGATGTGGAGTGGACGGTGGAAGCGAATCCGGAGAGCTTCTCCGGGTCTCTGGCCCGGGACTGGAGCGACGCCGGCGTGAACCGTGTGAGCCTGGGGGTCCAGAGCTTCCACGAACCGTCGCTCCGCTGGATGGGACGGCTCCATGGAGCCGACGGGCCTGCCCGCGCCATTGCGGCGGCCCGGCGTGCCGGGCTGGACAACATCAGCATTGATCTCATCTTCGGCCTCCCGTCCAGGCTTGGCCGGGACTGGGTGGCGGACCTGGACAGGGCTGTGGCCCTCGCGCCGGAACACGTTTCGCTCTACGGGCTGACGGCGGAGGCGGGCACTCCCCTCGGACGCTGGGTCGGCGCCGGCCGTGAACGCCTGGCCGACGAGGACGGGTACGCCGCCGAATACCGGCTGGCGGCCGAGCGCCTGGAGGGGGCGGGATTCCGGCACTACGAAGTGTCGAACTTCGCCCTGTCCGGCCGGGAGAGCCTCCACAACCAGGCGTACTGGCGGCACGCGGCGTACGTCGGTCTCGGGCCGGGCTCGCATTCGTTCGCGCCACCGGTGCGGAGCTGGAACGTGCGGGACTGGGCAGAGTACCGGAGCCGGCTCGAGGCGGGCGATCCGGTGGAGGCGGGGCGTGAAGTCCTGGGCGACGCGGAAACGGGACTCGAGGCGATCTGGCTGGGTTTGCGATCGGATGATGGACTGGACGGAACTTCCCTGAGCCCGGCGCAGCGTGCCCGCGTCGAGGTCTGGGAAGGGTCGGGCTGGGCCTCGGAGCGGGACGGGCGGGTGCGGCTGACCCGGGACGGTTGGCTGCTCCTCGACCGTCTCGCCGTCGAGCTCGAAGCGGGTCGCGGTTGACGCGGTCCTGCGCAATCCGGCAAATTTACAGGCTGTGAATCGGAATGGTGGTCTGATGGCGAACAGGACGGCGGGTGGCCTGACGGAGCGGG
>DATHVO010000260.1:0-6581 GCA_035461265.1 Longimicrobiales bacterium
ACCGGGTTCCAGGCCCGGCCCGGGCCCGGACAGATGCACGCACTCCGGGCGCTGGAAGGACTCTTCCGCGGTGCGGGCCTGGAGCCGCCCGACCTCGGCGACCTGCCGTCCGACCTCGCGACACGGCCCGACCTCCCGGTCCTGATTCGCTTCCTCGAGCGAACCGGCACGCTCGTCAGACTCACGCCCACACGCTGGGCGGACGCCGTTGCCGTGGCCGACGTCACCGGCGCGATTCGTACTCAACTACCGTCTGATCGTGGACTTGGAGTATCTGACTTCAAGCAGATTGTGAACCTCAGCCGGAAACACCTCATTCCCCTCCTGGAGTACCTGGACCGGACGGGCGCCACGGTCCGGCGGGGCGACGAGCGGTGGGTCGCGGCGTTGACCGATCGTCCTGGCGCGACCCCCGGGTCAGGCAGCCCGCCGGTTCCTTGACCGACCCAATCGCGGGGGGTATGATCACGATGCCGGCGCCGCCCCGGCGCAGGTCCAGGAAATCGTGCCCCAGCACGGAGGGAGACCCGGACTCTTAGCTACTGCCCCGTCAGACATTGGGAGGGACGTATGAGACGCATTGCAGGCGTCGGCGTCGTCCTCCTCTTCGCCGTTCTCGGACTGCCCTCGGTTGCATCGGGCCAGCAGAACGGGAGCGAGCGAGTGAAGTCCAGGCTCGAGCAGAGCCATGCGACCCCTTTGGACCCGGTATCCCGGATTCCCTTCACGCTGTCCGAGGAGGATTTCGAGGGAGGGAGGGCGGTCGTCGTCACAATCCGTATCCGGAACGTCCTCGGCCAGCTCATCGCGTCACCCGCGGCGCTGGATCATCCGGACGGTGAGGTTCCGGTGGAGAACCTGGAGTACGCGACGCCGGGCCTGAAGGAGGCGGTCTGGAATGGACTCGACCGGACCGGTCACAGAGTGACTTCCGGAATGTACCTGCTCGAGATGGTCGTCAACGGAGAACGAGCGCCGCCATTGAGGATTGTGGTGGCCAACTGACAGGGACGCCGCCGCCGACGGGCCGCGGCGTCCCGGTTTGCCGGGATGAAGGTCCGCTCAGCCGGTCACCACGTACAGGAACCGGCCGCACTGCTCGCAGTAATTCAGCTCGTCGTTCCGGCCGAGGGCGCTCATGCTCGCGGTGGGGAGGGCGGAGAAGCAGCCGTAGCAGATGCCGTTGATCACGGGGACGACGGCCCGCCCGGCGCCCGCGGAGAAGCGCTCGAGGCGGGTCCGCACGGGCGCCGGGAGCTCCCGCTTCATCTCGTCGATCCGCTCGTCCAGACTGGCGATGGCTTCCTCGACGTTGACGTGGAACTCCTGCTCCTCCACCTCGCGCCCGGGGACATTCTCCATGAGCTCGCGGCGATGGGACTTGAGGTCCTGCAGCTGCAGCAGGAATTCGAGCTGCGGATGCATCGCGTTCATGCGCGGCTACCGCGCCTTCTCGCCGAGCAGCGCCAGGAACTCCTCGGGCGTGTTGAGCCCCGCGAGCCGGCGCGTGATGTCGGGGTCCTTGGCGAACTGGGCGAGCTTGCCGAGCACCGGGAGATACTGGTTGCTCACTTCCAGGGGCGGCGCCACGATGAGGAAGAAGTAGTGGACGGGCTGCCCGTCGATGGCGTTGTAGTCGATGCCGGCAGGCTTGCGGCCGAAGGCCACGCGCAGGCGGTTGACCACCAGCGAGCGGCAGTGGGGAATGGCAATGCCACGCCCGATCCCGGTGGAGCCGAGGTTCTCCCGGCGCTTGAGCATCTTGAACAGGATTCCCTCGCTCTTCTCGTCCAGACCGAGGAGTGCGATGAGCTCCCGCAGGATCTCGTCCTTTGCTTCGCCCCTGATCTCGAGGGCGACGGCGTCTTTATCGAAAAATTCCCGTAATTCCATTCAGGCCTCCATGACCCCGGTCCCGCCTCATGCGGTTCCGGGCGCTGCAACATACGTGTGCGCGCACGGCGGTGTCAAAGCGCGCGCGCGATTGATGGATGTTCGGGTCTGGGTTAGCTTTCCGGTATGTTCGACAAGCTGATGTCGCGCCTTCGCGACGGATTCGTGCCTCTCTACCTGGCGCCGCAGGCCGGCGTCAGCGAGTCTCCCTTCCGGCGGCTGTGCCGACGCTTCGGCGCGGACGTCGTGGTGAGCGAGTTCGTGAGCGCCGAGGGGCTGCGGCGGGGCAGTGGCCGGACCCACGCGTACCTCCGCTTCGACGACGACGAGCGCCCCATCGGCGTGCAGATCTTCGGCGCGGACCCGACGGCGATGGCGGATGCCGCGGCCCTGGTGGAACAGAGCTACGCGCCGGACTTCCTGGACATCAACTTCGGTTGCCCGGTGAAGAAGGTAGTGAGCCGGAATGGCGGCTCCGGGTGCCTGCGTGACCTCGACCTGGTGCAGGCGATCATCCGGGCCGTGGTCGGCGCCATCAGCATCCCGGTCACTGTGAAGGTCCGGAGCGGCTGGAGCGATGACACGCGCGACCCGGTGGCGATCGGGCTGCGCTGCCAGGACGCCGGCGCCCGGGTGCTCACCCTGCACGCACGGTCGCGGACGCAGATGTATGGGGGGCGGGCGGACTGGGACGAGATCGCCGCGACGGTCGCCGCGCTGGACATCCCCGTCGTGGGGAATGGCGACGTGTGGACGGGCGAGGACGCGCGCCGCATGCGGGATCACACGGGATGTGCGGGTGTCATGATCGCCCGCGGCTCGCACGGCGCACCGTGGCTCTTCGCCCAGGCACGGGCGGCCCTGGACGGCCGGCCCGTCCCGCCGGCACCCGACGTGGCCGAGCGCTTCGACATCGTCCTCGAGCATGCCCGCAACGCCATCGCGTTCAGGGACACGGGCGACGGGGCAGGGGACGAGGAGCGCGCCATGCGCGAGTTCCGGAAGCACCTGGGCTGGTACACGAAGGGGCTGCCCGGCGGGCGCCATCTCCGGGAGGAGCTCTTCGGCGTGACCTCCCTGGCGGAGGCCGCGTCCATCCTGGCAACCTACCGCACGCACGCCGCGGAGCACGCCACGGCGCCGGCGCTGGCATGACACCGGACCGCCTTATGGAGCTACTCGAGGCCGTTGCGGCGGGCGCCACCACGCCCGGCGACGCCATTGATCGTTTGAACTGGCTGCCGACGGAGCAGGTCGCCGACGCGTCCGGCGATGCGTTCGCCCGCGTGGACCACCACCGCGCGCTGCGCGTCGGCTTCCCCGAGGTCGTCCTGTGCCAGGGCAAGACGCCGGACCAGTGCGTCGAAATATGCCGCACTCTCGCAACACGCGCCGGCGGGTTCCTCGCCACGCGGGCGGATGCCGCTGCCATGGACGCCCTTGCCGCCGCGTTCCCGGCCGCCGACGTGAACCGCCTCGGCAGGACGGTCTGGCTGCAGGCGCCGGACGCCGTCCGGCACGACGACCTCCCGCCCGTGGTGATCCTCACCGCAGGGACGTCGGACCTGCCGGTGGCGGAGGAGGCCGCGGCCACAGCGCAGGCCTTCGGACACGGCGTGGTCCGCCTGTACGACGTAGGTGTGGCGGGACTCCACCGTCTGCTGGAGAATGGCCAGCGACTCCGTGACGGCGGCGTGGCCATCGTGGTGGCGGGCATGGAAGGGGCCCTTCCGTCCGTCGTGGGCGGACTCACGGGCATGCCCATCGTGGCCGTGCCCACGAGCGTCGGGTATGGCGCCTCCTTCGGCGGGCTAGCCGCTCTCCTGGCCATGCTCAACAGCTGTGCGGCCGGGATCACGGTGGTGAACATCGACAACGGCTTCGGCGCGGCGTGCGCGGCCACGCGCATCCTCCGGCTGGTGGCCAGCCGCGCTTGAACCGTTTCCGCATGCCGGCCGGGCCGGCCCGTCCCTGGGTCGCGGCTACCCTGGCCGTCCTGGCGGTCACGCTCGCCACGGGATCCACGGCATCGGCGGCCCTCCCTCTCCTCGTCGCGACCATGATCGGCCTCGTCCGCTACTGGCCCACTCCCGAGGTGCTGGCCTTCCCGCCCGCGGCGGCGGCGCTGCTGCTCCTGGCCGACCTGCTCCGGGCGGCGCCGGATGGACCCGGCCTGGCCATGGCCGCGGCGGTCGTGCTGGCAGTGGTACCCGGACTGCTGTGGCGGCGGGACGCGCGCCGGTCGACGGATCGGCTCGCCCGGGCCGAGGCCGGATTCGTGGCGCCACCAACCGGTCCGGCACCGCCCACACCCACGGATGAACGCGCGGACCTGGAACGTGCGCTGGGTGCCGTGGGCGAGCGTCTCGGCGCCCGCGGCGTGGTGCTCTGGGAGGTGGACGGCTACCGGGGCGGCGCCCGCCCACGTGCCGGCTGGCCCGGACGGCCCCACGCCGCTCTCCGCCTCTCCGGCGACCCTCTCGGCTGGGTGTGGCAGGAGGGCATGCGCCTCCGCCTGCCCCGCACACCGTCATGGGCGGAGACCGGCGTCACTGTGGTGGCGGAGCGCCTCCGCCGGAACGATGACCGCGGCGATCTGGTCACGTACGCCTTCGAGCCGGGACTGCCGCCCGCCGCGGACACGGGATACGACGAGGCGGCGATCTACCTGCGTGGCGTGATGGCGCTGCAGGAGGCCCGGGCCGGCGCTGCTGCTGCCCAGCGGCGCCTCGCCACCCTCGTCCAGGGAATCCGCCGCATGCCGGGAGAGCTGGAGCTGGAGACCCTCGCCGCGGACCTGTGCGAGACCGCCCGCTCCCTCACCGACGCGACGGGTGCGGCCCTCGCTACCTGGAACGACGGCGAGGGGCAGGGCGAGGTCCTGGCGACGGCAGGCGGCGACGGTGGGCCCCGCCAGGGTGACCCATTCGAGATGCCCGCCTCCGAGCTCGCCCTCGCCGTGCGGGCGGACACCATGATCGTGCGAACTGCCGACGACTGGAAGCCCGGCGCAACCTGCGTGGCGCATCCCGACGAGCGTTGGCACGCCCGGCCCCGGGCGATGGCGGCCCTGCCCCTTTACGGCGCCACCGGCACCAACGGCGTGCTGGCGGTGTGGACGTCCAACGGCCCCGACCTCGATCCCGCCGCACTCGACCTGCTCCACGCGCTCTCACCGTATGCGGCGATGCACCTCGAGCATGCCAGGGCGTTCGGACGCCTCCAGGAACACGCCGATCAGGACGCCCTGACCCAGCTCCGGAACCGTCGCGCGTTCAACGAGATCCTCGCCGCGGAAACCGGCCGTTTCGAACGCTACGGCCGCACGGTCGCCCTCCTCATGGTCGACCTCGACCACTTCAAGGGCATCAACGACAGCCACGGCCACGAGGCCGGTGACGAGGTCCTCCGGCGGGCGGCCCGGACCCTCCTGGCGTGCGTGCGAGACGTGGACACCGTGGCGCGCCTGGGCGGCGAGGAGTTCGTCGTGCTCCTCCCCGAAACGAACCTCGCCGCCGCCGTCGAGGTGGCGGACCGTGTCCGCGCCGCCATCGCCGCCGCTCCCGTCGAGTGGGGCGGCCGGCAAATCCATGTGCGGGCGTCCATTGGCGTGGCGGCATGCCCGGACATCGTCACGAGCCCCGGCGACCTGCCAGGCGCCGCCGACGCCGCCCTCTACGCCGCCAAGGAGGCAGGCCGGGACCGTGTCATGGCCGCGGAGCGGCCGCCCCGCCGGTATCGCCCAGGCTCGTGATCACATGACCTGCATTGACCCAACACGTTGATACGGCTATATTTTTGGGTCCGGGGCCGATCCGGATTCGACGTGGTTGGTGAAGTCGGGATTGCGTGCCGAGGTGCCGTCACCTCGTAAAAAAGCGGCAAAATCAACAAGTGCCAACAATCAACTGGCATTGGCTGCGTAACTAAACCTTACGCTACCCGTTTCCTTCGCCGCCGGGCCTCGAGGCGGAGCTGGAAGCGTCGCTTGAATCGGGCTGGTCCGCGGGAGTCGCTTCGCCGAACGCGGACGAGAAAACGCGAAGCTGGTCCGTGAGAGGCGGTCTACCAGCCGACTGATCGGACGAGAAATACAGAACGGTAGAACACGCACGTAGACGTCCTGAGGGATCCAGTTGCGGACGCGGGTTCGACTCCCGCCGGCTCCACTGAAGGGCGCCTGATCAGTTGATCGGGCGCCCTTGTTCTTTTGCACAGTGAAGGGTCGAACCCGCGTCAGTGCCGCTGCGCGGCACACGCGGGTGGGGTGCTTCGGCGACGCCGGCGCCGACTCCCGCCGGCTCCACTGAAGGGCGCCTGATCAGTTGATCGGGCGCCCTTGCTCTTCTTCGCCGTGAAAGGTCGAACCCGCGTCCGTGCCGTTGCGCGGCACACGCTACGCCCATACGGCTCCCCAGTTTCGATCATTGTTGTATCGCGGGCGGTACCACGCGGTTAGCTTTGTTTTCTGGCGAGCAGCGAAATATTTCGGCTCGTCATCCCCACTTCCCGCACAGGATGCGAGGCGATCGGTCGTCTCGCTACCACGCCAGGGGGCATCATGCCGTCCTCGCGCTGGCAGAAGGTCCAGGATGCGCTATGGGCAGCGCTCGAGCGTGAGCCGGCCGCGCGTGAGGCTTTTCTCACCGGACACTGCGCCGGCGATGCCGAGCTGCTAGCCGAGGTGA
>DATHVO010000261.1:0-3284 GCA_035461265.1 Longimicrobiales bacterium
CCCCTGGAGCCGGGTGAGCTCCAGCAGGTCGCCGACGAGCCGCCCCAGCCGGGTGGACTCGTGCCGGATCCGCTCGGCGAACCGCCGAACCGCCACCAGGTCAGGGCCCTGACCCGTGTCGTCGTCCGCTGCCGACTCCCGGTCGCCCCCGTCCCCCGCCGTCGCCTCGATCAGCGCCTCCGCGAGCAGGCGCAGCGCGCCGACCGGGGTCTTCAGCTCGTGGCTGACGTTGGCGACGAAGTCCCGACGCACGCTCTCCAGGCGGCGGACCTCCGTGAGGTCCACGAACGCGACGACGGCGCCGCCTCCGCCGGCCTCTGCCATGGGCAGGGGTCGGCCCGACACGAGGAGGCGCCGGTCCGCGAGGTTGAGCTCGGCGGCGTTCACGGACTCGCCCGCGGCCACCTGCTCCAGGATGCGGCGAAGCTCGACGTTGCGGACGTGGGTGGTCACGGGCTGGCCGATGCTGCCCCGGTCGAGCCCGAGGAGGGTCCGGGCCACGGGATTCGCCCGTACGACCCGTCCCGCCGGATCGAGCTGGAGGATGCCCTCGGAAATGGCGTCGAGGAGGATTCCCGTCTCGGTCCCGCCCCGCTCCAGCTCCGCCTCCCGGTCCGCGACGCGGCGGGAGAGCCGGTCCACGGCCGTGTTCACTTCCAGCAGTTCGCGGATGTGCGGCGTCGTGGCCTCACCCGGCGTCTCGCCCCGGGCGAGGGCCAGCACGCGTGCGTGCACCCGCCTGAGTTCGCGCCGCAGCCACCACCCGAGGGCCGCCGCCGCGGCCACGCCCGCTGCCCCGGCAAGCACCAGCGCCAGCACGACGGCGGCCCGGGCATCGGCGGCCTCCGCCGGGCCGACGCCGGCCCGGGCGAGTCCGGCGGACAGGGCCCGCACCACGACCAGGCCGCCCACGGCCACCGCCGCCAGGACGATGCCTGCCATGAGGTGCGTCACCCGGACGGTTCGATCCTTCATTCGCCTTCGGTGTTGCGGAACCGGTATCCGAAGCCGCGCACCGTCTCGATGAGGGCGCCGTGCACGCCCAGCTTCGAGCGCAGTCGCTGGACATGCATGTCCACCGTCCGGGTCTCGATCCGGGCATGGATGTCCCATGCCGTCTCCAGGAGCTGCTGCCGGCTCTGGACCCGCCCGCGCCGTTCCATCAGGGTCACCAGCAGGCGGTACTCCGTCGGCGTGAGGTCCAGCTCGTCCCCGTCGATGGAAGCGCGGAGGGCATTCAGGTCCACGACAATGGGCCCCCCGCGCAGGGTCCGCCCGCCGCCGGCTACCGCCGGCGACTGCGCCCGGCGCAGCACGGCCTTCACGCGCAGTACCAGTTCCCGCGGGCTGAACGGCTTCGTGACGTAGTCATCGGCACCCAGCTCCAGGCCCATGACGCGGTCCGCCTCGTCCCGCCGCGCCGTCAGCACCACGATGGGCACCTCCGCCAGTTCCGGCTGCCGCTTCATTTCCTGCAGCACCTCGTATCCCGAGAAGCCGGGCAGCATCAGGTCGAGAAGCATCAGGTCGGGCCGCTCCGCCCCCACTGACTCGAGGGCCTCGTGTCCCGCCTCCGCCGTCCGGACACGGTAGCCCTCTTTCGTCAGGTGATACGCGATGAGGGCGGCAATGTCACGCTCGTCCTCGACGACCAGGATGCGGGCCGGTGATTTCTTCGTCGACGCTGTGGTCATGGCTCAGGTTCCTGTGACCCGCGACGGGGACGGTCGCCGGTCTGTCACGACGGACGCACGGTCGCGTCTCCCCGCGTGAACAGGTAACGGTCGCCGGTCAACCACCCGTAAAGGGAATGTAACGAAACGGCGACCGGCGCGAATCCCGATGCCGTGACCGCGGCGTTACGGGTTCGCGGGACGGGCGTGGCGCGGGGCGGCTAACGTCGAATCGGACAGGAAGACCTTCTTCAGGAGAGGACGTGGCGGGACTGATACTGCGGCTTCACCGGCGGGACGAGCGGGCGCTCCTCTACGTCGTGTGCCGGAGGCGGCCCTGGCTGGACCGGGCGGTCCGCGCCCTGACCCACCTGGGCGGTGCCACGGCGACCATCGGCGTGGCGGCGCTATCCGTGGGTCTGGGTCTCGCCGCACTCCTGCCCGGCATCGCCGGCATGGCGGCCGTCGCCACGGGCCTTCTGGTAGGCGTCACTCGCTGCTATCTCGGCGTCCACTATCCCGGCGACGTCGTGGCGGGCTGGTTGCTCGCCCTCACCGCCTTCGCAGTCGCCGGCGCGGTCTTCCAGCCGCGGCGTCCGCTTCCTCAACGAAACCCACATCAGTCCGCCTCCGTCCTGCGCTCCGTTCGCGGGTGACGGCAGAAGGGTGCCGCGGGCGGGCGGCGGCGGCAATACCGCCAGCAGGTCCGCGACAAAGCCGTTACGCGTTCTTTACGGGAGCGAAGATTGACTGCGTACTGCGGGCCCGGCCTCCGGCGCCGCTTCGCGGATCACAGGCGATTGGCGTAGTTGATGAACTTGAACCGGCCGTCCCGCTCGATGATCCCGCCGAACAGCGACAGGTCGGCGGTGTCGCCGGCCTCGCCGACGTGCCGGATCACGCAGCCACTCCAGATCCGGTTGTCGCCCTCTACCTCCGCCGCGACGGGACAGCGGTGGCCGGCATGGTCGAGGATACGGCCGCCGTACCGGAGGAGGGCGCGGTTGAGGCCGCGGGAGCCGTAGTTCTCGAGCTGGAACCAGACGACTGCCGGGCTCAGCTCGTACGGCCGCGCGGTGAAGCGCGTATGGGGATAGTACAGCCATGCGAACTCCGCCGGCATCAGCACGAGCTCGCCGAGGGCTGACGCGTCCCGTGCCTCCAGCGCCTTCAGGAAACCGACGACGAGAGCATCGATGGAGGTGGCGCCGCCGGCCAGCGCGGTGACCGTGTCCGGGAGGGCTGCCCTGAACCTGTGCAGTTCCTCCTCGATGGGGAGGATGCTGTCCACACGGGCCGGGACCGGCTCCGCTGCCGCGGGCAGAGTCCCGCCCTCCGGCAGGACGTCGCAGGCCGCCAGCGAGAGGAGGGCCGTGAACGCCGCGAGGGCGGTGAGTCGGGGGCGGCGCGCGCGGCGCCCAGTTGCATCATGCATGATCCACCAGAATACTCGTATCGCGTGTGGGGAAGCGGAGCCGGTGCGCCCGCCACGGGGGCGGACGCACCGGCTGCCGTCTCATGGGTCGTGTCAGTTCCGCGCGTAGCTCGTCCAGCCGGCCCACCACGCCGGACCGTTCGGGTCCGCCGCGCCGCGTTAGGACGTGGGCGTAA
>DATHVO010000262.1:0-2645 GCA_035461265.1 Longimicrobiales bacterium
AGGCGCTCGCCGGCGGATCGGTCGCATCGGACGCGGAGATCTGGCTCCTCGCCGTGCCGGAGATGCCTGCCATCACCCGGCGCATGCTGGAGGCGCTGCCCGCCGGCGTCGTGCACGCCATGGTGCATGCGCCGGACGCCATGCAGGCGGGCTTCGACGCACTCGGATGTGTCGATCCCGGGTTCTGGACGGCGCAGCATGTAGCCATCCTCGATGGCAGCGTTACCGTGGCGGACCGTCCCGCCGATCAGGCGAACGCCGTGCTGCGAATCCTTGCTTCGCTGGATGGGGCGTACGCCGCCGACGAGGTCGCGGTGGCCATTCCCGACGAGGAGGTGGCCCCGTACGTCGAGGAGCGCCTCACCGCTGGCGGCGTGCCCTCCCGCCGTGCCGCCGGGCTCCCGCTGGAGCTCTCCTCGCCGTACCGGCTGCTCGAGGGCCTGGCGAACGTCCTGGACGGCGACGGCGCCGATTCCTGGGCCGCCCTCGCCCGTCACCCGGACTTCGGGAAATGGGTGGAAGCGGAGGCCAGCGGTCTTGCCCATCGCGGTGCCGCCTTCCTGCGCCGGACGGATGGCTGGCTCCACGCCTTCGACGAGTACCAGAGCAGGCACCTGCAGGCGCGACTCGGGGCGCGCCTCCCCGGTGGCGACACGGATGTTCGGGACACAGTGGAAGCCTACATCGCGGCCGCGCGGGGGAAGCACCTCCTGGGCTCCATGGCAGGGACGCGGCGGCCCGCGGAATGGATGCCCGAGGTCATGGGCCTGCTGCTGCGCGTATACGGCATGGAGCGGCTCGATCGTGCCGTGCCCCGGGAGCGCCGTCTGCTGAAGGCGTGCGAGCTGATCCGCGACGCGGCCGCCGGCCTGCACCGGCTGCCGCCGGACCTCGACGACGCGCCGTGCGACGCGGCCACCGCCATACGCGTTCTCCTGGACGAGTCCGCGGGCGGGTCGATCCCGGCGGACCCCGACCGCGCCGCCGTTGAGCTGCTCGGCTGGCTGGAGCTTCACCTCGATGACGCCGACGTGGCCATCATCACCGGGCTGAACGAGGGCCACCTGCCGGCGTCCGTGAATTCCGACCCGTTCCTGCCCGACACCCTGCGCACGGTCCTGGGCCTGGAGGACAACGCACGGCGCTACGCACGCGATGCGTACCAGCTCGCGGCCGTGATCCATTCCCGCCCGCGCACCCACGTCGTGGCGGGCCGACGCTCGGCCACCGGTGACCCGCTGCGGCCCAGCCGCCTCCTCCTCGCGGTCCCCGGAGAGGATCTCGCCCGCCGCATCCTCGCCTTCTACGCCGGCGCCGGGGACGGCGTCCCCGCCGGGCAGCGGGAGACACAGGGGGACGGCGGCGGCGACGCAAGCCCCTCGCAGTTCCGGCTGCCGCCGGAGCCGGTCATCCGGCCCGCAGAACCCCTTGAGACCCTGTCGGTCACGAGCTTCGGGGCGCTCCTCGAGAACCCGTTCCTGTTCGCCCTCGAACGGGTGCTCCGCCTGCAGGCCGTGGATGACGCGGGCCGGGAGATCGATCCAATGGGGTTCGGCTCGCTGGCCCACGATGTCCTGGAGGACTTCGGCCGCGCGCCGGAGGTACGCTCCACGGATCGGGCCCGCATCGAGGCGTGCCTCCATGCCATCCTCGACGGGCATGCGAGGCGGCGGTTTGGCAGCCAGCCGTACCATGCGGTGCCGCTGCAGATCACGCAGCTCCTGGAACGGCTCTCGGCCTTCGCCCGCTGGCATGCGGACTGGCTCGCCGCCGGTTGGCACGTCGTCGGCGTTGAGTGTTACGTCGAGGGAGGTATCGACTTCGATGTGGACGGCACGCCGATCCGCCTCCGCGGCCGGATCGACCGCATTGACTACAACGAGCGGACCGGGCGCTGGGCCGTCTTCGACTACAAGACCGGGGACAGGGCGGACCCGCCGCACAAGGTGCATTGCCGGGGGAAGAGCAGGGGCGCAGACATCGCCTGGAAAAACCTGCAGCTCCCGCTCTACCGCCACCTCCTCCCGTACGTCCTGGATACCGGCGGCCAGGTCGTGTTCACGGGATCGCTGGACGACGTGGACCTCGGCTACATCCTGCTGTGCTCCGACATCGACGCCGTGGGCGCGGTGCTGGCCGACTGGACGGCAGAGGAACTGGACAAGGCGGACGACGCGGCTCGCGCCTGCGTGCGGCTGCTCCGGGACAACGAGTTCGCCTACGACCCGGACCTGTCCATCCGCTACATCGATGAGGACACCGGCGCCCTCCTCGGCGTCGGCCGCAGGCTGCTCGCCGCCATCGAGGCGGTGGAGGCGGGGGAGAACGGAGATAACGGCACCCATGACTGACGCGATGGGGAACCGGCGCGTGGCTGGCGGCACCTCGCTGCCCCGGGAGCTTATCCTCGCTTCCGCGGGATCGGGCAAGACGTACCGCATATCATCCCACCTCATCGCCCTCCTGGCCCGCGGCGAGCCGGCAGACGAGATCTTCGCATCGACGTTCACACGCAAGGCGGCCGGCGAGATCCTCGACCGCGTCCTCCGCCGTCTGGCCGAGGCGTCCGTCGATCCCGTGAAGGGCATGGAGCTCGGCCGGGACACCGGGCACCCCCATGCGAAGCCGCCGGTCTGGCTGGGTGT
>DATHVO010000263.1:0-4143 GCA_035461265.1 Longimicrobiales bacterium
ATGATCGCGAAAATGCCCGCCTCATGCAAAGTGCGCCCGCGCCTCCCGGACCGGGCGGCGGCCTTGCTGGCACGGACCCTGCCGCGACGTTCCCGGCCGCGTCCGCGGTATGGACGCGGCGGGATGTAGAAGCACAGAGCAGAACCAGGAGGCAAGCATGAGGAAGTATCTCTCCACCGCGGCCGTGGCGGCTGCATTCATGTCGTTCGCATCAACCAGCCCTGTTGCGGCGCAGGAGACCGGCGGCCTGCCGGGCGCCATGCCGGCGCCGGCGGCGGCGTACGGCTCGCTGGTGACGGCCATGACCCACGCGCACCTGCAGCTTCAGGCGGTTTCCGAGACGGAGCTGGAGACGGCGCAGATCGCCCTGATCAACATTGCAGACGTCGTCCCGGAGGCGCAGGTCCAGGCGTACACGGACCTGCTGACGCAGCATAACGATCACATCGTGGCGCTGCGCACCGGGCTGAAGGAAAACGAGGCCCTCGCCCTTCGCATCACGCCCTTCCTGACGGCGGCGGAGATCGAGGAGGAGCCGGCCGTGTTCATGGATCGCGTGATTGCGATCGAAGTGGACCGCGACGGCAACGCCATCGCCATCTACTACGACGGTCGCCGGTAGCTCCGGCAGCGGTCAGGCGGGCGCCGGTGGCGGGGAGACTGCTGCCGGCGCCCTGCCGCATCCGGAACCCCGGCAAGGGGCACGCGGCGGCGCCGCCGGCCATGACCGGGGGTGTCACGCCCGCCAACCGATCCCTTCCGGGCGTCAGCCCATCAGCGCGGCCGCCCGCTCCAGGGCGAAATCCGCGAAGGACAGACAGCAGGTGAAGGCCGGTGATACGGCGTTCAGGACGTGGAACGACCGTGCGTCGCCGTGGAAGACGAAGTCCATCTCGAGTCTGCGCGTCCGGGTGTCGAGGAGCTGGGCCCGGATGCCGGGCCGCCCCCACTCCCTGAACTGTCCGGGATGGATGCCGGGCACGAGCTCGGCGGCACGGCGGACGAGCTGCGCCCGGAAGTACTTCGGCACTTCCTCGGCGGCCAGGGCCCGGAAGCCGAAGTCGTTGCGGGCGAGGAGCAGGGCCTCACGTGACACGACCTCGACCATTTCCCTCGCATTGAATCGGCCGACACCGCCGTAGTGCTCCCGCCAGAGTGCAGGCATCGCCGTGGGACCGATCTTCGTGTGACCACCGGCCGTCACGGTGAAGTGCACGCCGAGGAAGGGATTGCGGAGGTCGGGCACGGGGTACACGTGCGTGGAAAGGGCGACGCTGCCGTCGGCATGGAGGTAGACGCCGCGGAAGGGCAGGATGCGGTAGCAGCGGCCGAATCCGAAGGCGTGGGCGATGCGGTCGGCGTACAGGCCGGCGGCATTGATGACGTAGCCGGCAGGCACGTCCCCGACGGTCGTCCGGAGCGTCCATCCCGCCGGGGACTGTCGAGCCCCCGTGCCTCCGGGATCGCGGACGCCGATGACGCGGACGCCCGTCCTTACCTCCACGCCAGTGCGCTCCGCCTCCCGCGCAAGCGCCGCGACCACGGCGGCGGGCTCAACGGACGCGGTGGTGGGCGAAAAGAGCGCCTGCCCGTGTGTCCGGGCCCGGGGCTCGATGCGTCGCGCATCGTCCTCGGTCACCAGCTCCACGGGCACTCCGTTCGTCGCGCCTCTCCGGGCCAGCTCCTCGAGGGTGGCGGTCTCGTCCTGGTTCCGGGCGACGACGAGCTTGCCGCAGCGGCGCACCGGGATGCCATGCTCATCGCAGAAGGCGGCGAGGCGGTCCCTGCCCTGCCGCGTCAACCGGGCCTTCAGGGAGTCGGCGGCGTAGTAGAAGCCGGCGTGGAGGACTCCGCTGTTGCGGGTGCTGGCGTGCAGGCCGACGTCGCGCTCCTTCTCGAGGAGCGTAACGCGTGCGTCCGTCCAGCGCTTCCTGACCGCCGTGGCGATGGCGAGCCCGACCACGCCGCCGCCCACCACCACGACGTCGGCGACCCGCATGGTCGTCAGGCCCGCCGGTCGAGGACGCGGCGGGCGGCCCGGGTGGCGAAGGGCAGATGCAGGGCGCCGGCCGTGCGGTGCCGGAAGCGCTCGAGCGTATACTCCTTCATGGCGCGGGCGCGGCCGCCGGCGCCCATGCGCCGGGCGAGGTCCGGCTCCAGGAACAGGCGTGCGACGGCGGCGGCGAGGGCGTGGCGGTCGCCATCGGGGACGAGGAGGCCGGTGACTCCATCCACGATGATCTCCGCCGCGGCATCCTCTGCGCAGCCGATGCAGGCGAGCCCGTCGCGCATGGCCTCGAGGTAGACCAGGCCGAAGCCCTCATTGCTGCTGGGCATGACGAAGAACGCAGCCCGCCGCCGCAGCTCCGCCAGTGTATGGTCGGTAACGCGACCCGTGAAGCGGACGGCGTCGGCCAGGCCGAGTTCCCCAGCCTTTCGCCGGAGCCGGGCCGCATCGTCGCCGCCGCCCACGACGACCAGGCGCGCGCCGGGCACGGCGCCCCGCACTGCGCCCCATGCGTCGAGGAGCTCGTCATGGCCCTTGAACCGTTCATCGGCATTCATCCGGGCGACCATGAGGGCGTATCCGGTCCCGACGGTTTCAAGTAGTGAGACGTCCAGCTCACCCGCCGGCGGGTCCGGCAGCAGCGCCAGCGGGCAGATGCTCACGATGCCGATGTCGGGGCAGGACGCCACGGCGTTCCGGGCCGTATGCCTGGAGTTGGCGAGGCGGGCGTCGGCGTGTCGGAGAACCCGCGCACGCGCCCTGTTCAGCGCCGGAAGCCGAACCTCGCCGCCGTGCAGGAACACGGCATAAGGCCGACGCTCTTCCGGGGGCAGGGCGTGCTGGAGGCGGCCGACGTCACAATGGACGAAGAGCCACCAGTCCGGGAGCTGGAAGTGCTGGGCCTCGCGAAACTGTCGGAGGAAGACGCCGCGGCGCGGCGCGCTGATGGGGTGGCCGTCGTAGTCCCCCAGCTCCACGCAGATGAGCTCCTCGGCGAGGGGCTCCAACGCGTGGCGGAGCAGCCGGCCGACGTACGCCACGCCGTCGCCCTGGGGCGCGAACCGGGTCACGGCAAGGCCGACACGGCCGAAGAAGGTCACGCTCCGCTCCTGCGAGGGTCCTGCCGGAAGCTAGCGCCGTTGGCGTGGACCTACCAGCCCGCGTTCGGGTATTCGGGGGCGCAACTGAACGGAAGAACTACGGACAGGGCGATGACGTCCATATCCTGCCCGCTGGCGCCCCGGCTGCCACGCTCCACGCTGCCGTTCGGCGGCTGCGTGTGGCGGCGGCGGCGGGAGCGACGGGCCGTGTCGCCGCGGATGACGACACCGGCGGAGGCGGAAGAGCGGTCGCTGGCGGCGTAGGGGGTTGCCGCGGTGGGTCGCCTTGTTCTGCATCGCGGACCCCTCTATTATTTCTGCTTGTGCCGGAAGTGGTTCGCAGTTCCTGACTTGAAGCGCCCCGGACTTACCCTCAACGCATCAGCAACGCTGCCACGCGCCGTGAACGGCGCGCCAGGAGCGCATGCCCGGAGCAGCCATGCATAGACGCAGGACGTCGTCCGTTCTCACCGCCGTGCTTACGGCCGTCGTGTCCACCGCCTGCCTGGCCACTGCGGCACGGGCCCAGGTCCCGACACCCACCCCCCCGCCGCCCGGTACGCCGCCCGACCAGGTCCAGCAGCAGATCGATGCGATGGGACTCAGGGACGAACTCCTCAACCGGCTGCGGACCAGCGGAATGACTCATGACCAGGTCCGCCGCCGCCTGGCCTCCATGGGTTACGATCCCGCAACGCTGGACGCCTACCTGTCGACCGCGGACTCCGTACCGCCACCCCCGACGGAGCGCACCTTCGAGGCACTCCGTGCCCTGCGCCTCGAAGGGATGCCGGATTTCGATTTCGTACCACCCGACACGGCGGACCTCACGGCCGAGGAACGACGGCTGGACCTGCGCGTGTTCGGCATCGAAGTCTTCAGACGGGGCTCCACGGAATTCGAACCGGTGGCGACCGGGGCGGTGTCCAGCTCCTACGTCCTGGGCCCCGGGGATGAGCTGGTCCTCGTACTCACAGGAGACGTGGAGTCCGTGCAGACGCTCCCGGTGACGAGGGAGGGTTTCATCCTGATTCC
>DATHVO010000264.1:0-4417 GCA_035461265.1 Longimicrobiales bacterium
CTCCCGCACGTCACCGTCGAGGTGGTGGACTCCAGGGTCCGCGTGATGAGCGGCCTGGACGGCCGCTACGTCGTGAACAACGTCCCGTCGGGCGAGGTTGCGCTCCGTGCGCAGAGCATCGGCTACGCGGCGAAGACGGTCACGTCCGTGCAGGTCCGGGCGGGGAGCGCGGTGGAGCTGAACATCACGCTCGACCCGTCGGCGGTGGAGCTCGCTGCCATCGAGGTGTCCGCGTCGGCGGAGCGGGGCAGCGTCAGCCGGGCGCTGGAGCTGCAGCGGAACTCGACGAACGTCATGAGCGGGATCGCGGCGGAGCAGATCGCCCGCAGCCCCGACAGCGACGCGGCCGCCGCGGTCCAGCGCATCAGCGGCGTTACCGTCCAGGACGGGCGATACGTGTTCGTCCGCGGGCTGGGGGAGCGCTACACGACGACGTCCCTGAACGGCAGCCGCATCCCGAGCCCCGAGCCCGAGCGGAAGATGGTCCCCCTGGACCTCTTTCCGGCAGGAATGCTCCAGACCATCACCACGGCCAAGACGTTCACGCCGGACCTGCCGGGCGACTTCAGCGGCGCGCAGGTGGACATCCGCACGCGCGAGTACCCCGCCAGGCGGCAGCTCAACCTGTCCCTGTCCCAGGGCTACAACTCGGCCGTCACGGGTCGGGCCCTGCCCATGGCGCCCCGGGAGGGCGGCGAGTGGCTGGCCCTGGCGGCGGGCCCGCGCCTCATGCCCGAGGTGGTAGGCAGCACCCCCCGTCCGCAGCCGGGCACGCAGACGAACCAGATGGTCAACGCCATGCGCAACGCATGGTCGACGGAGAACCGCAACGGCAGCCAGAGCTCGTCCGTCGGCTTCTCCCTCGGCGGCACCGATCCGGTGCTGGGCCGCGACTTTGGTTACCTGGTTTCGGGCACCTACTCGGCGGGTGACGAGGCCAACCTCGGCGCCATCCGGGAGAACCCGGAGGGCGACCGCTATGAGGGGACGGTGGGCCGGCACAGCGTGCTGGTCGGCGGGCTGTTGAACCTCAGCACGATGTTCGGCACGCACAGCCGCATCTCGCTGAACAACAGCTACAACCGCTCGGCGGACAACGAGGCGCGGATCGAGCAGGGCTTCTACGAGAACCACGGCACGAACATCCAGATCGAGCGCCTGCGCTACATCGAGCGCTGGGTCCGCTCCAACCAGCTGGCAGGGCAGCATCAGCTGGCTGCGCGCCACCGCCTGGACTGGGCGGTGACGAGCTCCGCGGTCTCGCGCCAGGAGCCGGACCGTTCCGAGTTCGTCACATGGCTCGACCCCGCCGTGCCGACGTGGTACAACCAGGAGGGTGCATTCCGGGCGTATGGTGGCCTGAAGGAGACGGGCTTCGAGGCGTCGGCCAGCTATCGCATCGACATCGGCGCGTCGCGGAACCACGCCATCCGCTTCGGCGGGCTATACCGGACGACGGAGCGCGACGCCTTCGACAACGGGTACGCCATCCGGACGCGCGACTGGACGCCTACCGACCCGCGGTGGCAGCTCCGTCCGGAAGACCTCTTCGACGGCCGCTACTCCACCAACGGCGAGCAGCTGTTCGAGCTGGGGATCTTCAATGCGGGGGGCAACTACCGCGCCGAGGACAGGATCGTCGCGGGATTCGCCATGGTGGAGTGGGCGCCGGCGCCGCGCTTGCGGATCGTGGGCGGCGCGCGCGTCGAGCAGTCGGAGCTGGAGGTCGGCTACCAGGACGTGCTGGGCAACCTGGGCGTATCGAACCCGTCCTACACGGACGTGCTGCCGTCGGCGACCCTGATCTACGACCTGACGGGGACGCAGAAGATCCGCCTCTCGGCGTCGCAGACGCTGGCGCGGCCGGAGTACCGCGAGGTCGCGCCCATCTGCTACCGCGCGGGGCTGGGCGAGGAGCAGCGGTGCGGCAACCCGGACCTGAGCCGAACACTGATCCAGAACTACGACCTCCGCTGGGAGCACTACCCGCAGGCAGGCGAGGTGCTGTCGGTGGCGCTGTTCGCGAAGCGGTTCGCCGACCCCATCGAGCCCCGCTACCAGGGCCGGTCCGGCACGAACTCGCTGTGGTTCCAGAACGCCGAGAGCGCGGTGAACTACGGCGTCGAGCTGGAGGCGATGCGGAGCCTCGAGTTCGTGGCCGAGGCACTGGCGCCGTTCACGGCCTTCGCGAACGTCACGGTCATGAAGAGCGAGGTCCGCACGGGTGTGGATGGCGATCCGACGCGCGCCATGACGGGCCAGGCGCCGTACGTGGTCAATGCCGGTCTGACGTGGACCTCCGCTGGTCGCGGCGCCACGAGCGCCACGGTCCTGTTCAACGTCGTGGGCGAGCGGATCATCAATGCCCGGCCGTCCGGACAGAACGTCCAGGATATGCTGGAGCAGCCGCGTCCGGGTCTCGACCTGTCCCTGCGTTTCCCGGTGCTGGGCACGGTGGCGGGCAAGATCGACCTGAAGAACCTGCTGGACTCGCCGTACGAGGTCCGCCAGGGCGACCTTCTCCGCAGCTACTACCGGTCCGGCCGCAGCGCCAGTATCGGGCTGTCCTGGTCCCGGTAACGCCGATACCGGACCGCCGTACCGATCGTTACGAGCCCGTGATCCGTCACGGGCTCGTTTCGTTATCCCGGGGTGCTTTCTTATCAGTGTCCGACCGTATCGCATCGTTCATTCATCACGGAAGCAGAACGCAATGAGACCCTCCGGCAGGAAGCTGCTCGCCCTGGCGCTGTTCCCCGCGCTCGGCCTGGCCGCGTGCAGCGATGACAGCGGCACGAACCCGACCGTAACGCTCCAGTCCCCCACCAACGTCGAAGTGCGTGCGCTGTCGCCGACGGCCGCGCGCGTGACCTGGGACGGCGTCACCGGCGCCACCGGCTACGAGATCGAGCGTGCCGAAGGCGCCGCAGGCGGCACGTTCACGTCCGTGGGCACCGCGAGCTCGACTACTCTGGACGTGACGGGCCTGACGACGGGCGGGCAGTACCGGTTCCGCGTCACGGCCACGGCCGGGACGAACCGCAGCACGGCCAGCAATCCGTCATCGGCGTTCACCGTGCCCGACGAGATATTCTCCATCGTCACGAGCGACATCACGAGCAACCGCACGTTCTACGCGGACTCGACCTACGTCCTTTCCGGCTTCATCAAGGTCGCCAACAATGCTACGCTGACGATCCAGCCGGGCACGAAGATCGTGGGCGACTTCGAGATTCCGGGCTCGTCGCTCTTCGTGCTGCGCGGCGCGAGGATCATGGCGGAGGGCACGGCCGACAAACCCATCGTCTT
Source organism: Longimicrobiales bacterium (assembly GCA_035461265.1). Lineage (GTDB taxonomy): Bacteria > Gemmatimonadota > Gemmatimonadetes > Longimicrobiales > RSA9 > SH-MAG3. Next base: position 3,310 of record DATHVO010000264.1, read on the forward strand.
CACGTCGGAGCGGCCGGCGGGCCAGCGCCAGCCAGGCGACTGGGGCGGGGTCATCATCATTGGCAACGGCATCATCAACCGGCAGGGCTCGACGCAGATCGAGGGCACGGGCACGCCGGCGAACGCCAATCCCGCGCAGTTCTACCATGGCGGCAGCGACAACAACGACAGCAGCGGCGTGCTGCGCTACGTCCGCATCGAGTTCGCCGGATACCCGACGGCGCCGAACGAGGAACTCAACAGCCTGACCATGGCCGCGGTGGGCGCCGGCACGACCGTCGAGTACGTGCAGGTTCTCCAGGGCCTCGACGACTCGTTCGAGTGGTTCGGCGGCGCGGTGAACGGGCGCTACCTCGTCTCCTACGAATCGGCGGATGACCACTTCGACGCGTCGGAAGGCTACATCGGACGGAACCAGTTCCTCATTGCCTTCCAGTCCATCCGGCCCGAGGCGCGTCCCGGCCTGGCGGGCGGCGTGGCGTCGGACCCGCAGGGCATCGAGAACGACGGCTGCTGGGCGGAGAACTGTGCGGCGGGCGACGCGAACCGCAGCGCATCCCAGCCCTACACTGTTCCGGTGTTCGCCAACTTCACGCTGGTGGGCGCGCCTGCCGGCGCGTGGGAGACGACTGGCGGCAACTACGGCATGATGCTGCGCCGCGGCACCGGCGGGCTCTACGTGAACGGCGTAGTCACGCGGTACTCCCGTGAGGCCATCAGCCTGCGGGGCGAGCAGACCATGGCGCGCCACAACGAGGGCAACCTCCGGATCCGCAACCTCTACATCTCGGGCACCGCCGGCGCATTCCAGGCGGAGAACCTCACGGCAGCCAACCTCGACAACCGGCAGTACGTGCTCGACCTCGCGGCCAACGCCCTCGAAGTGGGTGACGTCGCCGCCGCGAACCTGTTTACCGTGTTCCCGGCAAACACCCTGAATGCAACAGGGGCCAGCTTCGACTGGCGGCCGGCTGCGGGCTCGCCCATCGCCACAGGGGGACTCGCGGACTTCGGCGGCCTGCCGGCGCAGCTGCAGGCGGCCACGCAGATCAACGGCCGGCGGAACAGCACGATTACGCCCACGTCCTAACGCGGCGCGGCGGACCCG